>NZ_SMYJ01000045.1:0-309139 GCF_009720285.1 Bradyrhizobium sp. BR2003
TGATTATCGTGTCTCACATCAGGGGTGCAGTTCATTAATCCGCGGATCGGCTGATCCCGGATTGCGCGGCGCTTCGTCCGGACTACGGGGTCACCCCATCACCACGGGCCCGCCGGCCTTCTTCCAGGCGTCGATGCCGCCTTCGATATGCGCGGTGTTGATCAGTCCGGCTTTCTTCGCAGCGGCCACCGCCATCGCCGAACGCTCGCCGAAGGCGCAGAAGAACACCACGCGGCGGCCGGTTGCGGCCGCGACTTCGCGCAGCATGCCGCCGGGCTGCAGGGTGGCGCAAATCCCCGGATAGGGCGCGTGCAGCGCGCCCGCGAGCGTGCCGTGCTTGGCCCGCTCGCCGCTCTCGCGCAAATCGACCAGGAGGATATCGGGGCGGCCGAGGCTCGCGATGGCGTCGCGCGCGCTGAGGGAGAGGCCTTCCTTGGCGAGTTCGTCCTGGTGCAGGCCGACATGCATGTTGGCGGGCACCACGACATCCATCAGCTTCGGGTTCGGCAAATTGAGGTTGTTCATCAGCTCGACATAGTCGTCGATCGATTTGACCTGCAGCCGCGGATTGTAGCGCTTCTCCTCGCCGATGGTGGAGACGGTGTCGCCCTTATAGTCATGCGCAGGGAACACCATGGTCTCGTCGGGCAGCTTCAGCAGGCGGTTGAAGATCGAATCGTACTGCGCCCGCGCGCTGCCGTTCTGGAAATCGGTGCGGCCGGTGCCGCGGATCAGCAGCGTGTCGCCGGTGAAGACGCGGTCGCCCATCAGATAGCTGTAGGAATCGTCGGTGTGGCCGGGCGTGTACAGCGCCTCGAGGCAAAGGCCCTCGATCGTCACCTTGTCGCCGTCGGAGACGCGCATCGACACCACGTCGGCCTTGCTCTGCTCGCCCATGATGGTGATGCACTGGGTGCGGTCGCGCAGCTCGCCTAGGCCGGTGACGTGATCGGCGTGCAGGTGCGTATCGACGGCCTTGACCAGCCTGAGGTCGAGCTCCTGCAGCAGCTTGCAGTAGCGGTCGGCCTTCTCCAGCACCGGATCGAGGATCAATGCCTCGCCGCCGGCGCGGCTCGCGAGCAGATAGCTGTAGGTGCCGGATACGCTGTCGAAGAGCTGGCGAAAGATCATGACGGCTTACCTATTCTCCGAGCCGAGTCACATAAAGGATATTATTCCATAGATAGGGCCCGTTCAAAGCAATTCCATCCCCGTGCGACTCCCGTCCCGTCACCCCCGCGCAACGGCTTTGCCGTTGTCGCTGGAGGTGCTCGCGAAGCGAGCCTCGAAGCGTGGACGGCCCGAATCTTCCAGGAAAGGAACGGCGCCCGTGAAGACATCGGGGCCGTGCATCCTTTGAGACGCCGCTTCGCGGCTCCCCAGGATGACGGCTTCGATGGGTTTGGGCTGATGCGAGCTCTACGGCCGCACGAAACTCCGGCCCTGCTCCCGCAGCTCCATCAGTTGCACCACTCCCGATGGTACGATGGTGGCGTCGGGGACGACGGCGATTAGGGTTACGGACGGACCAGCGTGTATCCGTTCTCGGTGAGCAGCAAGATCTGCGCGACGCCGACCTGCACGGGGGTGGCGGCGGCGATATAGTCCGGCCGCTTGCCGCTGTCGCGCTCGATCGTGTCGACGGTGTTGAGGCAGATGTCGACCCGCGCGCCTTGCGCGACCAGGCTCTCGACCAGCGTGCGGTTCGGGTTGTCGGGCTTGAGCAGGTCGATGCCCGGGCCGAAGGCGACGATCTCGACCGCGACCTTGTCGGGATCGTAGTGCTTCATCAGATTGTTGGCGACGCTGATGACGAGGCCTTGCTTCCTCGGATCGTTGTCGGAGAGCTGCAGCACGACCTTGTGCTCGGCGAACGGCTTGTCCTGCAACGGCGCCAGCTGGGCGCGCGCGAGCGGTGTCGCCAGCGCGATCGCCGCAAGGCCGAGCGCAGCGATGAGCGCGCGGCGCATCATCCGTGCCTCGCGATGCCCGGGTTGTCCTCGACACCTTTCAGCGTGACGCCGGGCTCGTCGCGGTTCGGCGGCCGGCCGGAGCGCAGGTGCCTCGCGACGACATCCCAGATCGGCGCGCCGCTCTGCTGGTTGACGGAGGCCCAGCCTGCGACCTTGTAGTGCTTGCCGGCTTCGAGATGCCTGCCGTTGCCGAGCCTCAGCTCGGAAATGCGCTTGCCGACGGTCTCGCCGGGCGTGCAGGTGTAGGCGAGGCCGCCGACGCGGACCATATCGCCGCCCTGCTGATAATAGGGATCGACGTTGAACAGATTGTCGCAGACGTCTTCCAGCACATCCTTGATCTGGCTGCCGGTCATCGTGGCGACGTAGGTCTCCGGATAGGTGATCGCGGTTTCCGACAGCACGTCTTCCATGGTCAGCGGCTGGCCGGCGAGCGTGGTGATGCCCCAGCGGAAGCCCGGCGACAGCGCGATCTCGGCATCGAGCTCGTTCAGCAGCGCATCGCAGATCAACTGGTCGACGGTGCCGGAGAAATTGCCGCGGCGGTAGAGCAGCCGGTCGGCCGAGGCAAGCTTGCTGTTCCATTCGTCGGCATGCGGATCGCGCATCTTGTCGATCAGCGTCTGCATCGCAGGATCGGGCTTCAGCAGCTCGGCGAACACCGGCAGCAGCCGGTATCGAACGTTGGCGACCTTGCCCTTGGCAAGATCGAGATCGAGCACGCCGATGAACTTGCCGTTGGAGCCGGCATTGGTCACCAGCGTGACGCCGCCGGCATTGGTCACCGTGATCGGGATCGGGATCGCGTCGTGGGTGTGGCCGCCGAGAATGACGTCGATGCCGGTGACGCGGCTGGCGAGCTTGAGGTCGACATCCATGCCGTTATGCGACAGCAGGATCACCGCCTCGACCTTGTCGTTGTTGCGATGGCCGTCGACGAGCTTCTGCAGCTCCTCGTCGCGGATGCCGAACTTCCAGTCCGGCGTGAAGCGCTTCGGATGCGCGATCGGCACGTAGGGGAAGGCCTGGCCGATGATCGCAACGCGATGGCCGCCGATCTCCTTGATGAAGGACGGCTTGAACACCCGCCCCGAGGCCGGGTCGAACGCCTTGGCGTCGTTGAACGCGGCTTCCTCGGTCAGGAACACGTTCTGCGCCAGGAATTCGCCCTTGAAGCGGGAGAGGTTGTCGCGCAGCACCTGCTCGCCATAGGTGAATTCCCAGTGCCCGGTCATCGCCTCGATGCCGAGCAGATTGGCGGCCTCCACCATGTCGGCGCCGTTCATGGCGTTGGCGAGCCCTGAGCCCTGCCAGAGGTCGCCGCCGTCGAGCAGGATCGAACGCCTTTCGCCGACATCGGCGCGCAGCTTGTCGACCAGCGTCTTCAGGTGCGCGAAGCCGCCGAGCCGGCCGAAGCGGCCGGCGGCCTTCTCGAACTCGACGCAGGTGAAGGCATAGGCGTCGGCGCTGTCGGGCCGGATGCCGAAGCGGTCGAGGAACGCCTTGCCGACGAGATGGGGCGGCTGGCCGGCCATCGCGCCGACGCCGAGATTGACGCCGGGCTCGCGGAAGAACACCGGCTTCAGCTGCGCATGCGTGTCGGTCATGTGCAAGATGCGGGCGTTGCCGAACCGTTCGAGGTCGTAGACGCTGGCGGTGTCGGCGCTGCGGGCAAGGCGCGGCAGGCCGGCCGTCAGCGTTGCGGCGGCCGCAGCTTTCAGGAATTCCCGGCGGCGGATGATCATCATTCTCTCCGCGCGGCCCCTGGCCTGCGCGCTCTTAACGAACTTCCATGTCCTTCCAGCGTTCCTTTTCGCTGGTGGCCTGGAAGATCGAGGCCTTTGCCAGTACCTCGGCCTCCGTGGCCTTGGCGACTGCGGTGTCGAAATCACCAGCCTCACCGGCCTTTTTTGCGGCAGATAGCGTCGAGGCGGTGGTGGTCCACTGGTTGCGCAGGGCGCCTGCTTCCTTGTTGGCGGCCTCAGCCGCGGCATAGGCCGCCTTGTAGTCGGCCTCGGAGGCGGCGAGGGCGCCGGTCGCAGCTGCGACCAGCAGGGTCGATGCTGCGAGGACAGCTTTGATGGCCGTGCTCATGGCCGTGCTCCCGGCCCCGAAATCGGCAGGCCGTTGCTGACATAGGACAAATAGTATTCGAGGTTGCGGTACTCGTCGTCCTGCGGGTTGAGCGGCACGCCGCGGATCTGGCTGTTGCAGGTGGTGAAGCGGCGGCTGGTCGTGCCCATGCCGCTCCATTCCGAGCGGTAGATCGGCATCGCGTTCAGGATGCCGAGCGCCGGCGCCAGCACCTCGGCGCGGATCCGCTCGCCCGGGCTCTGGATGTGGCAGGTGGCGCAGGAGAAATTGAGCTGGCCGCGGCGGGTGTAGAAATATTCCTTGCCCTTCTGATAGGCCTCCAGCGCGCGCGGATCGTTCGGGATCTTGATGTCCATCGGCTTGCCGCGCGAGGTGAAGGCCATGTAGGCGGTGAGCGCTGCCATGTCGTCCTTCACATAGGAGAACGGCGCCTCGCCATTGGCTTCGCGGCAGCGGTTGAGCGCGAGCTCGAGCGTGACGACCTTGCCTTCCTTCTCGTCGAAATAAGGATAGTTCTGGCGGATGCCGATGCCCTTGTTCGGGAAGCAGTCGGCGTAGGTCTTGCCGTTCTTGAACGGCGTTGCGAACATCTCCTTGCCGGCTTCGAGCGAGAACTCGTAGGGCGGAAACTGCTCCTTCTCCTCCCACTGCCTGTGCAGGTCCTCATTCATCGAATAGGGACCGTTGACGAAATCCTCGAGCTTCAGCTTGGGGAATTTGCTGGTGAAGAATTTCTGGAACGCGGCCTTGTCGGCGGCGGGATCGACGCTGTCGGCCGCGCGCGCTGGTGCGCACGCCAGCAAGCCGAGCGCGAGCGCGGCTATCGTTGCACGGATTGCGAGGCGCCGCGTCATTGAATCTTCGCCGTGGTGGTGTCGGTCGCGCCCTTGTTGTCGACCCAGCTGACCTTCAGATCGTCGCCCTTCTTGCCGCCCTTGAAGGCGAACTTGACATAGGGGTCCTTGGAGACGCCGCCGCCCCAGTCGGCGACGAATACCGGCTTGCCGTCATATTCGAAGGTGAGCTGCTGGATGAAATGCGGCGGAATGATCTCGCCCTTGGCGTCCTTGACGAAGCCGGAATCCATCGGATGCTGGATCAGCGCCTGCACCTCGGTGGTGTCGCCGGTTGAGGTGGCGCGCACGCGAATGCTCGATGCCATCTGGTTTATCCTCATTGTTTGCGCATGATCTTGTCGGAAAACCGGTTCCCACTTTTCCGGATCATGCGTACTCAGCCGCCGCAGCCGCCGACGGTGACCTTGATTTCCTTCTTGGCGCTGTAGAGCTTGCCGCCGGCCTCGACGATCACGGTGACGTTGCTGGTCTTCGCCATCTTGATGCGGTTGGCGACGGTCGGCACCGTTCCGGCCGGAATCTTGTACGACGCCACCAGCGAGATCGGGTTCTCGCTCACCAGAAACGAGATCGAGGTGACATCGGCCAGCGTCGTGGTGGCGGAGATCGGCACCACCGCGCCGTTCTCGGCGATCTCCGGCGCGTCCATCTTGACCTTGTCCGACGGCTCGGCGGTCTTGCCATAGAGCGCCTTGATCGCGTCGGCCTCGGTCTTCTGCTTGAATGCGTCTTCGGGATATTTGTCGTTGGCGGCGGCGAGCGCCTGCGGCACGTCGAACGGAATGACGCCGAGGCCGATCAGCGCGGCGACGCCGGCGCCCTTCAGCACCATCCGGCGCGCCTTGAAAAATTCGCTGGTCGTGATGTTCATCGAAAAAATCTCCTCAAGCGACGGTCGCGGCGTCACAGCGTCTGCAGGAAGTCCACCACCGCGTCGATTTCCTTCTCGCTCAAAATCCGGTTTCGGCCGAACGGCGGCATCACCGTCTGCGGATTGCGCTTGGTCTCGTCGGTCACGATCGCGATCAGCTCGTCGCGGCTGTATTTGGCCTTCAGGCCAGTCAGCTCGGGGCCGATCGTGCCGGGCAGCTCGCCGCCCTTGATGACGTGGCAGGTCAGGCAATTGCCCTTGCCGCGGTCGAAGGCGAGCTTTTGTCCCTCGGCGGCGGATTGGGCCTGCGCGGCCATGGCGGTGCCTGCCAGCAGCGCCAGGACGAAGGCTGGCTTGGAGAAAGTGGCGATCAAGGACGTTTCCCGGGCTTCAATCTCGATGATCCCATCGCAATATAAAGAGTGGAAAGCACAAAGGCCATCGGCTGGCAACACGGAGAATAGGCGCGTTGCGGCGGGGTTAATGACAGGGCGGCGGTTCGTACGGATGATACCAGACCGTCATCCTGAGGTGCGAGCGTAGCGAGCCTCGAAGGATGAATCGGCCACCAGTCGGGCCGTCGACTCTTCGAGGCTCGCTCCGCTCGCGCCTCCAGCGACAAAGGCGGAGCCTTTGCGCGGGGGTGACGGGGAGGGAGCAACGGCGCTCTGTCGGTTCCGTTTTGCTCATCGTGGCTGCACAGTCTACATACGGCCAACAGGAGAAGCGCGGTGGCGGAATTCGTGGTGGAGTTCGGCAAGGACGGCCAGCCGGTCGAGGCCGACGGTCGGCTCGATGCGGCGGCGTTCCATCGCAACCATCAGCCGATCTGGACCGTCCTGAAGGACTACCTCGCCGGCCAGTCCGGCGACGTGCTGGAAGCCGGCAGCGGCACCGGCCAGCATGTCGTCTATTTCGCCGGTCAAACGCCCGACATCACCTGGTGGCCGAGCGACCTCCATGCGGCGCACCTGCGCAGCATCGAGGCCTGGCGCGTGCATGCCGGCCTCGCCAATATCCGGCCGCCGCAACCGATCGATCTGTCCGACCTTGCCTGGTCACCGGCGCCGTCGGACGGCAAAGGTCCGGACAGATTGCTCGCGATCTTCTGCGCCAATGTGATCCACATCGCGCCGTGGCGCGTCGCCGAGGGCCTGTTCGCCGGCGCCGCGCGGCACCTGCGCGCCGACGGCCGGCTGATCCTCTACGGCCCGTTCAAGCGCGGCGGCAAGCATACCGCGCTCAGCAATGCCGTATTCGACACGTCCTTGCGCGAACGCGACGCCGAATGGGGCGTGCGCGATATCGCCGATCTCGAGACACTGGCGGAAAGCGTCGGGCTGAAGCTTGACGGCAGCTTCGAAATGCCGGCCAACAACATGATTTTGGTTTTTGCCCGCAAGTAGCCGCGCTCAAGCGTAAGCCAGGCACCAGCCCGGCCCGCGCAGCCAGCAACGTTCGTCGGGGATCCCGGCATCGCGGTAGAGTCGCGTCACCTTCTGCCAGCCGCCGCGGGCGAAGGCTTCGGCCAACGTTTTTTCGGACGCCTCGTCCCGGCCGCCGTCGCACGGAATGATCGCGACCGGTGATATCCAGTCCGCTTGGTACTCTGCGCCCTCGCGCCGGATCCGGAACACGGCGCCGGAGCGCGCCACCTGCTCCGGCGCGCCACCCTTGAATCCCTCATCCGACGTCAGCGGCAGGATCAGGCGGCCGCCAGCGGCGAGCCCGTCGAGCCATCGTGTCGCAGGCCGGGTGCAGCCGGCGTTGACATAGATCACGTCGGCGGGCTCGAACGCGACCTGTGTGCCGTCGCCCTGGACGATCTCGACATTGGCGTAAGCGGCGAGATTGGCGCGAGCGTTTGCCGCAAGGTCCGGATCGTATTCGATGCCGCTGACGCGGCCGGACGGTCCGACCAGATGCGCGAGAATCCCCGTGCAGTAGCCGGTGCCCGTTCCGACATGCACCACGTGCTCGCCGGCGGCGGGTGCGGCCTGGTGCATGAGATAGGCATGCAGCGACGGCTGGCCGTTGTTGAGACGCCGCTCGGGGCGCAGGGCGACGAGATCGTTGGTGTAGAGATAGACCGGGTCGGCATCGGGCGTCGGCGCATAGTCGCGGCTCCACCAGCGCAGCATCATCCATGGTCCCGGCCCGACGAAGTCCTCGCGCGGAATGGCGGCGAACGCCTCCGTCAGCCGCGGATTGATGGTGTTGGCGGCGGCCAGGATCTGCCTGGCATAGGCCGCGCGGATGATGCGGAGTTCGGCTTGCGGGTCCATTGCCGCACGCTCCCCACGATGTCGGGTGTTGTGTGATTTGACACACCAGTGTGTGTGAAATAGCATACTCCGACGACGGAGGCCAGAATGAAGAGACGGCTTTATCCGGCCGTGCTGGAGCGCGGTCCGCGCGGCGCGTTCGGAGCGTGGTTTCCGGATTTTCCCGGCTGCGTTGCCGCGGGACGATCGCAGGAAGACGCGATCGAGCGCGCCGAGCACACGCTGGCGCAAACCGTCGACGGCTGGGTCGAGCAGGGCAAGCCATTGCCGGAGCCGACCCCGATCGAGCGCATCGTGGCGCCGAAGGGCTCGGACGTCGCCGCTTTCTTCATGGTCGGCGTCGATCCGCCCGACCCGTCCGAGCGCGTCAACGTCTATTTGCCGAAGAGCCTCATCACACGGATCGACAAGCATGCCGCCGGACTCGGCATGAGTCGTTCGAGCTTTTTCGGTTTCGCCGCGACGCTCGCGCTTGAATGGCACGTTCACAAGCCGCACCTCGTCGGGCCGCGCTCCAAGGTGCACAAGACCGGCGCGCTGCGCGCCGAGAAGCGGCCCGGCAAGAAGCCTGTGCGGTAGGTGGCGCGTGATGTAATATCTGTGACGTCGTCTTGGCGAAAGCCAGGACCGATTGCCACAAAAGCCGGTTGTTGCGCGCAGCTGGGGCCGCGATCCCTCTCACAACAAAACTCGGTGGCTATAGCTCTTGGCTTTCGCCAGGACGACGCCGGCGTGTGAGTATTCGGCGCGGCGATCTCGTGTGCGCCTCCTGCATGGCGTACGCCCGTTTGCGCCGGTTGATCGGCCTCGACCCGCTCTCCATAGTGCGCCCGATTGGAGGCTCCCGCCGGGGCTTCGAGGCGGGACCACCGATGATCGACGTGACAGCTGCGGAAGAGGCGAGCGATGACGCGCGGGCGCGCAGCAACGTGTGGCGGCTTGCGGCGGCGCAGGCGCTGACCGGCGCGAATTCGGCCGTGATCTTCGCCACCGGCTCGATCGTCGGCGCGACGCTGGCGCCCGACGTCTCGCTCGCGACGGTGCCGCTCTCGATGTATGTGCTCGGGCTTGCCGCCGGCACGCTGCCGACCGGCGCGATCTCGCGCGCCTATGGCAGGCGCGTCGCCTTCATCATCGGCACCTTCTGCGGCACGCTCGCCGGCGCGCTCGGCGCCTGGGCGATCCTGCACTCATCGTTCTGGCTGTTCTGCGGCGCGACCTTCCTCGGCGGGCTCTACGGCGCCGTCGCGCAGTCCTACCGCTTTGCCGCCGCCGATGGCGCGAGTGTCGCGTTCCGGCCCAAGGCGGTGTCCTGGGTGATGGCCGGCGGCGTGTTCGCCGGCGTGCTCGGGCCGCAGCTCGTGCAATGGACCATGGACATCTGGCCGCCCTATCTGTTCGCGTTCTCCTTCGTGATGCAGGCGCTGGTCGCACTGGTGGCGATGGCGGTGCTGTCGGGCGTCGACGCGCCGAAGCCTGCGGCTGCGGACCTGCCTGGCGGCCGCCCGCTGCTCGAGATCGCGAAGCAGCCGCGCTTCGTTGCCGCGGCGTTGTGCGGCGTGATCGCTTATCCGATGATGAATCTGGTGATGACCTCGGCGCCGCTCGCCATGAAGATGTGCGGGCTGTCGGTCAGCGATTCCAATTTCGGCATTCAATGGCACATCGTTGCGATGTACGGCCCGAGCTTCTTCACGGGCTCGCTGATCGCGCGGTTCGGCGCGCCCGTTATCGTCGCGCTCGGGCTAGCGCTCGAGGCGGTGGCCGCGATGATCGGACTGTCAGGCATCACTGCACCGCACTTCTGGGCGACGCTGTTCGTGCTCGGGATCGGCTGGAATTTCGCCTTTGTTGGCGCTTCCGCGCTGGTGCTGGAAACCCACCGGCCGCAGGAACGCAACAAGGTGCAGGCGTTCAACGATTTCCTCGTGTTCGGCATGATGGCGGTTGGCTCGTTCTCATCGGGCCAGTTGCTCGCGCATTACGGCTGGAACGCCGTCAACATGGTGGTGTTTCCGCCGGTGCTGCTCGGCCTTGCCGTGCTCTCGTTCGCTTCATTCGCCAAGCGACGTGCGAAATTGCGCGTGGTGGAAGAAATCCCGGACCCCAGCATCTGAACTTCCCGTTTGAGCATGGTCTTTTCGGAAAACCGCTTCGCACTTTTCCGGACCATGCTGCTGCCAATTGCTGACACTTCGATCAGTTTCGAAGTGACCGGCTTGCACGGCTCCTTACATCGTGAGAACGGATAATCCGGTCCTGACGATGTGAGAAGCAAGAGCAAGAAAATGGACGCATCTTCATCCACGCTGCCAGATGAATCCTCGCTTGGTTATGAGGGCTGGCGCATCGTCGTCGTCTGCTTCCTGCTTGCGACCTTCGGTTGGGGACTGGGCTTCTACGGCCAGAGCGTCTACGTCGCCGAGCTGCAGCGGCTGCACGGCTGGCCGGCGTCGCTGATCTCGTCGGGCACGACCTTCTTCTATCTGTTCGGCGCGGCGCTGGTTGCCTTCGTCAGCGAAGCGATCAAGGCGTTCGGCGCGCGCAGCTGCCTGATCGCCGGCACCTTCGCGATGGCGATCGCAGCCGTTGCGATCGGCGAGGTGCGCGAACCCTGGCAGCTCTACCTTGCCAATGCGCTGCTGGCGTTCGGCTGGGCCGGCACCAGCCTCGGCATCATCACCAACACGCTCGGCCTGTGGTTCGACAAGAAGCGCGGCATGGCGATCAGCCTGGCGCTGAACGGCGCGAGCTTCGGCGGCATCGTCGGCGTGCCGCTGCTGGTGGCGGGGATCGGCACCTTCGGCTTCTCCGGCGCGATGATCGCGGCCGCCCTGCTGCTGATCGTGGTGATGGTGCCGGTCATCCTGATCCTTGTCGGGCGGCCGCCGGCGCATCTGCACGCGGTCACGGCCGCGGCGGCGGCGGACGCGCCGTCGGCGACCCAGGTGCGGGCGCGAGCGCTGCGCGACATCCGTTTCCTCTCGGTCTCGATTGCCTTCGCGCTGGTGCTGTTCGCCCAGGTCGGCTTCATCGTGCATCTGATCGCCCACCTCGATCAGGTGATCGGCCGCGAGCGCGCGACGGTGGCGATGGCGCTCTTGACCGCGATGGCCGTGGTCGGCCGTGTCTCGTTCTCCTTCGTGATCGACCGGCTCAACCAGCGGCTGGCATCGGCGCTGTCCTTTGTCAGCCAGGCGATCGCGCTCGCCGTCATCATCAATGTGCACAATGACGTGGCGCAGATCGTCGCCTGCGCGCTGTTCGGCTTCTCGGTCGGCAATCTGATCACGCTGCCGGCGCTGATCGTGCAGCGCGAGTTCGATCCGCGTGCGTTCGGCGTGCTGGTCAGCCTGCTCACCGCGATCAACCAGATCACCTACGCCTTCGGCCCCGGCGTGGTCGGGCTGCTGCACGATCTCTCCGGCAGCTATTCGCTGCCGTTCTACGGCTGCATTGGCCTGGAGCTGATCGCGGCGGCGACGATCATGACGAAGGGGAAGTAGCTTTCCACCTCCCCTTGAAAAGGCGAGGTGGCTTTGCTCGCAGAGCAAAGCGGGTGGGGGTCTGCTCTCTCCACTTGCAGCAGAGCCTGCGGCCGACCCCCATCCCGACCTTCCCCCTTTCAGGGGGAGGGGAATAAAGACCTCTCGTAGCCTGTAGCCCGGATGAAGCAAAGCGTAATCCGGGGCTGCCTCAGCGAATGGTAGTCCCCGGATTTCGCGGAGCCTGTCATCGGGCGCGCGTTCGCGCGACCCGTTGGCTGCATCCGGGCTACGATCTTTTTCGCTGCGCCTTCCTCGCCTTCCTCGGCTCGCTGATCTTGCCGGCCGCCGCGACCCGGAGCAGGCGGCGGAAGGTCGGGCATTCCATGTGGCTCGGAGCCGGGCAGACGGCGGCATGGCGCAGGCCGTCGCGCATCGCGTTGAGCCTGCGGATGGTGCGGTCGAGCTCGTCGGCCTTGGCAGAAAGCATTTTCCGGTCGATGCGCGGTCTTCCATCGGGCGCGAACATCCTTGCGATCTCGTCGAGCGAGAAGCCGGAGGCGCGCCCGAGCGCGATCAGCGCCAGCCGGTCGAGCACCGCCGGATCGAACAGGCGGCGCAGCCCGCGCCGGCCATGCGAGGCGATCAGACCTTTCTCCTCATAGAAGCGCAAGGTCGAGGCGCGAACGCCCGACAGCTCCGCCACCTCCGCGATATCGATGTCCCGCATGGCCCTTGACCTCAAGTTCACTTGAACTGGCAGTATCCAGCCTATCGCTTGCCCGAGGCAAGCATCAACAAGGACGAGAATCATGGGTGTCGCACCGCAAGCCGGCGACGAGCAGGTCAAACTCTGGAACGGCGCCGCCGGCCGCGCCTGGGTCGAGACGCGCGACGTGCTCGAAGGGATGTTCAGGCCGCTTGAAGAGCTGCTCGTTCGAGCCGTGTCTGACGCCGGGGCTGGCGATGTGCTCGATATCGGTTGCGGCACGGGCGCCACGACCTTCGCCGTTGCCCGTGTGCTCGGCAGGCAAGGGCATTGCACCGGCATCGATATCTCCGAGCCGATGATCGCGGCGGCGCGCGCCCGCGCGGAGCGGGAAGGGCGGCCGGTCAGCTTCATCTGCGCCGATGCGCAGTCCTATCCGTTCGCGCCCGCGAGTTTCGACATGATCATCTCGCGCCTCGGGGTGATGTTCTTTGCCGATCCGGTGCAGGCTTTCGCCGATCTGCGCCGCGCGGCCCGGCCGGGTGCTGCGCTCCGCTTGATCGCGTGGCGCGGCGCCGCGGAAAATCCGTTCATGACGACGGCGGAACAGGCGGCGAAGCCGCTGCTGCCGGATCTTCCGGCGCGGCGTCCCGATGCGCCCGGGCAGTTCGGCTTCGCCGACCGGAAGCGGGTCGAAACGATCCTGGAGGATAGCGGCTGGGACGCGATCACGATCGATCCGGTCGATGTCGCCCTCGGCTTTCCGGCATCGCAGCTGACCCGCTATGTGAGTTGGCTCGGCCCGGTCGGGACGATGTTGCAGACGATGGAAGAGCCGCTTCGCACCCAGGTGATTGAGACCGTGCGCGGAGCCTTCGATCGTTACATCAACGGGAACGACATTTGCTTCACCGCGGCCTGCTGGATGGTCGCGGCACGAGCGCCGGCGGAGGCCGTGCATGGTTGACGCCGCGGAATTTGTCGCCAGCGCGGTGCTGATCGGGATCGGCGCAGCCGTCGTGATGGACATCTGGGGGGTGGTCCGCGCGCGCCTGCTTGGCATCCCTTCGCTGGATTATGCCCTGGTCGGCCGCTGGCTCGGCCATCTCGTATCCGGGCGCCTGCGCCACGACCGCATCGCCGCGTCACCACAGGTCGCGGGCGAACGGGTCATCGGATGGACCGCGCATTATCTGATCGGGATCGGCTTTGCCGGCGTGCTGCTTGCGATGTTCGGCCTCGATTGGGTGCGGCAGCCCAGCATCGCTCCGGCCCTGATGGTCGGGATCGGCAGCGTGGCCGCGCCGTTCCTGGTGATGCAGCCCGCGATGGGCGCCGGCATCGCCGCGAGCCGCACGCCCCGTCCATGGGCGGCGCGGCTGCAGAGCCTAGTGACGCATACCGTGTTCGGCTTTGGGCTCTATGTGGCCGGCTGGCTCGCGCACCTGTTCCTGAAACCGTAGCCCGGATGAAGCGAAGCGCAATCCGGGGACAGCGTCAACTTACTGCGCGAACCCCGGATTGCGCTGCGCTTCATCCGGGCTACAAGCTCCTTCCGGGCTACGGAATTACGCCGCCCGCTGCTCCAGCAATTCCTCAACGTCCAGCCGTCGCGTGAACATCGCGAGCTTGCCGTCCGCGCTGCGCGGCCATTCGGCCTCGGGGCGATCCCAATAGAGCTCGACGCCGTTCTCGTCGGGATCGCGCAAGTACAGCGCCTGGCTGACGCCGTGGTCGCTGGCACCGTCGAGCTGGATGCCGGCTGACAGCACCCGATGCAGCGCGTCGGCGAGCGCCGGGCGGGTCGGATAGAGGATGGCGGTGTGGAACAGGCCGGTGGTGCCCGGCGGCGGCGGATGGCCGCCCTTGCTTTCCCAGGTGTTGAGGCCGATGTGATGGTGATAGCCGCCGGCCGAGATGAAGGCCGCGTCCGTGCCCATGCGCTGCTGCAGCTCGAAGCCGAGCACGCCGCAATAGAAGCCGAGCGCCCGGTCGAGATCGGCCACCTTGAGGTGGACATGCCCGATCCGCGTGCCCGCGATGATGGGAGGATTCTGCGGCATGGTCCGGCTCCGTTCGGGTCAGCGCCCTGCATGACGGGCAAGGCTTCTGCCGTTGATATAGTCCGGATTTGCCGAGGACAGGGCGACCGATCCGGAAACGCAAGGTTTCCGGACGCGCCACGGTCGGCGGGGGCCTAGCAGAGCTCCGACAGCTCGCCGCCGGGCAGCTGGAACTCGAACGTGTTCAGCGTCATCGACACCATGGTGTAATAGCCGCAGAGGCCGATCACCTCGACCAGCCCGCGCTGGCTCAGCACCTCGACCGCCTCGTCATACAGCCCCTTCGGCAGGCCGTGACCTTCGTGCAGTGCCTTGGCGACGTCGTAGATCACCCTGGCCTTGGGATCGTCGAAGGTCGGCGTCCGGCGCACGCGAATGTCCTCGATGATCTTCGGATCGAGGCCGCCCTTCAGCGCCAGGCGCTTGTGGGCATACCATTCGTAATGCGCGGTCCAGTGCCGCGCGGTGACGAGGATCGCGATCTCCGACAGTTTTGGGGGAAAGACCGTGTCGAAGCGCAGCACCTCGCCGAGCCGCGTGGCGTGCCGTGCCATCTCCGGGCTGTTCAGCCAAGCCATCATCGGCGCCGGTGGCGCGCCGCGCTTGCCGGCGATCGACTCGTCGTAGATTTCCTTCTGGGCGGCGTTCATTTCGCTAGGCGAAAGCAGTTTCAGCCGCATGTCGGTTTCCTTTTGTTTTTCAAGCGTTACCCCATCTCGGCGATACACCCGATCGCGCGCAGTGAGTAGCGACGCCAGAGCATGGCGCGGCCGCGAGGCATATTGAATTCGGCGGCCGCGCAGGTCTAAGGTCGATTCCAATTCGACGATTTTTGACTGGAAACGCACCATGGCTGACCTCGAGAAATTCCGCGCAGAGACCCGCGCCTGGCTGGAGCAGAACTGTCCGGCGGAGATGCGCAAGCCGATGACCTCGGATGGCGACACCTTCTGGGGTGGCCGCAACACGAAATTCTCGTCTGAAGCGCAGCGCGTCTGGTTCGAGCGGATGCGCGACAAGGGCTGGACCGTGCCGCATTGGCCGAAGGAATATGGCGGCGGAGGCCTCGACGGCGAGGAGGCCAAGATCGTGCGCCAGGAGATGGCTGCGATTGGCGCGCGTCAGCCGTTGACCTCGTTCGGCATCTCGATGCTGGGACCGGCGCTGCTGAAATACGGCACCGAGGAGCAGAAGAAGGAACATCTGCCGAAGATCACCGCGGGCCTGATCCGCTGGTGCCAGGGCTATTCCGAGCCGAACGCCGGCTCCGACCTCGCCTCGCTGCAGACCCGCGCGGTTGGCGATGGCGACGACTACATCATCAACGGCCAGAAGATCTGGACGTCCTACGCCAACTACGCCGACTGGATCTTCTGCCTGGTGCGCACCGATCCGGCGGCCAAGAAGCATGACGGCATCAGTTTTATTCTCTTCGACATGACCTCGAAGGGCGTGTCCACAAAGCCGATCCTCCTGATCTCGGGCTATTCGCCGTTCTGCGAAACCTTCTTCGACAATGTCCGCGTGCCGAAGTCGCATGTCGTGGGATCAGTCAATCGCGGCTGGGATGTCGCGAAATACCTGCTGCAGCACGAGCGTGCGATGATCTCCGGTATGGGCGAGCGCGGCGTCGGCCGTCCGCTCGGCCAGATCGCCGCCGACTCGGTCGGTGCGGACGCGCAAGGCAAGCTCGATGACGCGCAGCTGCGCAGCCAGATCGCGAGCTTCGAGGTCGACGAGGCCGCGCTCGCCGCCGCCGCCGAGCGCGCGGTCGATCTCGCCAAGGCCGGACAATCGCATCCGGCGTTCTCCTCGGCGATGAAATATTACGGCACCGAGCTCAACAAGCGCCGCTACGAGATCCTGATGTCGGCCGGCGGCATCGACGCGCTGGAATGGGAGAGCGACCGCTCCAAAGGCGGCGCCCGCCCGCGCGCCTGGCTGCGCACCAAGGCCAATTCGATCGAGGGCGGCACCTCGGAGGTGATGCTCGGCATCGTCGCCAAGCGCATCCTCGATTTGCCGGGCGCGTGACGTTTTTAGTCGTCATGGCCGGGCTTGACCCGGCCATCCACGTCTTTGTCGCGGTTGTCCAAAGACGTGGATGCCCGGCACAAGGCCGGGCATGACGATACCTTGAAAATCGACTGAACGAACAACATCAGAGTTATCGGATCCATCCAATGGCCCTCGTCCTCACCGAAGAACAATCCATGCTGCGCGACAGTGCGCGCGGTCTCATCAGCGACAAGGCGCCGGTGGCGCATCTGCGCGGCCTGCGCGATGCCAAGGACGCCACCGGCTTCTCGCGCGACCTCTGGAAGACCTTTGCGGAGATGGGCTTCTCCGGCCTCCTGGTGCCGGACCAGTTCGGCGGCAGCGGGCTCGGCTGCGTCGAGGCCGGCATCGTCATGGAGGAGATCGGCCGCACCTTGATGCCGTCGCCGTTCCTCGCGACCTCGGTGCTCGCCGTCTCGGCGCTGTCGCGCGGCGGCAGCGAGGCGCAGAAGTCGCAGCATCTGCCCAAAATCGCCGACGGCTCGCTGCTGGCGGCGCTCGCGATCGACGAGGGCGCCAAGCATCGCCCGCTGCAGACGAAGTTGCAGGCCACGCGCTCCGGCAACGGCTTCAAGCTCTCGGGCGACAAGGCCTTCGTGGTCGACGGCCACACCGCCGATCTCTTGATCGTCGCCGCCCGCACGGCCGGCAACGCCGGCGACAAGAACGGGCTGACGCTGTTCCTGGTCGATCCGAAGGCCAAGGGGCTCGCGGTCGAGCGCACCGCGATGGTCGATTCGCACAACGCGGCGCGCATCGTGTTCGACAATGTCGAGGTCAACGCCGACAGCGTGCTCGGCGAGGTCGATCAGGGCTTTGGGCTGCTCGAGGGGGTGCTCAATATCGGCCGCGGCGCGGTGGCGTCCGAAATGGTCGGTCTCTCCGACGAAGTGTTCGGCCGCACCGTGGCCTATCTGAAGGAGCGCAAGCAGTTCGGCAAGGCGATCGGCGAATTCCAGGCGCTGCAGCACCGTGCCGCGCAGCTCTATATCGATATCGAGATCACCCGCGCCGCGGTGCTGAAGGCGTTGCAGGCGCTCGATACGGATGTCGACAAGGCCGCAACCGCGGTCGCGGTGGCAAAAGCCCGCGCCGGCACCACCGCGACGCTGGCCGTCCAGGAAGGCGTGCAGATGCATGGCGGCATGGGCATGACCGACCAGTTCGACATCGGCTTCTTCATGAAGCGCGCCCGGGTCTGCCAGGAGCTGTTCGGCGACAGCAATTTCCACACCGACCAGCTGGCGAGCGGCAAGGGGTACTGAGGCGCGTCGTCGTCGTCGCGCACCCTGTCATCCCCCGGCTCGATCTGGCGATCCAGTATCCCAGAGATGCCTGTGCCTTGAGCCGAGAAGCCGCGGCGTACTGGATCACCCGCTTTCGCGGGGGATGACAATTGAGAGTGCGGCGACAGCGGTGGTCTAGGCTAAGCCGCGCTGTGGATCAGCGGATCGGCGGCGCGTACTGGACGCCGCCGGCGTTCCAGAGCTGGTTCATGCCGCGCGGGATCTTCAGCTTGGAGTCGGCGCCGACGTTGCGGTCGTAGACTTCGCCGTAATTGCCGACATGGCGGATAATGCGCACCGCCCAGTCCTTGGTCAGGCCGAGATCCTCGCCATAGGCGCCCTCGGTGCCGACCAACCGCATCACCTCCGGCTTCTTCGACTTCAGCGCCTCGTCGATGTTCTTCGAGGTGATGCCGAGTTCTTCGGCGTTGATCATGGCGTACAGCGTCCACTTCACGATCATCATCCAGTCGTCGTCGCGCAAACGCACCACCGGCGCCAGCGGCTCCTTGGAGATGATGTCGGCGAGGATCGTGTGGTCGCTCGGCTTGGCGAGGTTGAGCCGCAGCGCATAGAGCTGCGAGGCGTCCGATGTCAGCGTATCGCACTGGCCGGAGTTGTAGGCCTTCACGACGTCGTCCAGCTTGTCGAACTTCATCTCCGTGTACTTCATGTTGTTGGCACGGAAATAGTCGGCGAGATTGAGCTGCGTCGTGGTGTTGGCCTGCACGCAGACCTTGCTGCCGTTCAGGTCGAGCGCGGAATCGATGTTGCGCGAGCGCGGCAGCATGAAGCCCTGGCCGTCATAATAGGCGACCGCGGGGAAATAGAGGTCGTAATTGGTCTCGCGCGACATGCTCCAGGTGGAGTTGCGCGAGAGGATGTCGACCTTGCGGTTCTGCAGCTCCTTGAACCGCTCGCTGGCGTCGAGCGGCACGAACTTCGCCTTCGACGGATCGTCGAAGATCGCCGACGCGACCGCGCGGCAGAAGTCGACGTCGAAGCCGGTCCAGTTGCCCTTGTCGTCCGGGATCGAGAAGCCCGGCAGGCCCTTGTTGACGCCGCACAGCACGTCGCCGCGACGGACGGTGCGCTTCAGCGTGCGGGTGTCGTAACGCTCATAGGTGATGGCGGCGGCCGCAACCAGCGCGGCGATCGCGAGCCCGATCGTCAGGCCGCCTCGAAATGTACGCATGGGTTCTCTCTCGCGAAGGATCGGGGGAAAAGCGGGACGGATATCGAAGCAGGCTGAAGGCTACAGTTCGGGCTTCTGCCGGATGATCACCTTGGTGCCGACGGGAACGCGATTGTAGAGATCGGCGACGTCGTTGTTGACCAGGCGGAAGCAGCCGGAGGACACGGCGGTGCCGATGGTGTCGGGCCGGTTGGTGCCGTGGATGCGGTAGACCGTGGTGCCGAGATACATCGCGCGCGCGCCGAGCGGATTGCCCGGGCCGCCCGCCATGAAGCGCGGCAGATAGGGCTGGCGCGCGATCATTTCCGGCGGCGGCACCCAGTCCGGCCACTCGGCCTTGCGGGTAATGCTCACCAGGCCCTGCCATTGAAAGCCTTCGCGGCCGACGCCGATACCGTAGCGGAGCGCACGGCCATTGCCCTGCACCAAATAAAGGTGGCGCTCGGCCGTCGCGACGATGATGGTGCCCGGCGCCTCGTTGGTCCGGTAATACACGACCTGCTTCTGCCATTCCGGGTCGAGCTCGTAGCTGTCGTCAGCAACAAGACCGGGCTCGTCGGCGTCCGGGCGGTTCTGGGCAAAACCCTGCGACGTCGACAGCACGAGCGCCCCCGTCGCGATCAACATCCAGACCAGGTGACGAAACTTCGTCATTGAAAGCTCTCCTTGTTGGCACGCGGCCAAATGGTTGCTCCACCCAAATCGCGCGAACATCAAATCTCAGTGACAGCTTGATGGCAAGTTTAGGGCGAGCCTTGATCTAGATCACTGTAATGGTTCTGTTTTTTATCGCGACGAATAGTCGACCGATGGGCCGGCCGCCTCATTTCGGCGCGATCCAGAGTCGCAAGGCGAACGAGATCAGCGCCACGGTACCGACGCCGCCGAGCCAGAGTGCCGCGAACCACAGCAGGCGCTGGCCGAGCGGCCGCTGATTCGGCGCGAGAGCCATTCCCGTTCCGATGGAATCGGAACGGGGCTCTCGATTCTCTTTTTGACGCGTTTTCTTAATCCACTTCGCTGGAGAACTCTCTGGCGGCATCAGTGGTATCCGTGGCCGGGACGCACCTTGCCGCGGAACACCCAATAGGCCCAGGCGGTGTAGCCGAGGATCAGCGGCACCAGGATCGAGACGCCGACCAGCATGAAGATCTGGCTGTTGGCAGGCGCCGCCGCCTGCCAGATCGTGATGCTCTGCGGCACGATGTACGGATACATGCTGATGCCAAGCCCGGCATAGGACAGCGCGAACAGCGCCAGCACCAGGAAGAACGGCTGGTGGTCGTTCTTGTCGCTGAGCGCGCGCAGCAGCAGCGCGGTGACGGCGGCGACCGCGATCGGCACCGGCGCGGTGAGGATGATGTTGGGCCAGGCGAACCAGCGCTGGGTATACTGCACGCTGAGGAACGGCGTCGCGATGCTGACGGCGCCGATCGCGCAGAGCATCGCGACCAACAGCATCCAGCTCAGGTGGTAGGCGCGGTCGCGCAGCTCGCCCTCGGTCTTCATCACCAGCCAGGTCGCTCCGAGCAGCGCGTAGCCGATCACCAGCGCGACGCCGGTCAGGACGCTGAACGGCGTCAGCCAATCCCACCAGCCGCCGGCGTACTGGCGTCCCTCGACATGGATGCCCTGCAGGATGGCGCCGAGCGCGATCCCCTGCGACAGCGTCGCGAGCAGCGAGCCGCCGGCGAAAGCGAGATCCCATTTGTTGCGCGCCTTCTGGGTCCGCCAGCGGAATTCGAAGGCGACGCCGCGGAACACGAGGCCGAGCAGCATCGCGATCATCGGCGTGTAGAGCGCCGGCATCAGCACGGCATAGGCCAGGGGAAACGCCGCCATCAAGCCGCCGCCGCCGAGCACCAGCCAGGTCTCGTTGCCGTCCCACACCGGCGCCACCGTATTCATGATGACGTCGCGGTCGGTCTTTTGCGGAAACAGCGGGAACAGGATGCCGAGGCCGAGATCGAAGCCGTCCATCACGACATAGACGAACACGGCAAAGGCGATGATGAAGGCCCAGATGATGGCGAGATCGATCATCGCGCGCCCTCCACGGCTGCACCTGCCGCCGGCGTGATGCCGGCCGCGCGGGCGGGAAGATCCTTCGTCGGGCCTTGCTCGCCGGGATGCGGCGGCTGCGCCATCAGCCGCAGGATGTAGATCACGCCCGCGGTGAACACGGCGAAATAGACGATGATGAAGGCGATCAGCGACGAGCCGACCGCCGGCGCTGCCAGCGGCGATACTGAGTCCGCCGTGCGCAGCAGGCCATAGACGGTGAACGGTTGCCGCCCGGTCTCGGTG
Source organism: Bradyrhizobium sp. BR2003 (assembly GCF_009720285.1). Taxonomy (NCBI): domain Bacteria; kingdom Pseudomonadati; phylum Pseudomonadota; class Alphaproteobacteria; order Hyphomicrobiales; family Nitrobacteraceae; genus Bradyrhizobium; species Bradyrhizobium sp. BR2003. Next base: position 21,184 of record NZ_SMYJ01000045.1, read on the forward strand.
GTGATCCAGCCGGCCAGCACCGCGATGAAGCCGGCGGGACCCATCAGGACGGCGAAGCGATGCAGCAGCGGCGACTGGTACATCATCCCCCGCCAGCGCATCAAGACGCTGAACAGGCCGAGCCCCATGATCAGGAAGCCGAGGCCGACCATGATGCGGAACGACCAGAAGGTGATCGGCACCGGCGGCCAGTTCTCGCGCGGCACGGTGTCGAGGCCGGCCAGCGGCGCGTCGAGCGAATGCTTCAGGATCAGCGACGACAGTTTCGGCACCTCGATCGCATACTTCACCTTCGCCTCACGCTGGTCGGGCCAGCCGAACAGGATCAGCGGCGCGCCGTCCTTGTGGCTCTGGTAATGGCCTTCCATCGCCATCACCTTGGCGGGCTGGTGCTCGAGCGTGTTGAGGCCGTGCTGGTCGCCGGCGAGGATCTGGATCGGCGCCACCAGCGTCGCCATCCACATCGCCATCGAGAACATCACGCGCGCTCCCGCCAGATGCTGGTCGCGGAGCAGATGCCAGGCACCGACCGCGCCGACCACGAGCGAGGTGGTGAGGTACGCCGCCAGCACCATGTGCACGAGGCGGTAGGGGAACGACGGATTGAAGATCACCTTGAGCCAGTCGGCGGCGACGAACTGGCCGTCGGCATTGACGGCGTGGCCGGTCGGTGTCTGCATCCAGGAATTGGCCGACAGAATCCAGAACGCCGAGATCAGCGTGCCGATCGCGACCATCAGCGTCGCCACGAAGTGCAGCCTGGGGCCGACGCGTTCGAGCCCGAACAGCATCACGCCAAGGAAGCCGGCTTCGAGGAAGAATGCGGTCAGGACCTCATAGGCCATCATCGGGCCGATCACCGGTCCGGTCTTGTCGGCAAAGGACGACCAGTTGGTGCCGAACTGGTAGGACATCACGATGCCCGAGACCACGCCCATGCCGAACGCGACCGCGAAGATCTTCAGCCAGTAATTGAACAGGTTGATGTAGACCTCGCGCCTGGTGGCAAGCCACAGCGCTTCCAGCACCGCGAGATAGCTCGCAAGCCCGATCGAGAACGCGGGAAACACGATGTGGAACGACATCGTGAAAGCGAATTGCGCGCGGGCGAGTACGACCGCATCCCAGCCTTCGAACATCAGGCACCATCCGTCGTCACAGTTGGCGTGGACCTTACCACGTCGGCTGTGACGACAAAGAGGGCGGATTGTCCGACTGAGGCGGATTGAGTTTTGGCTGGATCGGCTTGGCGCGGTCTCGGCTCACCTCTCCCCGTTGCGGAGAGGTGAGCTTTCGACGCCGTTCCAGCTCAACCTGATCTCATCAGGCTTTAGCTGTTGGCATTGAGCAGCCGCGCGACGGTGCGGTCGATCTCGTCGTATTGTCCCTCGCCGGCGTGCTGGAACACGATCTTGCCGTTCTGGTCGATGACGTATTGCGCCGGCCAATACTGGTTGCGGTAGGCGTTCCAGGTCTGCGAATTGTTGTCCTGCGCCACCGGATAGAGGATGCCGTGCCGCTTCAGCGCCGCCTGCACGTTGGAGGCCGAATGCTCGAACGGGAATTCCGGCGTGTGGACCCCGATCACGACGAGGCCGCGCTCCCGGTACTTTGAATAAAGCTGGGTGACGTGCGGCAGCGTGTTGACGCAGTTGACGCAGCCATAGGTCCAGAAATCCACCAGCACGACCTTGCCGCGCAGGTCGGCGAGCCTGAGCGGCTGCGAATTGAACCAGTTGCTGATGCCGACGAATTCGGGCGCGGTCTGGCTCTGTTCGGCGGTCATGGCGATCGCCCGCGGCACCGGCTGGGCCGGCGCGTCCCACTCGGTGCAGAGGCCGGGAATGACGGCGCCGCCGAGGCCAAGGCCCGCCACCAGAGCGGATACGGCAATCAAGCGCAGGGACATCGATATCTCCTTTGAGCTTACAGGCCGATCTGGCCGTTGGGATAGAACTGGGTCAGCCACGCCACGATCAGCGTGTCGTATTGCAGGTAGGACAGCGCGGCGAATGCGACGATCACGACGCCGAAGCCCTGCTGCAGGCGCGGCGCGATCCGCGCCATGCCGCGCACGCGCGTGGTGACGGCCTGTCCGCCATAGGCAATCGCAAGCATCGGGATCGCGGCGCCGATCGCGTAGGTGACGAGCTGAAGGCTCGCCCACGCCGTGTCCTTCGAGGTCGCGACGATGGTCAGGATCGAGCCGAGCACGGGGCCGGCGCACGGCGTCCACACCAGGCCGAGCGTAGAGCCGAGCACGAAGCCGCCGAAAAGGCTCTGCGACGGCGCCGCCTGACCGAGGCCGCCGGCCGCACCCGTGAGCCGTATCGCCAGCCACTCGAACGGCGCCGGCCAGATCATCAAGAGGCCGAAGCCCGCGAGCAGCACGGCCGCGCCGGTCCGCAGCACGTTCGGATCGAAATCGAAGGCGCGCGTGATCGCGCTCAGCAGCAGCGCCACCGCAGAGAATGACATCACGAAGCCGAGCGCGATCATCGCGGGCCGCGCCTTGCCGGTCTGGCCTATCGATACCCCAAGCAGGATCGGCAGCATCGGCAGGGTGCAAGGGGCGGCGACGGTGGCGACGCCGGCGAGCAGGGCAAGGGCAAGGCTGAGCATCGTCGTCCGTCCATCAGAAGTCCCGGCGCGCCAGAGGGCCGTGCCGGGTACGCCTGATGTTCTTCGCGAGGACGGTTTGGCCGTTACGGCGGACCGGTCGCGAGCCGCGTCACGTCTGTGTGAGACGAGGCGCGCTCGGCATCACGGTGCCGCGCCAAAAACAGAGCGACCCGGCTGGGGGGCATCCCGGCCGGGTCGTTGGAGGCTACTTGGGAGGTTAGAACGAAGAAGTATCGAAACCGGTTCAGTGAAATGGGGTTGGGATTGCGTCGTTGGATATGGGTATAGAGGTCGTGTTTTTCCGGGTGATGTCGTCGATTGTTTCAATTGTTTCGTCGCCTGGATTTTTCGGCTTCGTGGACAATTGCCTGAATCGCGCCGTCTCCAATCAAGCTGTTGAATTTGCTATCCTTTATGCGGCGACGCTGTCCACGCCTGCGCCCCGCAGGAGGTCGGCGAGCTGCTTGCGGGCATAGAACATGCGGGTCTTCACCGTGCTCTGTGGGATACCGATGATCTCGCCGGCCTCCTCGACCGACTTCTCATGGTAGTAGACTAGATTGATGATCTCGCGGTGGGCTGGCGACAGCTTGGCCACGCAGGCGCGCAGGATCTCGCTGGTGGTGGCGCGATCGAGCGAGGTTTCCGGCGTGTCGGCGCCGTCGGCGATCTCCAGCACGTCGTCCTGGTCGATGTCCTCATGCTTGCGCTGGCGCAGCGCGGTCAGCGCCTTGAAGCGGGCGATCGAGAGCAGCCAAGTCGAGACCTGCGAACGGCCCTCGAACTGGGCCGCGGTGCGCCAGACGTCCAGGAACACCTGGCTGACCAGATCCTCGGCCATGGTGGTGTCGCGCACCATGCGGAGCACGAAGCGGTAGACCCGGACGTTATGACGGGCATAGAGCGTGTGCATCGAGGTGCGGTCATTCTTGGCGATACGCGCGAGCAGCGTTTCATCCGAGGTCGCGCGAGCAGCGTCGATGTGCTTCGTGGCTGCAGCGTTGATGGCGATGACGTTCGGCATGACAGGCTCCCAGTTCGCCGTTGGGCGGCGGTTCGTTGGGAGAATTGTTAGTTACGACCCGTTTCCGGATGTCTGCGCGAAAAGCGGAAAATGGTTTCGTGAACGGGAGAATTGTTTCGTCGCCGGCCGGACGACGAAACATTCGGGACCAAAAGGCCAATAATTTCAATGTGTGGAAAATTCGAACGGCCGGATTCCCGCCGTCGGAACGAATCCGGCGGTCATGACTTCTGGCACTGTCGGGGCTTATTCGGCCGCCTGCAGGGAGGGCGTCGCCTTTTTCGGGGCAATCCAGAACGCATCGGGCCGCTCGAACAGGAAATCGGCCCGCGCCGCCAGCGCCAGCCGCCAGATCACGAGCGAACCGGCGACGCCGACCGCGGTCACGATCAGCGAGATCAGGCCGATGTCGTGGATGATGCCGAAGCGCAGCAGAAGGATGCGCGTCGCCGCCATCGGCAGGAAGAAGGCGAGATAGATCACGATCGAATGCTCGCCGCAGAAGCGCAGGAAGCCAAGCCAGTGCGCGCGAGCCAGCAGCGTACCGGTCACGATGATCGCGCAGGCGCCGGCAAAGCCGAGTGCAAGCGAGACGACCGGCCATTCGCTCACCTCGAGCGCAACCAGGCCGCCATTGATCAGCGTCCAGAGCCCAAGTCCGAACAGGGCCAGCGCAGGCCGCGCCCGCGCGCGGTCCGACAGCGCGAACACGTAATCGGCGAGAACGTAGCCGGTGTAGAAGTAGACGAAGCGGGAGCAGAATTCGTCGATCACGGTCCAGCCGGTCGCGACGTGCGCGGTCTCCAGCGCTGCCGCGATCAGCCAGATCACGAGCGGGTGGACATTGCGCGCGAGCTTGGTGACGACGAAGAAGATCGGCAGCAGATAGATGAACCACAGCGTGCCGAACGGCTCGATGAAGGACTCGAGGTATTGCAGCCCAACCTGGGCCCAGCCGGTCTCGGCGGCCAGCGACGGCGCCTTGAAGCCGAACTGGATCGTCACCCAGAGCACGTAGAAATAGGCGAAATGCATCACCTTGCGGTCGAGATAGGTGCGCCAGTCGCGATCGATCACGACCGACAGGAACAGGCCTGAGATCAGGAAGAAATCCGGCATCCGGAACGGCTTCGCGAACATCACGACATAATGCATGAAGCCGGTCTGCTCGGTGGCCTTCTCGACCCCCAGCACCGAATGCATCATCACGACCATGATGATGCAGATGCCCTTGGCATAGTCGACCCAATCGACGCGTCCGCTCGCGCGCGCGGCGGAACGATCTGTCGCAGCGGCTGTGCCGTTTGTGGTCATCTTTGTCCTGTTCCGGCGTGATCGTGCCTATCATCGGCCCGATCGGTTGCTTTCTCCTTTATTCATACAAATGATGTGCCGGCGAACCTGGGCCTTTCAGCGGGTTTCCCGTAGCCGGCGAATGGTCTAAGAGGCCGGGAAATCCAAGAGAAGAGACCGTTTGTTAACCATGGGACGCACCGGCCCGAGTGCCGCTGCGGTGATGAGAGTCCTTGCCTCGCCAATTCGATAGTCCGCTGCCGATCGACGCCGTGCTCGAGAAGCTCGACCGCACGCTCGAGGGGCACAACGCCGCAGTGCTGGTGGTGCCGCCGGGCGCCGGCAAGACCACGCGTGTGCCGCTGGCGTTGCTCGATGCACCCTGGGCCAAGGCTAAGAAGATCATCGTGCTGGAGCCGCGCCGCATCGCCGCGCGCGCCAGCGCCGAGCGGATGGCGAAGACGCTCGGCGAGCGTGCCGGCGAGACCGTCGGCTATCGCGTGCGCTTCGGCTCGAAGGTGTCGCGCGCGACGCGGATCGAGGTCGTCACCGAAGGCATCTTCTCGCGCCAGATCCTCGACGATCCCGAGCTGAACGGCGTCGCCGCGGTGCTGTTCGACGAATTCCACGAGCGCTCGCTCGATGCCGATCTCGGGCTGGCGCTGGCGCGCGACGCGCAGACCGGCCTGCGCGAGGACCTGCGGATCCTCGTGATGTCGGCGACGCTCGACGGCGCACGCGTCGGAAAACTGCTCGGCGACGCGCCGGTGGTCGAAAGCGAGGGGCGCGCCTTTCCGGTCGAGACCCGTTACGTCGGCCGCAAGGTCGACGCGCCGCTGGAGCGGCAGATGGCCGAGACGATCGCGTCCGCGCTGCGCGCCGATGCCGGCTCGGTGCTCGCCTTCCTGCCGGGCGCCGCCGAGATCCGCCGCACCCAGGCTTTTTTGGCCGAGCGCGTACACGACGCCGCGGTCGAGATCGTGCCGCTGTTCGGCGCGCTCGATGCCGCCGTGCAGGATCGCGCCATCGCGCCGGCGCCGAAGGGTAGGCGCAAGGTGGTGCTGGCGACCTCGATCGCCGAAACCTCGCTGACCATCGAGGGCGTCCGCATTGTGGTGGACTCCGGCCTCGCGCGGGTGCCGCGCTACGAGCCGGACATTGCATTGACGCGGCTCGAGACCGTGCGGGCCTCGCGCGCCGCGGTCGATCAGCGGCGCGGCCGTGCCGGCCGTATCGAGCCCGGCGTCTGCTACCGGCTCTGGGATGAGCCGCAGACGGCGTCGCTGCCGGCCTACACCGCGCCCGAAATCCTCTCCGCCGATCTGTCCTCGCTGGTGCTCGATCTCGCGCAATGGGGCGTCAGCGATCCCGCAGGCCTTGCCTTCCTCGATCCGCCGCCGGGGCCGGCGCTGAAGGAAGCCAGATCGCTGCTGTCAGAGCTCGGGGCGCTCGACGGCGATGGCCGCATTACAGAGGAAGGACAGAGCCTGCGCGCGCTGGCGCTGCCGCCGCGGCTGGCGCGCATGATCGTGGATTCCGCCCGCTTCGGTATGGGCGGGGAGGCGGCCGAGATCGCCGCGGTTCTGACCGAGCGCGGGCTCGGCGGCGACAATGTCGATCTCGACGTCAGGCTGGACCAGTTCCGCCGCGACCGTTCGCAGCGCGCATCGAGCGCCCGCAGCATGGCGGCGCGCTGGGCCGCGCAGGTGAAGTCGTCGGCCGGCGAAGCGAAGGGTCTCTCCACCGGCGTCATGCTGGCCTTCGCATTTCCGGATCGCGTCGCCAGGAACCGCGGCAATGGCAGCTTCGTGCTGGCCAATGGCCGCGGCGCCGCCGTCGAGCAGACCGCGACGCTGGCTCGGCTGCCCTATATCGCGGTTGCCGAACTGACCGGCACGGCCGCGAGCGGACGCATCCTGCTGGCGGCGCCGATCACCCCGGAGGAGATCGAGCAGCGCTTCGCCGACCAGATCGAGACCATGGAAGAGGTGACGTTCGACCGCGGCGCGATGGCGCTGCGCGCCCGCCGCAGGCGCTCGCTGCACGCGATCACGCTGTCGGAGGCACCGATGCCGCTGTCGCCCTCGGCCGAGACCGCGCGCATCTTCGCCGACGGCCTGATCGCTGCCGGGCTCGACCGGTTGCCGTGGTCGAAGCACTCCAAGCAATGGCGCGACCGCGTCATGTTCCTGCGCAAGGCCGAGGACGAGAGCTGGCCCGATCTGTCGGACGCAGCGCTCGCCGCGCGGGCGGACGACTGGCTGGTGCCGGCACTCTACGACAAGATCGCGCTGAAGGACCTGTCCGCCGGCGATCTGTCGGACGCGCTGATGGCGCTGCTGCCGTGGGAATTACGCGCGCGGCTCGATCGCGAGGCGCCGACGCATTTCGAGGCGCCGACCGGAACGCAGCTCGCGATCGATTACGAGGCCGAGCAGGGCCCCACCATTGCGGTGCGGCTGCAGGAGCTGTTCGGGCTCAACACCCATCCCTCGATCGCCAAGGGCGCGGTGCCGCTGGTTCTGGAACTGCTGTCGCCGGCGCAGCGGCCGGTGCAGGTGACGCGCGATCTGCCCGGTTTCTGGCGCGGCAGTTACGCCGCGGTGCGTTCCGACCTGCGCGGCCGCTATCCGCGCCATCCCTGGCCGGAAGATCCCGCCAGCGCGATGCCGACACGGCGGGTGAAACCGCGCGGGACCTGAAAGCCCTAGAGCAAACGGCATCTCGAGAATTGACACGAGTCCGTCATGGCCGGGCTCGTCCCGGCCATCCACGTCTTCCCCTGCTCGAGGGATGCATGGACGTGGATGCCCGGCACAAGGCCGGGCATGACGAACCGAATGTGCTTCTCGCGCTGGCGAGCGCCGGCAAACGGTGGTTAGATTTGCACGCTGGGATGGGATCACGGGCTCGCAGCTTGGGGAGGCCGCCTTGGAGATCAAGAATCTGGAGATCAAGAACGCATCGCCGTCGCTGTACAACGAAGACCTGGCGCCGGCCAGGGAACGCAACTGGGGCGCGTTCAGCATCTTCAACGTCTGGACCTCCGACGTCCACAGCCTCTGGGGCTATTATCTCGCCGCCAGCCTGTTCCTGCTCTGCGGCAGCTTCGTCAACTTCATCCTCGCAATCGGCGTCGGCTCGCTGGTGATCTTCGTGCTGATGAGCCTGATCGGCAATGCCGGCGTGAAGACCGGCGTGCCCTATCCGGTGCTGGCGCGCGCCTCGTTCGGGGTCTGGGGCGCCAACATTCCGGCGCTGGTCCGCGCCGTCGTGGCCTGCTTCTGGTACGGCGCGCAGACCGCGGCGGCCTCGGGTGCGATCGTCGCGCTGCTGACGCGCATCGACAGCTTCAAGGCGTTCCACCAGTCCAGCCATATGCTCGGCCATTCCACGCTCGAGGTGATCTGCTTCGTCGTGATCTGGGCGCTGCAACTGCTGATCATCCAGCGCGGCATGGAAACGGTGCGGCGCTTCCAGGACTGGGCGGGTCCTGCGGTATGGCTGATGATGCTGATCCTTGCGATCTATCTCTGCATCGCGGCCGGCGGCATCTCGCTCACCGCGCCGATCCCGCAGGATGTGCTGCTGGAGAAGACCAAGGAAGCCGGCGTGCCCGGCGTGCCGGGCTCTTTCCCGGCGCTCTGCGCCGTCGCCGCCACCTGGATCACCTATTTTGCCGCGCTCTATCTCAACTTCTGCGACTTCTCGCGCTACGCGCCCGACGTGAAAGCGCTGCGCAAGGGCAATATCTGGGGCCTGCCGGTCAATCTGATCCTGTTCTCGCTGGTCGCCGGCGTCACCACGATCGCAGCCTTCAACGTCTATCACGAGGTGCTGCTGCATCCCGACCAGATCTCGGCGAAGTTCGACTCTTGGTTCCTGGCGCTGCTCGCGGCGGTCACCTTCGCGGTGGCGACGCTCGGCATCAACGTGGTCGCCAATTTCGTCTCGCCGGCGTTCGATTTCTCCAACGTGTTTCCGCGCCATATCGACTTCAAGAAGGGCGGCTACATCGCGGCGCTGATCGCGCTCGCGCTGTATCCGTTCTCGCCCTGGGAGGGCAGCGCCGCCTCGTTCGTCGGACTGATCGGCGCGACCATGGGGCCGATCTTCGGGATCATGATGGTCGATTATTATTTGATCGCCAAAGGCCGCGTGAACGTGCCGGCGCTGTACCAGGAGGACGGCGAATATCGCTTCCAGAACGGCTGGAACGTCAGCGCGCTGATCGCGGCCGCGATCGGCGCCCTGTTCTCGTCGGTGCTGCCGAACTTCACTTCGATCCTGCCGGCCTGGTGGGCGGTCTATGGCTGGTTCTTCGGCGTCGGGATCGCGGGCGCGGTCTATTACGCACTGCGCGTTGCGATGCCGAGCCCGGTCGCTAGGACGGCCTGAAGGACGGTCTGAAAGACGGCGAATGGCTGCCCGGGCAGGCGGCCGATGTCATTCGGCCGCTTCTCTGGGCTCGCATTAACGCTTCGCTCATCCTTTTCGCCAAAATGGCAGGCTCGTGCCGCCGCCCTCGCTCGCGGCGGGGCGGGCGGCGTGGTGAAATTGCGTGTTCGGTTTTCCGAGTATGGTGTCATGCGTAACCTGATGATTTTCGCGGCCATCCTGATCGGGCTGGGCACCTTCATGGCCCAGATGGCCAGCAAGATGGCGCCCGCCGCCGCGACCACCACAAGGCAGACCGCTGCCCCCGCCGTCACGGTGGCGCAGGCCAATGCCGCCCGCACGCTCAGCATCGCGCCCGATCCGCGCGGTCATTTCGCGACCGACGGCCGCATCGACGGCCAGCGCATCAACTTCATGGTCGACACCGGCGCCTCCGTCGTGGCCCTGAACGAGACCTCCGCCGCGCGCTTCGGCCTGCGCCCGGTGCCGGGCGACTACACCTCGCGCGTCACCACCGCCAACGGCACCATCAAGGCGGCGCGCGCCCGCCTCGCGATGATCGAGATCGGCGGCCTCACCGTGCGCGACGTCGATGCGCTGGTGCTGCCGGACGAGGCCCTGTCGGAAAACCTGCTCGGCCTGTCCTTCCTGTCCAAGCTGAAGCGCTTCGAATACGCCAACGGCAAATTGTTGCTGGAGCAATAAATCCAGCCATTTTCGGGATAAAGGCGGTAGCCTCGTTGCCGCGATTTCTGCCGTAATTGTCGGTCACCAGCCCCAGTCTCTGCTTTCGCCCGGCCCGCGCATTCGCTAAAGGCTGCGACGATGTCTTTCTGCATACGACCATAAGGCCGATCCATGTTTCCGAAGCCGAAATCCGCGCTGGTCCCGAACACCTATGCCTTCGAATCCGAGCCGATGGTGAAGCCGACCGGGTTTCGCGAGTACGACGCGCGCTGGCTGTTCAACAAGGAAATCAACCTGATGGGCGTGCAGGCGCTGGGCATGGGGCTCGGCGCGCTGATTGCGGAGCTCGGCGTCCGCCAGGAGATCGTCACCGGTCACGATTTCCGCGGCTATTCCGCTTCGATCAAATACGCGCTGATCTCGGGCCTGATGGCGGCGGGCTGCAAGGTGCATGACATCGGGCTCGCGGTGACGCCGATGGCCTACTTCGCGCAGTTCGATCTCGACGTGCCCTGCGTCGCCATGGTCACCGCCTCGCATAACGACAATGGCTGGACCGGCGTCAAGATGGGCGCCAACCGCCCGCTCACCTTCGGCCCCGACGAGATGTCGCGGCTCAAAGAGATCGTGCTCAACGCCGAGTTCAAGAACAACGCCGGCGGCTCCTATCAATTCCACGAGAATTATCCGGCGCGCTACGTCGCCGACCTCACCAGCCGGCCGAAGCTGAAGCGCAGGCTGAAGGTCGTCGCGGCCTGCGGCAACGGCACCGCGGGCGCGTTCGCGCCGCAGGTGCTGGAGGCGATCGGCTGCGAGGTGATCCCGCTCGACGCCGAGCTCGATCACACCTTCCCGAAATACAATCCGAATCCGGAAGACATGGAGATGCTGCACGCGATCCGCGATGCGGTGCTGGCGCACAAGGCCGATGTCGGCCTCGGCTTCGACGGCGACGGCGACCGCTGCGGCGTGGTCGACAACACCGGCGAGGAGATTTTTGCCGACAAAGTCGGCGTCATGCTGGCGCGCGACATGTCGGCGATCAATGCCAACGCGCAGTTCGTCGTCGACGTGAAGTCGACCGGGCTGTTCGTGACCGATCCGGTGTTGCAGAAGCAGGGTGCAAAGACGGTCTACTGGAAGACCGGGCATTCCTACATGAAGCGGCGCACCAATGAGCTGGGCGCGCTCGCCGGCTTCGAGAAGTCGGGCCACTTCTTCTTCAACAAGCCGTTCGGCCGCGGTTATGACGACGGCCTGGTGTCGGCGATCGCGGTCTGCGAAATGCTCGATCGCGCCCCCGGCAGGTCGATGGCCGACCTGAAGGACGCGTTGCCGAAGACCTGGTCGTCGCCGACCATGTCGCCGCATTGCGCCGACGAGGCGAAGTACGGCGTCGTCGACGCCGTCGTGAAGCACTTCGAGGCGTTGCAGCAGCAGGGCGGGAAGGTCGCGGGCCAGAACATCCGCGACCTCGTCACCGTCAACGGCGTGCGCGTCACGGTCGAGGACGGCAGCTGGGGCCTGGTCCGCGCGTCCTCGAACAAGCCGGAGCTCGTGGTCGTGGTGGAAAGCCCGGTCAGCGAGCGGCGCATGCGCGACATGTTCGAGGCGATGGATGCCGTGCTGCGCACGCATCCCGAGGTCGGCGAATACAATCAGAAGATCTGAGCTGGGTGCTTGCCGATCGTCATTGCCGGGCTTGACCCGGCAATGCATCTTCGAACGACCCTTGTGAAGATCGATGGACATGCGGCTCAAGCCCGCGCGTGACCGTCGGTGTCCGCAGTTTCACGCCGCCCGCAGCGAGGCCAGGAAGCGGTCCAGCTCGGTCTTCAGCCATTCCGATTGCGACGACAGGCCGTTGGCTGCATCGAGCAGTTGTGCGGTCGCGCCGCCGGCCTGTTCGGAGGCGCGGTTGACGTTGAGGATGCCCTTGTTGACGTCCCGCGTGCGATCGGCGGCCTGCTGCAAATTGCTGGAGATCTCGCGGGTCGCCGCGCCCTGTTGATCGACGGCAGCCGCGATCTCGCCGGAGACCTGGTCGATCTCCGCGATGGTGGTGCCGATGCTCCCGATCGCGCTGACCGCCGCGCCGGTCGCGCTCTGGATGTCTTGGATCTGGGCCGAGATCTCCTCGGTCGCCCTGGCGGTCTGGTTGGCCAGTGCCTTGACCTCGCTCGCGACCACGGCGAATCCGCGGCCATGCTCGCCGGCGCGCGCCGCTTCGATGGTTGCGTTCAGGGCGAGCAGATTGGTCTGGCTGGCGATGCTCTGGATCAGCGTCACCACCTCGCCAATCTTCTGCGTGCCGGCGGCAAGGCCTTCGACGACGCTGTTGGTGCGGCGCGCCTCGTCGGCGGCCTTGGCGGCGATCCGCGCCGAGCGCGTCACCTGCTCGGCGATGCTGTTGATCGACGCCGTCAGCTCCTCGGTCGCGGACGCGACGGTTTCCACATTGCTCGACGCCAGCGTCGATGCCGAGGCGGCGGCGGTGGCCTGGCGAATGGTCTCCGCGTTGCTGCCGTTCATCGTCGTCGACAGGCCCTGCATCGCGCTCGCCGCCACCGCAACGGCCTCGACGACCTCGCCGATCTTGCGCTCGAAGCCTGAGGCGAGCTCGCGCCGCGCGACATCGCGATCATGCTTCGCTCGTTCGGCCTCGATCCGCTCGGCGTTGGCGCGCGCTTCGGCGGCGCCGGCGGCCTCGGCCTCCGCCGCCTTCCGCGCCGACGTCTCGAACAGTTCGGCAAGCGTGTGCGCGAGCCAGATCAGCACGCCGGCCTCGATCAGCAGGATCACGGCGTGGAGAACGACGCGACCGAGATCGGCGCCGCCGGGATAGATCGCGGCCGGCAGGATGAAATTCAGCGTCAGGTGGTGCAGGGCCACAGCCAAAGTGCCGGCGACGATCGGCCGATAGTCGCAATAGGCGACGAGGCACGCCAGCGCGGCGAAGAAATACATGTGCATGTCGACCTGCCAGCGGTGGCCGGCGAACTGGTAGACCAGCATCGAGACGCCGGCCATCAGGGCCACGGCAACGATCAGCTGCGTCGAAGCGCCGTTGCCCGACATGCGCCACGATATCGTCGCGGCGAGCGCCATTGCGACCATGAAGCCGGCCGGGATCAGCCAGTCGGTGTGCAGCGTCATGCCGACGATGACTGCGATCGGAACGTGCAGCCACAGCACCACGAGCAGGATCTTGCTGGCCGTCTCGCGCAGGGCGGCCATGTCATCGCCTTCGAAGGTCATCCCCAGCCCCCAGATCGTCATCCGCCCCGAAGCAGCCGGCGATCGCCTGCGGATCCATGGTCAGCAAGGCGCCGGCCTCGTACAGCCGGCTCAGCCCGCCACTTGGGTCAGGTCGCACCACCAGCAGGGCCGGGATCGCGGTCATCCGAACGATCGACGCATTGGCGGATGCGGCGGCCATCAGCGCGCGCTCGGCGCGCCACCATGGCGGAAAGGCCACGGCCACCACGTCGCTGCCCGCACGCACCTTTAGCGACAGCACTGCGACCACGATCCAGCTCGCAATCAGCAATGCAGCCGCGCCCAGCCAGGCAGGCGGTCGTTTCGCTGGGATGATCTCCCCCGGCTCCATCGCAGCAGAATACCGCTGCCGGCGCTAACTTCAGGTAAATGCAGAACCAGCGAACTACCTGAGAGCGTATCGATCGACGTCTCGTGCGGGATGTGCGGCGGCGCTTACGCCGCGGGCACCGGCAGCGCCGTCACCGACTTGATCTTCTCCATCGCGAAGCGCGAGGTGACGTTCTTCAGCGGCACGGCGCTGATCAGCTTCTTGTAGAACACGTCGTAGGCCTGCATGTCCGCGACCACGACGCGCAGCATGTAGTCGACGTCGCCGGCCATCCGGTAGAACTCCATCACCTCGGGCATGGCGCTGACGGCGTCGGCGAATTTGCGCAGCCAGGCTTCCGAATGGTCGGCGCTCTCGACCGAGACGAACACCGAAATCCCGAGGCCGATCTTGTTCTGGTCGACCAGCGCGACGCGGCGCAGGATCACGCCATCGGCCTCCAGCCGCTGGATGCGCTTCCAGCACGGCGTCGACGACAGTCCGACCCGGTCGCCGATCTCGGCGACGGAGAGCGACGCATCCTCCTGCAACACGGTCAGAATCTTGCGATCGATCGCGTCGAGGCGGCGGCTGTTGTCATGAAGCTGAATGGCGACATCGGTCATAGAAGAAAGTTCCATATGAAGGTTCAATCTCCCTCATATAGAGAAGAATCTTCCAAATCAAGCGATTCGTGGCCGCTCAGGCCGGCTTGGCATCGGCGTGCTGACCCAAAAACTCTTCAACTTCAGTACGTTGCGGTGCGGCATAAGCACCCCCGAAGCGGGTGCATTTCAGCGCTGCAGCGGCCGAGGCGAAGCGCAGCGCGTCGCGCAGCGGCTGTTTCTCGGTGATGGCGAGGGCGAATGCCCCGTGGAAGACGTCGCCGGCCCCGAGCGTGTCGACGGTATGGACCGGGAAGGCCGGCGTTTCCTCGAGCTCGCCGCTCTCGTTGAGCCAGATCGTGCCCATCGGCCCGCGGGTGCCGGCCAGGAAGGAGGGGGTGAGCTTGGCGAGCTTGTGCAGCGCCTGGCCGTCGTCGGTGACGTCGGCGGTCTCCTGTAGCGGCTCGCTGGAGAATACCAGATGGGACGAGGCGGTGAGCAGCCCCTCCCGCATCGACATCGCGCGGTCGACGTCGACCACCACCGGAATGCCGCGTTTGACCGCCTCCGCGCAAAGCTCGGTGCAGAACGGCGCGCAGCGGCTCTCGGTCAGGATCGCCGCGCAATCCTCCAGCAACAGCTCGGTCGGCGGCAGCTTGACCTTCCAGAGCTCCGGATCGCGGAAGGTGACGATGGTGCGCTCGCCGCTGTCATCGATCATGATCGCCGAGATGGGGGTGACCAGGTTCGGCATGTGGATCAGATGATTGGTCTCGATGCCTTCCTGGGCGAGCTTGTCGAAGATGTAGCGGCTCGAGGTCTCCTGCGAATCCCCCATCGGTCCGCAGATCGAAGCGCGCCCGCCCAGCCGGACGATGCCGATCGCGGCGTTCAGCGCATTGCCGCCGCAGATCTCGTCGAAATGCGTCGCGTTCTCCTTGGAGCCGCGCGCCGGGACGCTGACGCGGAAGGTCAGGTCGCGCACCGGCAGGCCGATGCAGAGGATGCGGGGCGGGACTTTCGGGGCGCCGTCCTGAAAATTCATGCGGGAATCCGTCGCAATGGTTCCGTTACTGCCAGACCTATTGTCCAGCTTTAATCGGCAGAACGATGTCCGGTTCCCGCTATTTGTCCAACGGGTTCTGGTGGTGCACCCAGCGGCCGAGCAGATGATGGGCAATCGCGAATGGATGCGGGCCGGCGAGCCCGTCGGGATGCTGGCGCTTCAGCATCAGCGACGCTTCGGCATGGTCGAACCAGCGCGCATCCTCCAGCTCGGTGCGGTCGACCACGATGTCCTCGTTGGTCGCGCGCGCGGTGCAGCCGATCATCAGCGATGACGGATAGGGCCAGGGCTGCGTCATGTAGTAATTGACGTCGGTGCAGCGGATGCCGGACTCCTCGAAAATCTCGCGCCGCACGGCGTCCTCGATGGTCTCGGCGGCTTCCACGAACCCGGCGAGGCAGGAATACATGCCGGGCATGAACTGCTTCTGCCGTCCGAGCAGCACCTTGTCGCCATACGTGACCAGCATGATCACGACCGGGTCGGTGCGCGGAAAGTGCTCGGCCTTGCAGCTCGGGCATTCGCGCTTCCAGCCGCCATCCTTCATCGCCGTGCGGGTGCCGCAGTTCGGACAGAAGCCGTGGCGCTGATGCCAGGTCACCATCGATTTCGCCATTGCGATGGCCGAGAGCTGCTCGGGCGGCACCACGCCCTGCATTGCCATGCCGCGCAATTCGGTGATCGCAACGTCGCTGCGCCCAAGGAGCTTCTCGGCCGCCTGCGGCGCGATCCCCATGCCGAAGATCGGCGCTGAATCCCGCAGCCCTAGGAAAATCGTGCCGGGATTGGCGCCAAAGCTGCGGGCTTCCTCCAGCGAGAGCAGTGCGCGGGCCCCGCCATCCTCCTGCTTCACGACCAGCGAGTCGCGATAGATCACATAGGCACGGGCTTCGCGGTGGCCTTCCAGCGCGAACAGCTTCTCGTCGTTGGTGCGCAGATGCGCGGCGCGGTCCAGCACGTGGGTGACAAAGGCCGGCTGGCCGAGCGGAAAGGAATCGAATGCGGACATTGAAATTCAACCCAACCAGATCTTGCGGCGAAGCGCGCTAATGAAATTCTGCACTTCCTCGGCGTCATGCGCCAGCGGCGGCATCACGCCCCAAACGGGACGCGGCCATGCAGCGTCGCTGGTGCGGCGCGCGATGACGTGGACGTGGAGCTGCGGGACGAGGTTGCCGAGGGCGGCGACATTCAGCTTGTCGCACTTGGTGACCTCTTTCAGGGCCCGCGAGACGCGGGTGATTTCCGTCATCAGCTGCGCCTGCTCGACCTCGTCGAGGTCGATGATCTCGACCGCGCCGTCGCGCCGCGGCACCAGCAGCAGCCACGGATAATGCGCATCCTTGATGACCAGCACCTTGCACAGCGGCAGGTCGCCGATGTCGATGGTGTCTTTCTTGAGCTGCGAATGCAGCGACCAGTTGGAGGCGGGCATGGGGGGCAAATAATGCCTTTCCGTGTTCCCGTACAAGTCCCACAAAGCCAGCCTTACAAAGCCGGGTCAGGCCGCTTGCTTTCCGGCGGTTTTGGCCCCAAATAGGGACCGGGAGATTGGCGGTGGACGAGCCACTCGCCAACCGGGTCAGGTCCGGAAGGAAGCAGCCCTAACGAGGTCCGGATCGGGTCGCTCGTCAGTCTCCTACCTGTTTTTCTGAGCGAATCGCGCTGGAATGGCGGTCTCCGCGCCCGGCGCTCGATTTTGGCTCCTATCCGCACGCCGGCTGCAAGAGAAATCCAAGTTGCGGATCGACGCATGAACGACGCTGGCGCCCCCTCCGATAAGCCCGACGGCGCAGGCCAGAGCGGCCTTGACCTTGGCGGCGCATCCGACGCCGCAAAACCCTACCGCGTTCTCGCCCGCAAATACCGCCCCTCCAGCTTCGAGGACCTGATCGGCCAGGAGGCCATGGTGCGCACGGTCTCGAACGCGTTCGAGACCGGGCGGATTCCGCAGGCCTGGATCCTGACCGGCGTCCGCGGGGTCGGCAAGACCACCACCGCGCGCATCCTCGCCCGCGCGCTGAACTACGCCAAGCCGGATGGCTCGGTGCAGGGGCCGACCATCCACATGCCCGACCTCGGCGTGCACTGCCAGGCGATCATGGAAAGCCGGCACATGGACGTGCTGGAGATGGACGCCGCCTCGCACACCGGCGTCGACGATGTCCGCCAGATCAACGACAGCGTGCGCTACGCGCCGGCCAGCGCGCGCTACAAGGTCTACATCATCGACGAAGTCCACATGCTGTCGACGGCGGCGTTCAACGCCTTCTTGAAGACGCTGGAGGAGCCGCCGGAGCACGCCAAGTTCGTGTTCGCCACCACCGAAATCCGCAAGGTTCCGATCACGGTGCTGTCGCGCTGCCAGCGCTTCGACCTGCGCCGCGTCGAAGCCGACGTGCTGATGAAGCATCTCGGCAATATCGCGGTTAGGGAAGGCGTCGAGGTCGAGCCCGAGGCGCTTGGCATCATCGCGCGCGCGGCCGAGGGATCGGTGCGCGATTCGCTGTCGCTGTTCGACCAGGCGATCGCGCATGCCGCGGGCAATGTGAAGGCCGACGCGGTCAGGCAGATGCTCGGCCTCGCCGACCGCACCCGTGTGATCGATCTGTTCGAACAGCTGGCGCGCGGCGATCTCGCCGGCGCCTTCGCCGAATTCCGCGCACAATATGACGTCGGCGCCGATCCGGTGGTGGTGCTGTCCGACCTGGCCGAGTTCGTCAATTTCGTCACCCGCGTGAAGGTCGTACCGGGGACGGCCGACAATGTCGCGTTCGGCGAGACCGAGCGGGTGCGGGCGCGTGAATTCGCCGCCAAGCTGTCGATGCGGGTGCTGTCGCGGATGTGGCAGATGCTGCTCAAGGGCATCGCCGAGGTGCAGACCGCGACGCGCCCGGCCGCGGCCGCCGAGATGGTGCTGGTGCGGATCGCCTATGTCGCCGATCTGCCGACGCCGGATGAGGCGATCCGGATGATCGAGCAGAATGGCGGCGGCGCTGCGCCCGCGGCGTCGGGCTCCGCCGCCTCGTCACCGTCGCGCGGCGCGCCGGCTTCGGCGATGGCGGCAATGCCTTCGGCGCCGGCGCGCGCGCCGCAGGCCGCACCGCGCGCCGATTTCGCCGCGCGCCCGCAGATGGCGGCGCCGGCCGCCGATGCCGCGCCGGCGCTCCGGATATCGAACTTTCCGCAGCTGATCGCGCTCGCCGGCGAGAAGCGCGACATCATGATGAAGAGTGCGCTGGAGGCCGATGTGCGGCTGGTGCGCATCGAGGACGGCCAGCTTGAGATCGCGCTCGAGCCGAAGGCGCAACGCGCGCTGGTCACCGATCTGTCGCGCAAGCTCGAACTATGGACCGGGCGGCGCTGGACCGTGATCATCTCCAACGAGGCCGGCCAGCCGACCGTGCGCTCGCAGAACGAACTGGCGCGCAGCGAGCATCAGCGCGCCGCCGAGGCCGATCCGCGCGTGCAGGAGGTGTTGGCGCGCTTTCCCGGCACCAAGGTGGTCGAGGTCCGCCGCCTTGCCGCCGAGGTTCCGGTCGCGGATGCGACCGGCGAGGACCCGATTGAAACTTCCGACAGCGACGACGATTGATCTGATCATAGGAACGCACGCATGGCTGATTTTCTCGGCATGATGAAGCAGGCAGCGCAGCTGCAATCCAAGATGCAGGAGATGCAGGAACAGCTCGGCAATGTCGAGGTCGAAGGCATCTCCGGCGGCGGCCTGGTCGCGGTGCGCATGACCGCCAAGATGGAAGTGAAGGGCATCAAGATCGATCCGTCGCTGATGAAGCCGGAGGAACGCGAGGTGCTCGAGGATCTCCTGGTCACCGCGCATGGCGATGCCCGCCGCAAGGCCGAGACCGCGATGCAGGAGAAGATGATGGCGCTCACCGGCGGGCTCGGCCTGCCGCCGGGATTTGGTCCGACTTAAAGCGCGGCGAGATCAAGATGAAGCATCTTCATGCTTTGGCTCTCTGTTTGAGCATGATCTTTTCGGAAAACCGCTTCACACTTTTCCGGATCATGCTCTAATGGCTGCAAGCGTCGCCGGCCCCGAGATTGAACGCCTGATCCAGTTGCTGGCGCGGCTGCCCGGGCTCGGGCCCCGTTCGGCGCGGCGCGCGGCGCTGCATTTGATCAAGAAGCGCGAAGCCCTGATGACGCCGCTGACATCAGCGCTGCAGGTGGCTATCGAGAAAATCCAGGTCTGCAAGACCTGCGGAAACATCGATACACAAAACCCCTGCACGGTGTGCACCGATCCGCGCCGCGATCCCTCGATCATCGTCGTGGTCGCAGATGTCGCCGACCTCTGGGCGCTGGAACGCGCCAATGCGACCAATGGCCGCTATCACGTGCTCGGCGCAACGCTCTCGCCGCTCGACGGCGTCGGTCCGCAGGATCTCACCATCGATCAGCTGGTGGCGCGCGCGCATGCGCCCGAGGTCAGCGAGATCATCCTGGCGCTCAATGCGACCGTCGATGGCCAGACCACCGCGCATTACATCACCGATCTCTTGTCGGAGGCCAATGTGCGGGTGACGCGGCTGGCGCATGGCGTGCCGGTCGGCGGAGAGCTTGATTACCTCGATGAAGGTACGCTATCGGCTGCGATGCGGCAGCGGACGTTGTTCTAGCGCGCGCTCGAGAGTCGGACGCGGCGGCGTTTGCCAAGCGATCCGTCACAAGTCGAAAAGATCGCACCGAAACAAAATGATAGGGTGGATGACGATTCGGGGACGGTCATCCACGCTCTGACGAATCAAGTACGGAACCACCGCAAATGACGACACACCGATTCGGCGTACGCTTGTTCGGCGTACGTTTGGGCTTTGCGCTTCTGGCGGCAACGTCCGCCGCGCCTTGCGCCATCGCGCAGCAGAGCGACGCGCCGCAGAAGCCCGGCAAGATCATTCATGCCGGCGACGTGCTGTCGGGGGAACTCGGCGTCATGAAGGTGCGCGATGCCAAGAACCGCGGCAAGCGCGTCGCGACCTACCAGATCACCAGCGAGCCGCGCCGCCTGCCGCCGCCGAACGGTCTGTGCAATCTCGAGACCGGGCCGGAAACCTTCCAGCTGATTCCGACCAACGACGCCCAGGCCGCGCAGCTCAAAAGCCTCTCCGGCAAGGAAATCTCGGTGAAGGTCGACGAGGTCGCCTGCGCCAAGGACGCCGGCGAGATGAGCGAAGCCATCGTCACCAAGTGGAGCGTGGTGGCGAAGTAGGGCGGTGCCGGCCCGCGTTCCGTGCGCAGAGTCTCATCGACGAGACCCTACATCCCCTTCAAGGGACGCTTCTGGAAGGTTCCCCAAGCCTTCGCCCGCGAGCGTCTTGCCATCCGTCCGCTCGATCGCGACGGCCATTACGGTATCTTCTTCGCCAGCTGGCAGGTCGCATCAATCGACTTGACCAACAACCAACCTGTCAGTGATGTGTCCGAACAGGTGTCAGCCATGTCTCCGGACTGAACATCAAGCCGGGTGATGACAGGGGAGCCGTGCCGCTGAGCTAAACCCTCACCGGCCCCAACTCGTCGAAATGCCCGCGCCGCTGCAGCCAGGCGAGCAGGATCAGGCTCGGGATCGCGACCAGCACGCAGATCACGAAGAACACCTGCCAGCCGACGGCCTTGGCGACATAGCCGGCGCCCGACGACAGATAGGTGCGGCCGACCGCCGCGAGCGCCGTCAGCAGCGCGTATTGGGTCGCGGTGTGCAGCGGATTGCGGCACAGCGCCGACAAATAGGCGACGAAGATCACGGTGCCGATCGCGCTGGTGAAGTTCTCCGCGGTGATCGCCAGCGCGAGCGCCCATTGATCGACGCCGACATGGGCGAGCCAGGAGAACGAGAGATTGGCGACCGCCTGCAGCACGCCGCCGATCCAGAGGCTGGTTGCGAGCGAGTAGCGCCGCGCCACGAAGCCGCCGGCAAAGCCGCCGATCAAGGTCGCGGCAAGGCCGACACCTTTCACGATCGCCGCGTAATCGACCTTGGAAAAGCCGATGTCGATCACGAACGGCGCGGTCATGGTGCCTGAAAACGCGTCGGTGAACTTGAACAGCACCACAAAGGCGAGCGCGGCGAAGGCGTCCTTGCGGCTGAGGAACTCGGAGAACGCGCCAATCGCGGCGTGAAACACGCGTTCGGCGGCGTTCTGCGCGTGGGTCGCCGCCTCCGCGCCCTTCGATTGCGCCGGCTCGGTCGCCGCCAGCGCGGTGACGATGCCGATCACGACCAGCGCGGCCATCACCACATAGCCCCACATCCAGGCCGACGGGCGCGCGAGGCCTGCGGACTCGAAGCCGCTGACGATGAACAGCGCGCCGGCGGTCGAGACCAGCATGCCGACGCGATAGGCCGCGACATAGGACGCCATGCCGGCGGCCTGCTCGCTTTCAGGCAGGCTTTCGACGCGGAAGGCATCGACCACGATGTCCTGCGTCGACGAGGCGGTTGCGACCAGCAGCGCGGCAAACGCCGCGAACCATGGCGAGCGCGCCGGATCGGCCAGCGCCAGCACCAGGATCGCCGCGATCAGCAGCAGCTGCGAGAACAGCAGCCAGCCGCGGCGGCGGCCGAACATCTGCGTGAACAGCGGCACGTGCAGCGCGTCGACCAGCGGCGCCCAGAGGAACTTCAGCGTGTAGGGCGTGCCGATCAGCGCCAGCAGCCCGATGGTGCCGAGATCGACCCCGGCCTCCTTCATCCAGACCTGCAGCGTCGAGCCCGACAGCGCCAGCGGCAGCCCCGAGGAGAAGCCGAGCAACAGCACGATCAGCACCCGCGGCTGCAGGTACACGGCAAAACTGTCGCGCCATGAGGTGGCGGCGGGGGGATTCTTTTCCGGTTGGGTCGCGGTCGCTTCGGGCGCGGTCATGCCCCCCTGTTAGCAGATTCGACCGCAGCTGCCTTGGCTCCCTCTCCCCGCCCTTTCGTGGGGAGAGGGTTGGGGTGAGGGGCTTTCTCGACGAATCATGACGGGCGCAATGTGCGAAAACTCCCTCTCACCCGAAATTCGCGCGACGCGCGAATTTCGACCTCTCCCCGCAAGCGGGGCGAGGTGACTTCGAGGCTACTCCCCCGCCTGCAGCTTGCGGGGGGCGGGGAACAGGTCGGACGTGCTGCCCTTGACGAAGCGGGGGACCTCGATCGGGGTCTCGGACTTGCTGAAGTCGAGTTCCTCGATGCGGCCGGCGCGTTTCTCGATCTTGTCGGCGGAGATCAGGATCTGCCTGACGTCCTCGTTCACCTGGCCGAAATGGGTCTGCAGCTTGAGCACGCGATCGCGCAGGCGGCCGAGGTCGTCACCCAAGTGCATCACCTCGTTGCGGATCTGGTCGGCGGCGTCGCGGATGCGGGCGTCCTTCAGGATTTGCTGCATCACCTGGATCGCCAGCATCAGCAGCGACGGCGACACCAGCACGACGCGGGCGCGATAGGCCTTCTGGATCACATCGTCGAAGCCGTCATGGATCTCGGCATAGACCGATTCCGACGGCACGAACATCAGCGCGGTGTCCTGGGTCTCGCCCGGGATCAGGTACTTCTCCGCGATGTCGCTGACATGCTTCAGCACGTCGGCGCGCAGCCGCTGGCTGGCGAATTTGCGTTCCTCGTCGCTGCGCGCATCGTGCAGCGCAGTCATGGCCTCGAGCGGGAATTTCGCGTCGATGCAAAGCGGGCGCTGGTCCGGCAGGAACACGACGCAGTCCGGCCGCTTGCCCGACGTCAGCGTGTACTGGAACTCGAACGAGCCCTTCGGCATGCCGTCCTGGACGATCGCCTCCATCCGCGCCTGGCCGAACGCGCCACGCGATTGCTTGTTGGCGAGCACGTCGCGCAGCGTCGTCACCTGGGTGGTGAGCTCGTTGAGGTTCTTGTGCGCGTGGTCGATGATGCCGAGCCGCTCGTGCAGCACGCGCAGCGAATCCATCGTGTTGCGGGTCGATTGCTCCATCGACTGGCCGACCCGGTGGGTCACCGAATCGAGCCGCTCGTTGACGGCCCGGGCCATCTCGGCCTGGCGGCCGACCAGCGCCTGCGCCATGGCGTCCACGCGTCCGGAGGATTCGCTCTGGGCCCGCAGCATGTCGGCAAGCCGCTCCTCCAGCTCGTCGGCGCGGATGGCCTGGGCCATCGCGAGTTCCGCGCCGCGCCGGCTGGCGCGGGCGATCACGACCGCAATGGCGAGCAGCAGGATCAGCGCCAGCGCCCCAAGGCCGATCAATGCGTCGGAGACACGGACCGGAAGCTCGCCAATCGTCAGGAGAATCTCGTTCATGCCGGCAGTTGTAGCCGATTCGCAGTCCGGCGCGAACGAAGAGGGAACGATTATGGCAAATGCATTCCTGATTTTCCGGGTTAATGCGGGATGAAGAAACGTGGTTAAGGTTGTCCTAACGGGTTCCTGAGCGCATTGACCCCATGAAGTCAGCAGCTTAAATCGCCGCCATGGCATTAAGAGAAATCATCATCCTGCCGGACAAGCAGTTGCGGCTGGTGTCGAAACCGATCGAAAAGGTGACGCTGGAGATCCGCAAGCTGGCCGACGACATGCTCGAGACCATGTATGACGCGCCCGGCATCGGGCTGGCGGCGATCCAGGTCGCGCAGCCGCTGCGGCTGATCACCATGGACCTCGCCAGGCGCGACGAGGACGGCGAGACCACGGCGAAGCCGCGGGTCTTCATCAATCCGGAGATCATTGCGCGTTCGGAAGAGCTGTCGGTGTACGAAGAGGGCTGCCTGTCGATCCCCGAATATTACGAGGAGGTCGAGCGCCCGGCGCGGGTACGCGTGCGATTCACCGATCTCGACGGCACGGTGCATGAGGAGGATGCGGAAGGCCTCTACGCCACCTGCATCCAGCACGAAATCGATCATCTCAACGGCGTGCTGTTCGTGGACTATCTGTCGAAACTGAAGCGCGACCGCGTCTTCAAGAAATTCGAGAAGGCCGCCAAGCGCGCGGCGGAGTGACCGTTGCATTTGTCCACCGTCACGCCCGGGCATGTCCCGGGCATCCACGTCTTCCTTTCTTCACGGCGCCAAGACGTGGATGGCCGGGACAAGCCCGGACATGACGGATAGTTTGGAGCCAGCGAGAGTAGTTTGATCTCATGCCTCTCCGCCTGATCTTCATGGGCACGCCCGATTTCGCGGTGCCGACGCTGCTGGAGCTCGTAGCCCATGGCCATGAGATCGTGGCGGTCTACACCCGCGCGCCGAAGCCGGGCGGGCGGCGTGGCCTGCAGCTGCAGCCGACGCCGGTCGAGCAGGAGGCGCGCCGCCTTGGCATTCCCGTGCTGACGCCGAAGACCCTCAAAACGCCGGAAGCGCTCGAGGAGTTTCGCGCGCATGACGCGGATGCCGCCGTCGTCGTCGCCTATGGCATGATCCTGCCGCAGGCCATTCTCGACGCGCCCAGGCTCGGCTGCTTCAACCTGCATGCCTCGCTCTTGCCGCGCTGGCGCGGCGCCGCGCCGATCAACCGCGCCATCATGGCCGGCGATGCCGAGAGCGGCGTGATGGTGATGAAGATGGATGTCGGCCTCGACACCGGCGACGTCGCGATGGCCGAGCGGCTGCCGATCTCGGACGGCATGACGGCATCCGATCTGCACGACGCGCTGGCGCCGCTCGGTGCCGACCTGATGGTGCGCGCGATGGCGGCGCTCGGGCGCGGCGGCTTGCAGCTGACGAAGCAGAGCGCGGACGGCGTGACCTATGCGGCCAAGATCGAGAAGGCCGAGGCGCGGATCGACTGGACACAGCCGGCGCGTGCGGTGCTGCGGCACATTCACGGGCTCTCGCCGTTTCCCGGCGCCTGGTGCGAACTTGCAGGCGAGGGCGAGCCGGTGCGGCTGAAGATCCTGCGCTGCGAGCTGGCCAGGGGTTCGGGCGCATCGGGCGATGTGCTCGACGACAACTTTGCGATCGCCTGCGGCGACGGTGCGATCCGGATCCTCGAACTGCAGCGCGCCGGCAAGGCGCCGATGAAGGCAGCGGACTTTTTGCGCGGCACGCCGCTAAAGCCGCCTGCGCGGGTCTTGTGAGATTGTCATGCGCGCGCTTGACCCGCGCATCTATCTCGAAACGGCCTTTTCGGAAGACGATGGATTGCCGGGTCAAGCCCGGCAATGACAGCAAAACCAGATGGAACGATGCCGCGCTACAAGCTCACCATCGAATATGACGGCACGCCGTTCTCCGGCTGGCAAATCCAGGACACCGCGCCGACCGTGCAGGGCGCGCTGGAGGCGGCGGTCAAGGCGATCTGCGGCGAGGACGTGCGCGTCCATGGCGCCGGGCGTACCGATGCCGGCGTGCATGCGCGCGGCCAGGTCGCGCATTGCGACATCGCCAAGCATTTTCCGCCCGGCCGCTTTCGCGACGGGCTGAACGCGCATCTGCGGCCCAATCCGATCGGCGTGCTCGCGGCTGACATCGTGCCCGATGATTTCGAGGCGCGGTTCTCGGCGACCAAGCGGCATTATCTCTATCGTATCACCAACACGCGCGCGAACCTAGCGCTCGACATCGGCCGCGTCTGGCGCGTGCCGCGCGCGCTCGATGCCGGCGCGATGCGCGCTGCCGCGCAGTGCCTGCTCGGCAAGCACGATTTCACCACCTTCCGCGACACCGAGTGCCAGGCCAGGTCGCCGGAGAAGACGCTCGATCAGCTCGACGTCACGCGCGAGGGCAGTGCCATCAACATCATGACGTCGGCACGCTCGTTCCTGCACAGCCAGGTGCGCTCGATGGTCGGCTCGCTGGTCTGGGTCGGCGAGGGCCGCTGGAGTGCCGACGATCTCTCCGCGGCGCTCGCCGCCCGCGACCGCGCGGCCTGCGGCCCCGTGGCACCGCCGGACGGGCTCTATCTGATGCGGGTGGATTACTAGACGGTCTGAATAATCTCGTAGGGTGGGTAGAGCGAATCGATACCCATCGTCGCTATATCTGGTGCGGGTGGATTAAGAGCGGCCCCAACCCCTACTGTGCATGGGGTTGTTTTCGATGTTTTTGTCCAGCCGAGCGGCTGGATCACGCGAAATACCTGTCCAGCACGCCCCGGTATATCCGCGTCAGCTTCTCGAGATCGGCCACCGGCGTGCGCTCGTCGACCTGGTGCATGGTCTGGCCGACCAGGCCGAATTCGATCACCGGGCAATAGCTCGAGATGAAGCGCGCGTCCGACGTGCCGCCGGAGGTCGAGAGCTCCGGCCTGCGGCCGGTGACCTCCTCGATCGCGGCGACCGCGAGGTCGGTGAACGGACCGGGCTGGGTGACGAACACGTTGGAGTTCGACGGCATCCAATCGATATGAGCGCGGATCCGGTTGCCGCAGGCTTTGGCCAGCCGCTCATCGACCAGTTGCCGCAGGCTCTCTTGGGTGTGGTTGTCGTTGTAGCGGATGTTGAACTTCGCCCGCGCCTGGCCGGGGATCACGTTGCTGGCGGTGTTGCCGACATCGACCGTGGTGAATTCGAGGTTGCTGGCCTGGAATTGCGCGCTGCCGTGATCGAGCGGCTCCTCGCTCAGCGCCATGATCAGCCGCGAGATATCCGGCACCGGATTGGAGGCGCGGTGCGGATAGGCGACGTGGCCCTGCACGCCGTCGACGACCAGCGTGCCGGATTGCGAGCCGCGCCGGCCGATCTTGATCATGTCGCCCAGCACCTCGACATTCGAGGGCTCGCCGAGCACGCAATGATCGAATTTTTCGCCTCGCTCGGCGCACCATTTCAACAGCTTGACGGTACCGTTGATCGAGACGTCCTCCTCGTCGCCGGTGATCAGGAAGGAGATCGAGCCGTTGCCATTCTCTTGAGGCTTGCCGCCATGGTCCTGCAGATATTGCAGCACAGCGGCGACGCTGCAGGCGATGCCGCCCTTCATGTCGACGGCGCCGCGGCCGTAGAGATAGCCGTCCTTGACCTCGCCGGAGAACGCGCCGAGCGTCCACGCCGCTTCATCGCCGGGCGGCACCACGTCGGTGTGGCCGGCGAAGGTGATATGCGGCGCCGAAGAACCGATGCGCGCATAGAGGTTGTCGATATCGGCGGTGCCGGGCTCGGAGAAGGTCACGCGGTGAACCTCGAAGCCGGCGGTTTTCAGCAGGTTTTCGAGAACGCCAAGCGCGCCGGCGTCGGCCGGGGTGACGGAGGGGCAGCGAACCAGATCGCGGGCAATCGAGACGGCATCACTCATGCGCCTCGCTTAACACGTCACACGGCGGGTGGACCAGCTTTGTGCGGCACGATATCGAGCTCGCTCTGCTGATCCCAGCCCTGCGTGGAGCGCGACCCGCTGTCGCGGCCGCGACCGCGGCTCACATGGGTTTTGCCCAACGGATTGGGACCGTAGCGATTGGGGTAAGAGGTGCCGGGCAGAAAGGCGAGCTCGATGAAGCCCCAGATGTAGAGCACGAAGACGATCAGACCCGCAGCCACCACCCAATAGGATTCATCGGGAAGCCGGTCCGAGAACTGGCTCATGAGACCCGGAATTGCGAAGAACGGCACCATCCACCAGCCGCTCTTGTCGCGGTCGTGCAGGCGCTTGATCGAGACAGCGACATAGACCCAAACGAACAAGAACGTTCCGCAGGCCTTGACCAGCAATGCCGGCAATCCGGCCCAGCTCAGCGATCTGTAGCTGTCGGGGTCGAAGGCCCGGAAGATGTCGTCGACATTGAAGCTGAACCCGTTCT
Source organism: Bradyrhizobium sp. BR2003 (assembly GCF_009720285.1). NCBI lineage: Bacteria > Pseudomonadati > Pseudomonadota > Alphaproteobacteria > Hyphomicrobiales > Nitrobacteraceae > Bradyrhizobium > Bradyrhizobium sp. BR2003. Next base: position 49,190 of record NZ_SMYJ01000045.1, read on the forward strand.
TGCCGCCGAGGCCGGCCGAGACCACCAGTAAAGCCAGGAACATCATCCAGCAGACGATGATCAGCCCTGCGAGCCAGAATTTGGCCCGGTTGACGCGGCCCTTGAAGCCGAACAGGTAGTTGGCCCAGTCCATGAAAATAAACTCCGGGCTGCGGCAATTCTTCGCGGCCCGGAGATATGTCGGCGTCGGATCGGAATTGGTTCGATCAGTCCCGCAGCAGCTCGTTGATGCTGGTCTTGGCGCGGGTGCGCTCGTCGACCCGCTTGACGATCACGGCGCAGGCGGTGGCAGGTCCCGGCTGGCCGTTCTTCAGCGGCTTGGCCGGCAGGGTGCCGGGCACCACGACGGCATATTCCGGGACCTCGCCGACGAAGATTTCGCCGGTCTCGCGGTCGACGATCTTGGTCGAGGCGCCGAGGAACACGCCCATCGACAGCACCGCGCCCTTGCGCACGATCACGCCCTCGGCGACCTCCGAGCGCGCGCCGATGAAGCAGTCGTCCTCGACGATCACCGGCTCGGCCTGCAGCGGCTCGAGCACCCCGCCGATGCCGACGCCGCCGGAGATGTGCACGCGCTTGCCGATCTGGGCGCAGGAGCCGACCGTCGACCAGGTGTCGATCATGGTGGCTTCATCGACATAGGCGCCGAGATTGACGAAGGAGGGCATCAGCACGACGTTGCGGGCGATGAAGGCCGAGCGACGCACGATCGCGCCCGGCACGGCGCGGAAGCCGGCGTCGCGGAAACGGTTCTCGCCCCAGCCCTCGAACTTCGACGGCACCTTGTCCCACCACGACGCCTTGCCCGGGCCGCCCGCGATCTGGCCCATGTCGTTGAGGCGGAACGACAGCAGCACGGCCTTCTTCAGCCACTGATTGACCTTCCACTTGCCGCTCGCCTCGCGCTCGGCGACGCGTGCCTCGCCCTTGTCGAGCAGCTCCAGCGCGTGGTCGACCGCCTCGCGGACCTCGCCCTTGGTCGAGGTCGAAATGCCTTCGCGGGCGTCGAACGCGGTGTTGACGGTGGTTTCGAGGGCGGACAGCGACATCGGGACAATCCTTGGGCGTATCGGGATTATGACGGGAATTTTGCGGGGCTTTTTCGGAATTTGGGGCAGGAGAGTCAAGGCAAACTCATCTCCCGGCGAGCGGTCCCTCTTTCTTCCGTCGTCCCGGCGAAGGCCGGGATCCATAACCACAAATCTCGGTTGGGTTGCGCGCTGTGGCCCCAGCGTGCCTCGTCACTAACATTCGGGACAATGGGTCCGGCTTTCGCCGGGACGACGCGTGTTGAGAGGCTACGGCTTCAGCCGTGCAAGAAGCCGGTGAGATCGTCCGTGACGTGGTCGACATAAGCGGCGTCGCGGCCTTCGAGCTCCCAGGTCTCGCGCACCACCTCCTGGCTGCCGTCGGGCACGACCAGCACGGTGGTCATGCCGAGCTCATGCGGCACCACCAAATTGCGCGCGAGGTCCTCGAACATCGCGGCCTTCGCCGGATCGACGTCGTGGAGCCTGAGGAACTTCTGGTAGGTCTGCGGCGCCGGCTTCGGCTCGAGATCGGCGGCGATGATGTCGAACACGCCATCGAAATGGTTGCTGATGCCGAGCCGCCCCAGCACCGCGTCGACATGGTCGACCGAGCCGTTGGTCAGGATCAGCTTGCGCCCCGGCAGTTTTGCGATCGCGGCGCCCATCGCCGGATTGGGTTGTAGCGGCGAGTGGTCGATCTTGTGCACATAAGCGAGATAGTCGTCGGCCTGCACGCCGTGCTCGGTCATCATGCCGCGCATCGTGGTACCGTAGCGCAGATAGTAGTCCTTCTGCAGCCGCCGTGCTTCCTCGGGCGAGATTTTCAGCCAGTTGCCGACGAACTCGCCGATCCGCGCATCGACCTGCTGCCACAGGTTGACGTGATGCGGGTACAGCGTGTTGTCGAGGTCGAACACCCAGGTCTCGACATGGCCGAAGCTGCGGGAGGTTTTCATTGTGGCTCTCCACCGGTCAGCGTAAACGTCGTCCCGCCCTCCGCCGTCGTCCCGACGAACGGCAGGACCCATACCGCGGAATCTATCAATGTGGCACGATGCTCGTCGTTCTTCGCCAAACGCAGTCTTGTGGTAATGGGTCCCGGCCTTCGCCGGGACGACAGTGATGTTTGTGGCGCCATTGTCTTCATCACGGCATCGCAAAGCGCAGTGTCTTGCCGCCGCTGGTCATGTCGACGGTGGTGAAGCCGAGCGCGGCGAGGCCGCGGGTGTTGCAGTCGCCCTGTTCGTTGATCTCGAACTTGCTGTCGCGGGTGCAGAGCTGGACCCCGCCGCCCCAGTTCAGCGGCTTGTCCTTGATGCGGATGGCCCGGTTGTCGTTGTCGACGGCTTCGGCAAACGAATAGATCTGCTTCGGCGTGCCTGACACGTCGGGATGCAGGCACTTGCCGGGGTCGATGCGATACCAGCCGCGGCTGGTCACCACCTTGCCGTCGCCGGTTGCAACCGCGGCCATCACCTTGTGCGGCGTGTCGTTGCACCAGGTCAGCCCCGATGGCGACGGCTTCTGCACAGCATCGATCATGATGGCGAAGAAATTCGGCGACTGCACGATGTCGCTGGCGAGCCCACGGCTCTTCAGGAACGCCGACAGCGCACTCTGGGTCTTCGGCCCGTCGACGCCGTCGATCGGCGCCGCATCGTAGCCCGCGATCACCAAGAGGCGCTGGATTCCGGCGAGGCGCGCCTGCTCGTCGTCATATTCGCTGTCTTCGGCGAGATAGGCGACCAGGTTGCCGTCGTCGGTCTTCGTCGGCGTGATCTGGGTGAATTGCGCGGGCATCTGGCCGGAGCGGCATTGCCGCGCGGCGGCGATCACGAAATTGTCCTGAGCCACGCAGAGTGTGTCGGTGCCGTTCTGCGGGATCGGCGAGGCGCCATAGACGCCGAGCGCCCGCGCATTGAGCAGCACGCGGTCGGCGGTCAGCGCGCCCTGCACCACGACCCGGCAGGTCGCGGGATCGATCCGGAACCAGCCGCGTGTCGCGGTGGCGGCCTTGTCGTCGATGCCGATCGCGGCCTCGATCACATAGCTCATGCGGTTGCAGAGCTTGAGGTCGGCATGCGCCGGCGCCGACGAGAACAGGAACGACACCAGCGCGGCCGGCAGCGCCATCGCGAGCCGCGCCGCCGGCGACCGGCGAGGGATCCTCGCCGTGTGTCCCGCGTCTGCCATTACTTATGGATCAGCGTGCCGGTGCCTTGGTTGGTGAAGAGCTCGAGCAGCACCGCGTGCTGCGTCTTGCCGTCGATGATCACGACGCCCTGCACGCCCTGTTCGAGCGCGTAGATGCAGGTCTCGACCTTCGGGATCATGCCGCCGGAAATCGTGCCGTCGGCGATCAGCTTGCGGGCTTCCTTGATCGACAGGTCCGGAATCAGCTTCTTGGACTTGTCGAGCACGCCCGGTACGTCGGTCAGCAGCAGCAGGCGCTTGGCCTTCAGCGCGCCCGCGATCGCGCCGGCGAAGGTATCGGCGTTGATGTTCAGGGTCTGGCCGTCCTGCGAGGTCGCGAGCGGCGCCAGCACCGGGATCAGCTCATAGCCGATCAGCTGATTGAGCAGCGTGAGGTCGACCTTTTCGGGATCGCCGACGAAGCCGAGGTCGATGGCCTTCTCGATGTTGGAATCCGGATCGACCATGGTACGCGTCGTCTTCGACGCCTTCACCATGTTGCCGTCTTTGCCGGACAGGCCCACGGCCTTGCCGCCGGCTTCGTTGATATAGCCGACGATCTGCTTGTTGACCGAGCCAGCCAGCACCATCTCGACGATCTCGATGGTCGCGGCGTCGGTGATGCGCAGGCCGGCGGCGAATTCCGACTGGATGCCGAGGCGCTTCAGCATGGTCGCGATCTGCGGCCCGCCGCCATGCACGACCACCGGATTGATCGCGGTCTGCTCGAGCAGCACGATGTCGCGCGCGAACGCCTTTGCGGTGTCCTCGGCGCCCATGGCATGGCCGCCATATTTGATGACGATGGTTTCCTCGTCATATTCCTGCATGTGCGGCAGCGCCTCGGACAGGATGCGGGCCTGATCGAGCGGGCTGATGTGCTGGTCGGTCATGGGGCTGTCTCGTCGTCAGCGGAGGGGTGGCGCGGTTCTATCTGATTGCCGGGCAGGGCGCAAAGCGGGAGAGGTATTCGCTCGTATCTGTAGCCCGGATGGAGCGAAGCGCAATCCGGGAATCGTGCCGCGGCTGCAGTCCCGGATTTCACGGAGCCTGTCATCGGGCGCGCATTCGCGCGACCCGTTGGCTCCATCCGGGCTACAAGTTACCATTCACTGCTTCGGCCACACCGCCGCGACCGCCAGTACCAGCCAGCTCAGGATCAACAGCGTTCCGCCGGTCGGCGCGGCCATCGGAAACAATCCATGGCCGGCATATTGGCGCAGCACGAGCTCGCCGGCGAACAATGACGCCGCGATGACGAACCCGGCCGACGCCACGATGGCGAGCTTCGCATGGATGATCGCGCGATCCGCGACCGCGATGGTCGCGACTACGGCGGGTGCATGGAACAGCAGCATTGAGGACGCCGCCGCCAGCCGCGTGGCGTCAGGCAGATGGGCCGCGGCCGCCGCCAGCATCACGCCGCAGGCGCCCATGATGGCAGCAAGGCCGATCAGGAGGCGGGATGCGCCGCTCATCAGCGCCGTTCCTCGATCAGGCGCACCATGGCGGCACGCAGCTCCGGCATGCCGCCGCCGGTGCGCGACGAGGTCACCAGCACTTCTGGGAAGGCGGCGGGATGTTTTGCGAGCGTTGCCGACGTGTCGGCGATGACGGTCTTGAGTTCGCCGGCCTTCACCTGGTCGGCCTTGGTCAGCACGACCTGGTAGCTGACCGCGGACTTGTCCAGCGTCTTCAGCACGTCGAGATCGACGTCCTTGATGCCGTGGCGCGCGTCGATCAGCACATAGACCCGCGCCAGCGTCGCGCGCCCGAGCAGGAATTTGTGGATCAGCGCCGTCCATGACGCCACCTTGGTCTTCGGCGCCGAGGCGTAGCCGTAGCCGGGCATGTCGACCAGGCGGAAGCCCGCCCTCTCCGGCCCCTCGAAGAAGATCAGCTCCTGGGTTCGCCCCGGCGTGTGCGAGGTGCGCGCCAGGTTGCTGCGGCCGGTCAATGCGTTGATCAGGCTCGACTTGCCGACATTGGAGCGACCGGCAAAGGCGACCTCGAGGCCGGCCATCGGCGGCAGCGTCTCGATCGAGGGCGAAGCCCAGATGAAGCGCCAGTCGCCGGCGAACAGCTTTCGCCCTTGTTCGATCAGCGCCGCATCGGATTCGGTGCTCATGCGAAGGATTCCATTTCGTCGCGGCCAGGCAAAGGTCCAGGCGGGTCCTTGGGGTAGGACGACCCAGCCGTCCAGGTCAACGTCCAGAGCCGCGGTTCTGGCCGCCCTCCAATACGTCGATGCCCGGCACAAGGCCGGGCATGACATGGTGACGAAGCGCCGTTGCTGGAAGCAGCTACGTCGCCTTCTTGGTCTCAGTCGTCACGCTTTTTTTTTGAAACGTCGCCTTCAGATTGTCGAACAGCTCTACCTTCACGCCGTTGCGCCGCATGATGTAGCTCTGCTGCAGCACCGACAGCAGGTTGTTCCAGGCCCAGTAGATCACGAGACCCGCCGGGAAGCCTGCCAGCATGAAGGTGAAGATCAGCGGCATCCAGTCGAAGATCATCTTCTGGGTCGGATCCGGCGGCGCCGGGTTGAGCTTCATCTGGACCCACATCGTGATGCCCATGATGATCGGCCAGATGCCCATCACCAGATAGGAGCCGAAATGCGGTCCGAGCAGCGCGATCGGATCGAACGGAATGAGGCCGAACAGCGTGAACAGATTGGTCGGATCGGGCGCCGAGAGGTCCTTGATCCAGCCGAAGAACGGCGCGTGCCGCATTTCGATGGTGATGAACAGCACCTTGTAGAGCGAGAAGAACACCGGGATCTGCAAGGCGACGGGAAGACAGCCCGCGATCGGGTTGATCTTCTCCTTCTTGTAGATCTCCATCATCTCCTGCTGCTGCTTCACGCGGTCGTCAGGATAGCGTTCCTTCAGCGCCTGCAGCTGCGGCTGCACCGACTTCATCTTCGCCATCGAGGCGTAGGACTTGTTGGCGAGCGGGAAGAACAGCAGCTTCACGATCACGGTCACCAAGAGGATCGCGATGCCGAAATTGCCGACCAGGCGATAGAACCAGTCGAGCGCCAGGAACATCGGCTTGGTGATGAAGTAGAAGTGGCCCCAGTCGATCAGGAGATCGAAATGGTTGAGGCCGAGCTGCTTGTTGTAGCCGCCGAAGCCGACCAGCGGGAAGTTGAGGCCGACCGTGGCGGCCTCCTTCGCGCCGGCGAACAGCCGCGCGTTGGCAACGCCGGTGCCGCCGATCGGAATGGTCTGCGCGCCTAGCATGTAGTCGGTCTGGTAGCGCTTGTCGCCGGTCGTGAAGCGGGCGCTTTCGAGCGTTGCGGTGGTCTCCGGCAGCAGCGCCGCGGCCCAGTATTTGTCGGTGATGCCGAGCCAGCCGTCGGTGACCTTCGTGAACACGATGCCGCGCGAATTTCCGCCGGTCGAGGTCTTGGCCTCGTCGATGTTCTTGTAGCTGAATTCCTGCAGGCCGTGTTCGCCGAGATAGCCGATCGGGCCTTCGTGCAGAATCGCGTAGCCGGAGACCGGCGGCTTGCCGCCGCGCGAGATCAGACCGAACGGATACAGCGTCACCGGCGCGCTGCCTTGATTGATGACCTCGTCCTTGATGGAGAACAGGTAGCGATCGTCGATCGAGATGGTGCGGCGGAAGGTCAGGCCCTGGCCGTTCTCGTATTTCAGAATCACCGGGGTGCTCGGCGACAGGCTGTTCGATCCCTCCTGCTGCCAGACGGTTTCGGCGTTCGGCGTCTTCACCGAGGAGCCGTTCGCGGTCAGCCACAGGAACTCGGCATAATAAGGCTCGGCCGTGCCCGACGGTGAAAGCAGCACGACAGCGGGCGATTTCGGATCGACCGTCTCACGGAACTGAACCAGCGAGAGGTCGTCGATCCGGGCGCCCTTCAGCGCGATGCTGCCGGTGACGCGCGGGGTCTCGATCTTGATGCGCGGGCCTGAGGCAAGCACCGTCTCGCGGCTCGCGACCGGAGCGTCAGCAGCAGGCGCGCCGGGGGCCGGAGAGGGGGTCGCCGAGGTTCCGGGAGCGGCGCCGGGAGCAGCACCCGGAGTTGCCTGCGGCGCCGGCTTCTGCAACTCCGCCTGGCGCTGCGCCTCGCGCTGCTTCTCCATCTGCGGCACATTGTAGAAGTATTGCCAGGCGATCAGGACGAGGCCGGACAGAATGACGGCAAGGATCGTGTTGCGGTTGTCGGACATCTCTTAGGGTCTCGTCATTCCATTCGGATTGGGCGCGCTTTTGTTACCCGCCTTGTTGGTACCCGTCTTGTCGGTAGCCGTCTTGGGCGCAGGCCGGTCGAGGCGGCGCAGCGCCGACCGCAGGTCGTCAAGCATGGTCGCAAAGTCGCGGGTCAGCGCGTCACGACGGCCCACTAGCACATAATCATGGTGCGGCCGCATGAATACGGCGTCGACTTGTCTCATCACTTCGCGAAGCCGGCGGCGGATGCGGTTGCGCTCGGTCGCGGTACCGTTCTTCTTGGTGACGGTATAGCCGACGCGGATCGGGCCCTGATCGTCGCGGCGGCGGCCCTGCAGCACAAAAGCTGCGGTATTCGCCCGTGCGCCATTGGCAACGGCGAGGAAATCCGCCCGCTGCCTCAGCCGATCCATAATGGGTATCTCCGGAGAGGAGACGTCCGGGCTCAGGCGCTCAGGCGCTTGCGGCCACGCGCGCGGCGCGCAGCGAGGACCTTACGGCCGCCGGCCGTGGCGAGACGGGCGCGGAAGCCGTGACGGCGCTTGCGCACCAGTTTGCTGGGTTGATAAGTCCGCTTCACGGGTAATTCTCCGCTGACCGGGCAATTTGCCGTTGTATTGAGATGGAGTCCGGTGATGCTGGCGGGCCCAAACGAGCCGTTCACGGCCCCAATGAGCCGCCCCCGGTCAAGAACCGGGCCATCGCGGACAGTTGGCGCGGCTTATAAGGGAGTGCCCTGTTTTCGTCAATGTCACAGGGCGTCGCAAAAAGGCTTCTTCGAAACGTCGCAATTGGGGCGAATATATCTGATTTGGCGGGGTATTTGACGGTATGGAGACGCTCTGGGCGTTCCGGGAACCGTCGACATTAGCGATCCGTAATTTGACCGGCTTGGGGGCCGGGCCGCATCCTCCGACCCCTAAGCCAAACAAGGCCTTATCTTGTGGCTCTAACTGACGATCAGGCGACCGCGCAGAAGCAGCGGCCCAAGCCGTCCCCCCGGCTGGGGCTGTCGGGCAAGCTTTTGCTGCTGACGATTCCCCTGGTGATGATCGCCGGGCTCCTGATCTACGTCCCGGCCATCGCCAACTTCCGGATGAACCGGCTCAATGACCGCCTGGCCGCCGCCAATACCGCGGCGCTGGTGCTCGACGCCGCCCCGTCCGGCCTGGTGCCGGATTCGCTGGCGCGCCAGATCCTGACCAGCATCGGCGCCCGTGCCGTCGCCATCAAATTGGGACAGCAGCGCCGGCTGCTCGCCAGCGCCGACCTGCCGGCCGCGATCGACCATGACGTCGACATGCGGACCATGACGGTGTGGTCGGCGATCGTCGATGCCTTCGAGATCATGTTGGAGCACGGCGACCAGACCATCCGCGTGGTCGGACCCGCGCCGGGCCAGGCGCAATTCATCGAGGTCGTGATCGACGAGAAGCCGCTGCGGCAGGCCATGTACCGTTTCTCGCGCAACGTCCTGGTCGTCGCGCTGTTGATTGCCGGCCTGACCGCCGGCCTGGTCTATCTGGCGCTGCATTATTTGTTCGTGCGCCCGATGCGGCGGCTGACCGCGAGCCTGGTCGGCTTCCACGAGAATCCGGAGAGTTCGGCGCGAATCATCGTGCCGAGCCAGCGCGGCGACGAGATCGGCGTTGCCGAGCGCGAGCTGTCGGACATGCAGCGCGACCTCGTCTCGATGCTGCATCAGAAGAGCCGGCTTGCCGCGCTCGGGCTCGCCGTCTCCAAGATCAACCATGATCTGCGCAATCTGCTGGCGTCCTCGCAATTGCTGTCGGACCAGCTCGCCAGCGTGCCCGACCCGCGGGTGCAGCGCTTTGCGCCGAAATTGTTGCGCTCGCTCGAGCGCGCCATCGCCTTCTGCCAGTCGACACTCTCTTATGGCCGCGCGCAGGAGGCGGCGCCTGATCGCCGCGTGATCATGGTGGAGCCTGCGGTTGCCGAGGTACGGGAGTCGGCCGGGCTCGCGACCGATGTCTCGATCACCTGGATCAGCGCGATCGAGCGCGGCCTGACCATCGACGCCGACCCGGACCAGCTGTTCCGCGTGCTGCTCAACCTGGTGCGCAACGCGGCGCAGGCGCTGGAAAGCCGGCCGGCCAGCGACGGCGGCGCGCAGCAGATCCGCATCACCGGTCGCCGCGAGGGGACGGTCGCGATCATCGAGGTCTCCGACACCGGTCCCGGCGTGCCGGCCAAGGCGCGCGAGCATCTGTTCGAGGCGTTCCAGACCTCCGGGCGCCCCGGCGGCAGCGGACTCGGCCTTGCGATTGCCGCCGAGCTGATCCGGGCTCACGGCGGCCACATCCACCTGGTCGAGGGCACCATCGGCGCCACCTTCCGGATCTCGATCCCGGATCGCCCGGTGGAACTGCTGTCGGTCCGCAGCGAGCGCGCGAGGGCCTGAGGCCGTTCCGGTATTCCGGGGCGGCTAAAGCCGGGCCGGAAATTGGCGTTTCCAGACCTTGCCAACTGGACCCGGAGCCTGTAGCTAGAGCGCTCTTTCGCGACGTTCCGGGGCTCCCGGAGCCATGCGGCCTCAAGCCCACCCGCGAAAATGCGCCCGTAGCTCAGCTGGATAGAGCATCAGACTACGAATCTGAGGGTCGGACGTTCGAATCGTTCCGGGCGCGCCATTTCACGACGGGCACGATACCACACCCCTCCCGCGGCGGCGTCCGCGTCACGGATGATTCCGGGGTCGTGCGGCTCGCCAGGGCGTGAGCCGCGGAATCCAGCGCGGGACATTGGTCCGAAAGTCCTCGTACTGTGCGCCAAATGTCTGCTTGAGCGTTGGTTCTTCGTACACCAAGACGAAGACGTGGAAAAAGAGCCAGAGCAGCGCGGCATACCAGAGGAGGCGCCAATCGCCGAATAAAAGTGCTTGACCAAAAATGACAGCAGCGACCCCGACGTAAATCGGATTTCGCACGTAGCGATAGAGACCCGTGACCACCAGCTTCTGTGTCGGCGCGATCGGGGCTGGCGTTCCCAGCCCCTGCAGTGCAAACCGCGCGAACGAATCCAAAACTCCGGGCACTCCGGCAATGATCAACATAAGTCCGATGGCGCGGGTCAGTTCAAAGCCGAAAAAAGCCGGCCGGAACTCCCAATGTGTGATCCACCATGGGACGAACCCCGCCAGCACCAAGGGCGCGACGACGAAGAATAGGGCGGAGCCCAATACCGCGATCATTTTCGGCATGGCACCTTCTTCCCGGCCCGTCGCAAGGTTAGCGCAGCCATGTCCGGTCAGCGCGTTCACCGGAAGGACGCGGTGGTCCCATCCAAAATCCGGGTGATCATCATAGCGGCATCGGCGGCTCACGTGCACCCTGGGCAGCGGTCGAGCGAAATTGAACGTTGCATCATAGGGGCACAGCGAACGAGTAGTGCCCATCTTCATCGACCGTGGCGCGCCATTTTCCGATTGCAGCAAATCCGGACCGGCGTCGCTCAGATGGATGAGACGGTCGCTTGGTGCTGAAGCGCGGTTGCGTTGTCACCGTCCGCGGAGAGCCAACGCGCAATTCGGCATTGACCGAAGCAAATCCCGACCAATTCCCTTGCTGTCCGACGGTATGATCGGTGCGTTCGCTTCAGCTGGCCGTCGCCGCACCGGATCGGAGGCAGGCCCGGAAAAATCCCGCGCGGGTCGGAATCGGGCCCAACGCGAGGGGCCGCCCCGTAAAAACCCTGCTTGCTCCCGCCGGAACGTTGAGAAAAAATAAGCTTTTTTAGCTTATAGGCGCAGGAATGTTTTTATTCTTATTGTCTGTCCCTTTGAACCGGCGAGTCATCCCTCATGAAGAGTGACATCGCAAACGCCGTATTTTATGCGGCCGTATTTCTGGGCATCGTCTACACCAGTCGCATCCTGGAAAAAAGATGGCCGATCGCGGACGTTCCCTACGGCGAGTTTCGCGATGACTGGCTCGCGGTGATCGTGAGCCTCGGGTTGTCGTCCATGCTCGCTCCGATCGCGGCGATCAGCGCGGGCAAAATCGCGAGCTATACCGGTCTCGGTTGGATCAAGCTGCCGACCGACGGCTACTGGTGGTACGTCTCCCTCGCAATCATCGTGGTCGCATTCGATCTCTACAAGTACGCATACCATCGCCTGCAACATGCGATCCCCTTTCTATGGGCGATGCATTCCTTCCATCACAGCGCGAACGGCGTGACGTTCATTACCGGCGGCCGGCATTTCTGGCTGGAGCGGGTGTTGTCCGACGCCTTTCTTCCGATCATGGCGATTCTGTTCCGCATCCCGCCGGACATGGTGATAGCGGTGGGATTCATCTTCTTCATGCCCGATGCATGTGCCCATCTCAACGTCCGGATTCCGCTCGGTCGGTATGTGACATGGATCAACAATCCGCAATGGCACCGGATCCATCATTCGGTGCTTCCCGAGCACAGGGACAAAAACTTCGCTGCCTGCTTTCCGCTCCTCGACATTCTGTTCGGCACGGCCTGGATACCGAAGCCGGACGAATATCCTGCAACGGGCCTCGTGCCTGCCGAGCGCGTGGACATCATCAATAGTGTGATCTGGCCAATCCGGCATCTTCGGCATTACTGGCATCGGGAGTCTCGGAATGAATTGGGTTAAGGGTCTTTTGGTGCTCCTCGCCCTGCTGCTGGGTTACGCCGACCTCGTGTCGACGAATGTGATCCTGAGTCTCGGATTGGGTGAGTTGAACCCGTTCATGCATCTGGCGCAGACATGGTTCGGTGTATGGTGGCTGGTGCCCAAGCTTGGACTGACGTTCGTGGTCACGTGGCTGCTTTGGCGGAGCAACAACGTCTACAACATCGCTCTCGTCGTCGCCTTCTGCTCCACGCCTGTCCTGAACAATCTCGTCATCATCGCGGGCACGAACTGAATCAATCCCTTCGCCGGTTGCCGCAACTGGCGAAGTCAGGAGGATCAGTGATGTCGGACAGGTTCGTCGTCGCCTGCATGGTCTGGTGTACCCTGATCCTGGGTGCTCCGGGGGCGAGCGTGCACGCGCAGACGCCGTCGAGCTGCAAGGAGCCGCAAACCGGCACCAGCCGCGTCCCGATGCTGTCGCCGCCGCTTGCCAATGTGGTGACGGGCACGGGACGGCTGCAATTCTACTCGGCGCCGAATCTGCACTGTCCGATCCGCGGGGTGTTCGTCATTCCGAATGACGCACTGATCGCCTATGCGCAAACCATGGATGGCTGGTCGTCGGTGATGTACCTCAATCCGGGGACGGGCAACGACGTCTCGGGTTGGGTGAGGTCGGCGAGGCTGAAGGTGACTGGAACGGTCGGACCGAAGTAGCACGCGACCTGGATCGCAACAGGCGGGCGGCTGCCCCCGCGCCACACCGCTTGAGCGTTGTCTGCACGAATGCGCTGTGTGCGGCGAGCCGGCCGCGACGCGTGCCGCTGTGGCGATCAGTGAATCGCCGCGTACATGATCTTCTCCTCGGTGGCTTCGAGCGCGGAGAATTCCTCGACCACCTTGCCCTGGCGCGACACCAGGATGCGGTCGGACAGCGCCATGATCTCGGGCAGATAGGACGAGATCACCACCACCGCCTTGCCCTCGTCGGCGAGTTGGTTGATCAGCTCGTGGATCTCGACGATGGCGCCGACGTCGACGCCGCGGGTCGGTTCGTCGAAGATGATCAGCTCGGGCTCCTGCACCAGCGATTTGGCGATCACCACCTTCTGCTGGTTGCCGCCCGACAGCTCGACCACCTTGGCCTCGTCGCCGATGGCGCGAACCTTGAGGCGCTGGGTCCAGGTCTTGCCGACCGAATTGGTCTCGCGCCGCGACAACATCATGCGCCCCCCGGGAAACTTGGAAAGCAGACCGAGATAGATGTTGCGGGCGATCGAGGCGGTCTCGAAGAAGCCCTCGACCTTGCGATCCTCGGTCACATAGGCGATGCCGGCCTTGACCGCCGGCGCCGGCACCCGGTAGCGCACCGGCTTGTCGTGCAGCAGGATCTCGCCGCCGTGGAAGAAGTCGCGCTTCAGCACGCCGGATACGATCTTGAAGGTCTCGGTGCGGCCCGCGCCGACCAGGCCGAACACGCCGGTGATCTGCCCGGCAAACACCGATAGCGAATTGTTCTTCACCATCGGCGCCATCTTGAGGTTTTGCACCGTGAGCACGCGCGCGCCGGCCGGCCGGACGCTGGTCTTCCGCGCGCCATAGAGCGTGTTGGAGAGGTCGCGCCCGACCATCGCCTGCACGATCGCCGCGCGGTCGAACTTTGCGGCATCGTCGGTGACGACGTGCTTGCCGTCGCGCAGCACGGTGATGCGGTCGGCGAGCAACAGAGCCTCTTCCAGCGCGTGCGAGATGAAGACGATCGAGACGCCTCGCTTTTTGAGGTCGCGGACGAGGTCGAAGAAATACTTCTTCTCTTCCGGCGTCAGCGACGCGGTCGGCTCGTCGAAGATGATGACCTTGGCTTTGTGCAGGACCGCGCGCGCGATCTCCACCATCTGCTTCTTGGCGGCGCCGAGCCCGCTGACGGTCGCGGTCGGCGTCACGTCGAAATTCAGCGATTGTAGGAATTGCTGGGCGGCGATGTAGATGCCGCGCAGCCGGTTGTAGAATTTTTCCTGCCCGAGAAACAGGTTTTGCGCGACCGTCATGGTCGGCACCAGGCTGTTCTCCTGGAACACCATGGCGATGCCGAGATTGCGCGCCTCGAGCGGCGTGCGCGGTGCGACCTCCGCGCCGTCGACACTCATGCCGCCCGAGGTCAGGGTCACGACGCCGGCCATCACCTTGGTCAGCGTCGACTTGCCGGCGCCGTTCTCGCCGACCAGCGCATGGATCTCGCCGCGGCGCAACTCGAAGTCGACGCCCTCGATGGCGGGGACGCCGGCGTAGAGCTTGGTGGCCTTGCGCAGGGAAAGCACGGTGTCGCTCATGAGCCGACCTCCTCGGCGAGTCCGGCGAGGGGCAGTTTCAGCACGCGGCCCGGTCCCTTGGCGATCAGCACAAGGTCGCCGCCCAGCTCGAGCGCCGCGACGATGCCGTGATTGATGCCGTCGACCCGGCTGTGCAGCGAGTACTTCGGCTTGGCGTCCTCGCTCAGCCGGATGACGAGGCCATAGGAGCGCGGCGGCGCCCACGGCTTGATCACGCCCATCGTCTTGATGTGGGCGCCTTGCATCGGCTCCTTGAACGAGAAGCCCGAGCGCAGCCGCGGCGCCACCCAATAGGCCGGGTCGATCTCGGCCATCATGCGGCGCCGGTAGGCCGGCTCGCGCAACACGAATTCGATCAGCTGGGTGCGTGCGGTGAACGCCGTGAGCCAATAGCCTCCGCCCGCGGCCTTCGACAGCCGCGACGGATAGACGGGCAGGTGGCCGAGCACGACCTGCGGCGGCCTGCCATCCGCAACCAGCACGAGACGATGCCGCCAGCTCTCGCTGACCAGCACGCCGTCGCCGCGCGCGCAGGCGCCGAAGGCGTAGCCGAGCTTCGACGCCAGCGGCTGCACCGACCTGGTCCTGGGATCGAGCCGGAACACGCGGCCGCTCCGGTTCAGCTCCATCAGGTCGCGCGCCCAATCATCGATGCCGCAGCTCGCCGAGCCGTCGGTCGCCATCAGGGTCCCGTCGCCGGCCTCCGTCAGCGCGTTGATCGCGTTAAAGGCGGCGTCGCTGAACGTCATGCTCGGCTCGGCCGACGAGGGATTGGTATAGAGCCGCACCTCGCGGCCGCCGAGCGCGACCGCGATGCCGCCGCCGGTGAGTGCGCAGAGCGCCGAAATCGGCTGCTCGAAGCTGCGCAGCTCCGTCGCTCCGCCGCCGTCGAGGCGCAGCAGACGCCGGCCGTCGGCGACATAGAGGTTGCGGCCATCGGTTGCGAGATCCTCGGGCGACTCGCACTCCAGCAAGGTTGTCGCCGTCTCCAGCTTTTGATTCGGCTTGAGCGCGCCGTCGAACGACGGCACCGTGATGGTGGCCTCGCCGCGGCCGAGAAAGCGGTTGGCGAATTCCCTGACGGCCGCAATCACGACGCATTCCCCCAGCGCTTGTCATACTGCACGAAGTTCGGGTCCGCGTTCTCCAACTTGTAGCGGCCGATCCGGTTGTTCATGATACCGCCGAGATAGAGATAGCCGCGATGCTCGCGCATCGAGGTGATCATCGGATGGTTTTCGCCGCGCAGGTCCCAGAACGATTCGAGGATCTTGCCCTGCTCGTTGAACTTGACCACGCAGCCGGTGTTGATATTCGGGAACAGCCATTCGTCGACCGGGACGCGCTTGGCCATGCGGCGGCGGAAGCCCGGCATCTTCCAGGCGAGGTCGAGCGAGGGGCTGCGCATGCCGACCAGCGCCAGCCAGTAATTGCCGTCGGAGGCGAGGTTGATGTTGTCGGGGTAGCCCGGCAGATTGTCCATCACCACCTCGACCTGGCCTTTCTTCGGCCCCGCGAACCACAGCCGCTTGATCGAGCAGCCGAAGGTCTCGGCGAACAGGATCGACACCCCGTCGCTGGCGACGCAGATGCCGTTGGGGAATTTGAGGCCGCGCAGCGCCGTATGCGTGGCGCCGGTCTTGGTGTCGTAGCAGATGATGCGGCCGTTGCCGCGGGCCTCGAGGCCGTCGATCGGCCATTCGTCCATCTCGTAGCGCACGGTGGCTTCCGAGAAGAAGATCAGGCCGTCGTCGGTGATGTCGAGGTCGTCGGCCAGCCGCAAGCGGCTGTCGTCGTTCACCGAATGCATGCTGCGGTTGGTCTCGTCGGTCGCCTTCTCCACGGTGCCGTCGGGCGCGATGCGGTAAAGGCCCATGCCGCCGATGCAGACATAGAGATTGTCCTGACGGTCGAACGCCATGCCGAGCGGCTGACCGCCGATATGGGCGAACACCTCCATGCGCTGATAGTCCGGCGCGAAGAAGCGCATGATGTCGCCATGGCGCGAGCCGGCGTAGAGATTGTCGTTGCGATCGAGGATCACGTCCTCCGGCGCCTCGATGCGGCCGAGACCGATCAGCTCGACGTCGCGCAGCTTGTCGTTCTGCTCGAACGGGCCGCCCTGGCCGATCTCGGTCGGTGGAGGCGGCGGCAACGCGTGATAGGTCGGCGCGACATAGACCTTGCTGATGATGCGGGTGCGGTTCTTCTGCCAGCGGATGTCGACCATCGCGGCGACCAGCAGGATACCGGCGAGCGCCATGCGGTTGATGCCGCCGCGTGCATTGAGCGTGGTGAGGCCGTTGGTGATCAGGAGCACGATCAGCACGCCGACCAGCGATTTGGCGACCGAGCCCTTGCCGCCGCCGAGCGTGATGCCGCCCAGCACGGTCGCGGTCAGCACGATCACCTCGAGGCCGACGCCGATGTCGCCGCCGACAGTGCCGAGCCGAGCCGCGAAGAACAGCGCGGCGATGCTGGTCAGCACGCCGCTTGCGACATAGCAGAGCGCGATGGTGCGGCGGACCGGAATGCCGGAATTGTAGGCCGAACGGCGCGAGCCGCCGATCGCGGTGATGTGCCAGCCCGGGCGCAGCCGCGTCATGAAGATATGGCCGAAGATCGCGATCGCGATGTAGACCAAGGCGACGCTCGGAATGCCGAACACGTCGCCGCCGCCGATGAAATTCCAGGACGGGATGTCGGGAAAGGCCGCGGCGATCGAATTGGAGTAGCGCTGGATCAAGAGATCGAACGCCGAGCGGTAGATGATCAAGGTGATCAGCGTGGTGATGAAGGCGCGTAGCCGCAGATATCCGATCAGCACGCCGTTGACGGCGCCGAGCAGTGCGCCGCAGACGAGGGTGGCGACCACCACCGCGGGAACCGGCCAGTTCAGCACGTCGAGCAGGTAGAGCGCGCAGAAATCCGTCAGCGCGAAGATCGAGCCGACCGACAGATCGATGCCGCCGACGATGACGACCAGCGCCATGCCGAGGCCGATGAAGCCGATCTCGCCGGCCTGCCGCGCGGTGTCGGCGAGGCTCGACGGCGACAGGAAGTGATCGATGGACCGGCTGAGCGCGAAGCCGACAATCAAGAGCAGGATCACCGGAATTGCGGTCTCGGTCCAACGCTTGGACAGGATCTCGCCGAGGAGATGATCCGGCCAATAGCGGTAACGCAGGCTCGTCAGGGTGTCGCGCATCGGCATTCCAGCAAGGCGTTCGATGTGGGAAGATCGACGTCCCGGGGTGAGATCGCCCGGGACGTCGAGCGGGAATGGCCGGACTATTTCTTCAGGTCACTGAGATTCCAGCACGCGGTCTGGCTGTCCGCGTTCTCCTTGGTGATCGGGATCAGCGTCGTGTACTCCGAACCCTTGATCGAGCCGGCCTTGGCGCCCGACGACAGCAGCCATTTGATCGTGCCGGCCATCTGCGCGGCCTGGGTCGGCACGTCGTAGCTCATGTTGAGATCGAACGCGCCGGACTTCACCAGCTCGCAGGCGCCCTTGCGCTCGCCGCCGCCGGAGGTCGCGACGAAGACCTTGCCGGTCAGCCCGGCTTCCTTCACCGCAGCAGCGGTGCCGATGTCCATGCCGTCCCAGAAGCCGACGATGCCGCAAAGATCAGGATTCTGCTTCAGCACGGTCTGGGTGATCGCCTTGGCCTTCGCGGCGTCCCAGTCGGCCGCCTGGCTCGAGACCACCTTGATCTCCGGATGCTTGGCAAGCACGTTCTCGACGCCCTTGAGCGTGTAGGCGCTGGCGGCCGCCGAGAGCGCGCCCTGCACGATGGCGATCTTGTTCGACTTGCCCTGGCAGGCCTTCACCACCGCCTCGGTGTCCCGCTCGCCGATCTCGATCCAGTTGGCGCCGACAAAGGCCGAAGAGCGATAGGCCGACCCCATGTTGATCTGGATGACGTAGATGCCTTCGTTCTCGGCGCGTTGCAGCAACTTGGCGTAGGTCTGCACGTCCGGATTGTGGATCACCATCACGGCCGGCTTCTCCGAGATCAGCGAGGTCACTGCCTGCGCGCCGGCGTTGGTGTTCCAGTTGGGATCGCGGATCTCGAACTTCACGCCGAAGGGCTCGAGCTCCTTCTTCATGCCGGCGTACCAGCCTTCGGTGAGGTCGAAGTTCATGGCGACCGGAACGTAGGCCACCGTCTTGCCGGCGAGGGCTTCCCTGAACGGCTTCTGGAACGGCTCGTCCAGGCCCTGCTGGGCCAGAGCCGGGGCGGCGATGGCTGCAAGCCCGAGCGCCGCGGCGATCACCTTTGCAGTCCTGACAGCGTATTGCATTGCTTCCTCCTTGGTCGTGATTGAATGTTCTTGTGGCCTGGTTCAGATGTCGCCCTGCTGTGCCGTTTCTTCGTTGCGCGGATTCAGGAACGAATCCGTGATGACGGCGAGCAGCAGGACGACACCCTTGACGAGGTTTTGTCCGGCGTAGGAGATGTCCATGATGGTCATGCCGTTCAGCATGGTGCCGATCAGCAGCGTTCCGATGATGACGTTGAGCACGCCGCCGCGGCCGCCCGACAGGCCGATGCCGCCGAGCACGACGACGAGGATGACGTCGTAGATCAAGGTCGAATTGAAGATGCGGGTCGGCATCGAATTGACCGATGCCGCCATCACCAGGCCCGCGAAGCAGCCGATCAGCGCCGCGACGACATATTGCAGCACGATGATCGGGCGCGACGGGATGCCGGTGACGCGGGCCGCGTAGGGATTATCGCCGATCGCGTAGATATAGGCGCCCCAGCGCGTCTGGCGCAGCAGGAACGCGACCACGACGCAGGCGATCGCGAACATTACGATCGAGGTCGGGATGCCTGATATGGTGCCCTGTCCGAGCCGCTCGAAGCCCTTCATGCCGTCGCTCCACTGCACGACGTCGAGCTGAAACAGCGCGGCCTGCCCGAGGCCGGCGAGCAGCAGGCCGGTCGCCAGCGTCGCAAACAGCGAAGGGACCTCGGCATAGGCGATCAGCCAGCCATTGACCACGCCGAAGGCGATCGTGAGCAGCACGGCCGTCACCAGCGCGGTCGGCAGCGAGTGGCCGTTCTGCACCATCTGCAGCACGAGCCCCGGCGGCACCGCGAGGGCTGCGATCAGCGAGATGTCGATGCCGCGCCCGATCACGACGATCGCCATCGCCAGCCCGAGGATGCCGAGCACCGCGACGTTCTGCAGCAGCGTCAGCATGTTCTCCGGCGTCAGGAAGCCGCGCAGGAAAATCGAGAACGCCAGGAACAGCACGGCAAAGACGGCGAAGACGATCTCCTGTTGATTGAATCGCAATCGCTTCATTGCCTGGTCCTTCCTGCTTCTACGGGTGCGCCGTCGGTCTGGCTCTCGTGCGGGAGCCGGTCGCGGCGCGGCCGGGCCGCGGCCTGCCGGCGACCGCGGCGTCCACGAACGCGCCGACGGAGTTGATGTAGGCCTCGATCGAAGTGCCGCGTCTGCGGTACTTCGCACGCTTGACGTACCAGTCCTGCAGCAGCGGCTTGATCAGCGATGCCGTCAGCGTGACCTGGTCGATCGCGAAGACGCCGCCGGCGACGCCCTGTTTGAGGACGCCGGCGATGATCTTCTCGGTCATCACCTCCATCTCGATGGCGCGCTGGCGTTCTGCCGGCGGAAACGACTTCGCCTCCATGAAGCAGAACACGAACCAGGGCTGCATCGCCTCGCTCATCCGGACATGGGTCGCGATGATCCAGTGCAGATGCTTGCGCGCATCCTGCTTCACGTCGGCGGGCGGCGAGTTGAGGACCTCCGCCACCGTCTCGGCGACCTCGCCGAGAATCATCGACAGCAGCGTCGGCTTGCTGTCGAAGTACGTATAAAGGCCGCCCATGCTGAGGCCCGAGGCCTCCGCGAGCTGGCGTAGCGTGGTGGCGTGAAAGCCGTGCTTGTTGGAAAGCGTGAGCGTGGCGCCGATGATGCGCGTGAGATTCGGAACGGCGAGATGGGTTTTCTGGACCCGGATGGAATCGCGATGACGTTCGAGGATGCGTGCGCAAAGCACGTCCATCGCGAACGCATTCGCCGTCCCCGGTCGCTGACGCGCGAGACCCACGTTGCCTCCCTGGCTATGCTCCCGGACCATTTCATTTTGTTGCTGGTCCGGGCTGGGCTTTACGCCCTTGCCTAATTCCTAGCCCACGAAATGGCGCTCGGAAAAGGGGGATGATGAAATTTTCTGAGAGAGCGCTCGCTCGTTTTTTTTTGGCCCGCCGCGTTGCCAAGCTTGGGCTCGGCGCCGTTCCGGCCATCGTCGGGAACTTTTTGCGCTGAAAGCACAGCAAAAATTCCCGGTGCTCTGGTCGACCGGCATGCCGGTTAGACGGCCGTCACATTCCGATGATGGGCGTGTGGGAAGCTCAAGAGCGCAACGGCTTGCTGATTCGATGCGAAAATCTGACGTGACCTGCCCACACTGCCAGGCCGGCTATCGCCGGATCGAATTGACGTCGAAGGGCGGCGTCGCGGGTGAGTTTCGCTGCCTGGTGTGCGACCACATCATCGAGCTGATGGATGGTTCGACCGATGTCGCCTTTCGGCTGACCGTGCAGCCGGGCAAGCCGTCCTACGCGTACTAGCGCTTTTGGTTCGCGTGACGGACACGCGTCCAAACGCAGAGTAGGAGCGCTGGTCGGTGGCAGCCCCGATCAACGCTGCTGCGGCAGGTTGACCTAGCTCCTTCGCGCCTCCTGGCTGCGGCGCTCGGCTTCGCCGCCTGGTCGGGACAGCATGCCGAGGGCAACGATCGCCGCGGCAAAGCCGGCGGCGGCGCCGACGCCGAGTGCCCAGCGCGGGCCGAGGTGATCGGCGACCCAGCCGACGATCGGTGCGCCGATCGGCGTACCGCCGAGCGCCACGCCGAGCCGCAGCGCCATCACCCGTCCGCGCATCGCGGGCTCGGTCGAGAGCTGCATCAGCGCGTTCGAGGTGTTGGTGACGGTCAGCGCAGCGACGCCGATCACGACCAGTGCCGCCGCAAACAGCCAATAGCTCGGCGCCAATGCGGCGAGCGTGCAGCCCAGCCCGAAGATCGCGGCGCCCAGCATCAACGAGCCGAAGCGCGGCTCCTCGCGGCTCGCGGCCAGCAGCGCGCCCGACATCGTTCCGAGCGCCATCATCGACGACAGCAGGCCGAAGCCGCGCGCATCGGTGTGGAACACGCCAACCGCCATGGTCGAGATGAAGATCGGAAAGTTCAGTCCGAAGGTCCCGATCAGGAACAGCATGATCAGCGTCGCCCTGAGATCGGGCCGGGACCACACATAATGAAAGCCCTGCATCACGCTGCCCTTGGTGCGATGGGCGCGCGCGTTCGGGCGCAGCTCGGAGGTGCGCAGCAGGGTCAGCGACGTCAGCACCGCCAGGAACGATGCGCCGTTGAACAGGAATGCCCAGCCGGTGCCGACGGAGGCGATGATGAGGCCAGCGACGGCCGGGCCGATCATGCGCGCGGCGTTGAACGAGGTCGAATTCAGTGCGATCGCATTCGACAAATTGGTATCGCTGACCAGCTCGGCGACGAAGGTCTGCCGCACCGGGGCATCGAGCGCTGCCGCGCAGCCGAACAGGAACGCGAAGGTGTAGACGTGCCAGAGCTGCACCAGCCCGGTGACGGTGAGAATGCCGAGGATGAGTGCAAGCGCGCCCATCGTCGCCTGAGTCGCCATCAATAGCTTGCGTTGGTTGAAATGATCGGCGGCAAAGCCGGTCCACGGCATCAATAATAGTTGTGGCCCGAATTGCAGCGCCATCACGATGCCGACCGCGGACGCGCTGTGATTTGTCAGCTGGGTGAGAACGAGCCAGTCCTGCGCTGCGCGCTGCATCCAGGTGCCGATGTTGGACACCAGCGCGCCGGCCGTCCAGACCCGGTAGTTGAAGCTCGCGAGCGATCGAAATACGCGTCTCATGTTCTCTGAGGTTCATTCCCGCCGTGAAACCGCCCGAACCGCCGCGCGAGGAACAGGCCGATCAGCAGACCGCCGAGACCGAGCGCGGCGACATCGCTGGTGGTTCGCAAGCCGAAGTCGCCGACGCGGCAGACGAGGAGATATCCGACCGCGAGGTTGAAGAAGCCCCACACGATGTTGACGGTCGATGAGGAAAGGCCTTCGCCGGGCGGCTTGGCGAACGGGCTCTGGAACGCTTCGCCCATCATGCCGGCGACGACGTGCGGGATCGCATTGGTGAGGAAGGCGCCGCCGAAGAAATAGGCGACGAGATCAAGCCAGTTCATGCGCGTTGGTCCTTTCAAGCAGATCGATGATCGCCTGCGTCGAGCCGGTTTCGCCGAGCCGCGGGAACACGTGGTCGATGCTGTAGGCATGCGCATTCGGCCGCGCGTCGGTCATGGCGTCGATCGCGAGCGTGACGTTGAAGCCCGCTTCATAGGCCTGTCTTGCCGTCGATTCGACGCCGCCGGCGGTAGCGACGCCGGCGATCACGACTTGCGTGACGCCGCGAGCTCTCAGCAGGCTTTCGAGGTCGGTGCTGGCAAATGCGCCTCGCGTTCGCTTGGTCACCGCGATGTCGCTGGGCTGTCGGTCGAGCTCCGGAATGAGATCGGTCCATCCGTCGGGAAGCGGGCCGCCAAATGGATTTCCAGATGGATGTCCTTGGCGCGCCGCCTGCTCGGTTCGTCCAGGCGAGCTGCCGTCGACATTGACCAGTGCGACCGGCAGCCCGCGGCGCCGGAACGCAGCGCCAAGCGCGGCGGCACGAGCCACGATGTCGCCGATCGGATGGGCGAAGGGCCAGCCCATGAGGCCGCTTTGTAGATCGATGACGATCAATGCGGTGATCGGATCGAGCGTCGTCAGGGCCATGGTCGTTACCTTTCTCGCAAGCTGTCGCGGCGCAGCCGGCCTCAATCCTCGACCAGCCGCTTCAGCAAGCCGACGGCGGCGGCGAGCTCGTCCTGCTCCCGCGCCGACAGCCGCGCGGCGATGGTGCGCGATAGCCAGTCCTGCCGCGCGGCGCGGCCGCTGCGCAGCCGCTCGCGGCAGCTGTCGGTGAGCGACATGATGGTCTGCCGGCCGTCGTCCGGATCCGGCGCGCCGCGGACCAGGCCCGCAGCCTCGAGCGCCGATATCGCCGAACTCATCGACTGCGGACGCATGCCCTCCGATCGCGCCAGGCTGGACACGGTCGCGGGGCCGTCTTTTTCGAGGCGAAGCAGCACCGCGACCTGGGAAGGCGGCAGATCCTCGCGCTGCCCCTGCTCGCGAAGCCGCCGCTTCAGCGTTCCAATCAACAGGCGAAGATCTTCGGCCAGCGCGGATGTGCGCGCCGAGCCGGGTCGGGCCGGTGCATTGCTCATGCCGGACCGGATAGCACATATGAAGGTAAACTGTAAAGATTATCTTCGCAGTTTATCTGCATACGTGTGTCCTGCTGCAGCCGGCCAGCTGGTCCGACGCTGCTCGCGGCCGGCATCGGCGCGGCACGCGAGTGCATCCGCGTGCGTGTGACGCCGGGCCGAGGCTCAGCGGAGAAAATGAAATGGACGGCAGGGGCTTCGAGCGCCTCAGCGCAATGGCGCGCGCTCACTCGGGCGCAGCGTCGCTGCTTGCCGCGGCCTCGTACATCTCGCGCGCGCGCCTGGTTACGGCCGCATAGCGCGCCGTGGCGCTGAGGCTCATCAAGCCGGCGCGTACCAATCCGAGAATGGCACGTCGGGAGTGGAACGGTCCGGTCTTGCTCGCGGCATATCCGCGCGGATAGAGCTGCAGGCGGCCGGCGAGCGCTTCCTGCAACGCCATCTTCTGGGTTGCGCTCAGGCGCCGGCGCCGCGCGGGTTTGCTTGCTTCCGCCAGCATGCGCAGCTCGATGCCCGACGGTTTCCGTGGTGCGCCCTTCATTGTCAGCTCACATTCCGGCCGACTGGCGCGACCTTCCGCGAGGCCCGGCGCCCGGCCGGCATCGCCATGGACGCCGGCATGTGGCACATCATGGCTTGCGCTGTTGCTCATTCGTGAGACAGAACCGCATTTCGAGCAGCGGCGGCATCTGACGAAGGTCAGGACCGGTTGTGACGAAAGTCATATTCGTTTGCGACCGCTGCCGGCTTACGCCAGAGTGGGCTGCTCGCTGAGCTGATGGGCAACGCATGATCGATCTGAGCGCGGATTTGCTTGCGGCCGCAGAAGCCGACGTCATCGGTCTCGCCGTCATCGGCGCCGATCGAAGCATGCAGCGGAAGATCGGCCGGCTGGTCGAATGGCTTCCCGCAACCGGCGTCGATTGCTGCGAGTGTGTGTTGCTGGTCGGCATGGAGGCCGAGTTGGCGGCGCTTGCCCAAGGCCAGCGGGACATGATTGCGTTGGCCGGTGTGCGTGGCGCGTCGCCTGACATCACGCAGCCGATGACGGCGGTCGTGCTGTGGAACGGTGCGCAGTCGCATTACTTCGTCATCGCCATGCCGGATTTTGCCGGCCGTCAGGTCGAAACGCTGCTCGGCAGCGAGCGCCGCGCCCGGCGCCTGATGGAGCAGCAGCTCGAGGCGGCGAGCGCTGAGGTGCGCTTTGCCTCGCTGGCGCGGACGCGGCTTCGGCTGGCGCGCGATCTGCACGATACGCTGGTGCACTCGATCGTCGCGCTGCTGACCCAGATTCGGCTGATCCGGCATTATCTGTCGGCCGATCCCGCCCGTGTGGCGGACAGCCTGGCGACCGCTGAAGATGCGGCCGCGAGCGGCCTTTCGCGCGCCCGCGAAGCCATCGATCGCCTGCGCACGCCCGACGATCTGAAGCTTGATCCCGATGTCGAGGGGCTGCTCAGCGACTTCGCCGCACGCAGCGGCGTCAGGGTGTCGATCCAGATCGACGAAGCGGCGCGCCCCGGCTTGCGCGACTGCGGCCTGACGGTTCAGCGCATTCTCAGCGAGGCGCTGCGCAACGTTCAGACGCATGCGCAGGCGCGCCGCGTCTCCTTTCACGCCTTCGACGAACCGGCCGCGGTCGGCCGCAAGCTGATTGTCGAGATCCGCGACGATGGCCGCGGCTTCGATCCCGCGGTCCCGACTCCAGGACATTTCGGATTGATTGGAATGGCCGAATTTGCTGAACTTGTCGGCGGAAGCTGCGCGGTGGAGAGCGCGCCCGGGCAAGGAACGCTGGTCCGGATCTCGCTCCCCGTGGCGGTGCCGCCGGCAGCGTCTGCCGGCGTGCTGGCCGATTGAATTCGTTGCCGCGCATTCAACGCGTTTTCGAGAGGATGACGGAAAGCCCGTGAGCAGAATCGAGAAGATACGGGTGCTGATCGCCGAGGATCAGACCCTGATCAGGGAAGGTATCGCCACGCTGCTTGCCCAGCAGAACGACGATTTCGAGATCCTTCCCGGCGCGGCCGATGGCGAGCAGGCCATCGAATTCGCGCGGCGCTATCGGCCGGATGTCATCCTGATGGATTTGCAGATGCCGCGGGTCGACGGCATCGCCGCGACCCAGCGGATTCTCCGCGAATTGCCGCAGACCCATATCGTGGTGCTGACGACGTTCGAGACCAACGATCTGATCTTCGAGGCGGTGAGCGCAGGCGCCAAGGCGTATCTCCTGAAGGACGCCAGGATGGAGGAGATCGCCTCGACGATCCGCGCGGTGATCAACGGCCAGTCCGGGCTTTCGCCCAGCGTCGCCGCGCGCATCCTCGACGAGTTCAAGCGGCTGCGCGGCCCGCGCGTCTCGGCGAAGCTGCCGGTTCGTGACGGGCTGACGGCGCGGGAGAATGAAATTCTTACGCTGATCGTCGAGGGCAAGAGCAACACCGAGATCGGCGAGCAGCTGCATTTGGCGGAAGGAACCGTGAAGAACTATGTCAGCACGATTCTGGAAAAATGCCAGGTCAAGAACCGTACAGAACTCGCAATAAAGGCAATAACTTACTAGAAATAATTAGCCGCGATCGCACACCACGCGGTTGATCCGGCTGAGATTGCTCGCCTTTCTCTGGGCCGCGCCCGCAAAATTGGCTATAGGGTTGTTTCGGATTTGCTTTTTGACACCGCAGGTCCGGATTGCGCAGCTATGAGTAAGCGGGAAATGACCATGAAGGGTATCGAGCGCCAGACCAAAGGTACGGACGGACCGGCGGACGCTCCGGCGGCCGGCAACGGCGTGGATCCGGCAGCGCACGGCATGGCGGCGATCGATCAGGTTCGCGACCTGCTGTTCGGCGGCGCGCAACGCTCGCTCGAGACCAACCTCTCGGGCCTGCGCGAGGAGATGCAGGCATCGCTCAAGCAGATGCAGGCGGACTTCACCAACGAGCTCACCGCGCTGTCTGCGCGGCTCTCCGACCTCGAGCGTGATACCGAGCAGAAGCGGCTCGACTCGCTGAAGGATGTCGGCGCGGCGATCACCCAGCTCGGCTCGGTCATCAGCGGATTGGGATCCGGCCGCACGGGCAAATAGCATGGCAGCTGCTGCCGGCCAGAACCGCGAGATCGAGCAGCTCAAGACATTGCTGTTTCAGCCCGAGGCGACGCGTCTGACGTCGCTGGAGGCCGACCTCGACTCGCTGCAGCGCTACGTCGGCAACGCCGACCGCCTGGAGACGGCAACCGCAGGCATCCTGGTCGAGGCGCTGGAGCGCGCCGAGGTCAACCGGCCGCGCGAGCTCGCCAGCGCGATTGCGCCGGTCGTGGTCTCGGCGATCCGCAGCGAGATCAAGAATTCGCGCGAGCAGATGATCGAGGCGCTCTATCCGATCGTCGGCCGGCTGGTCAGCGCCGCTGTGGCGAATTCGTTCAGGGAGCTGGTTGCCTCGCTCGAGCAGCGCATCAATGCGTTGACCTCGGCGCAATTGTGGGTCGGCCGCGTCAAGTCGCTGGTGACGGGACGCCCGATCAGCGAATTCGTGCTCGCAGATCAGCCGCCACAGATCAACCGGCTCCTGATCATCGAACGCGGCAATGGCCGCCTGATCGCGGACTGGAAGCGCGATGCGACCGCCGACGAACGCGCCGACCTGCTCAGCGCGATGGTCGCGGCGATCCTGGAGTTCTCGGTGCAGGCGCTGGCCGGCGAAGGCAATCTGCAGACGCTCGATTTCGGCGGACGGCAGCTCGCGCTGCGCGCCTCGCCGCGCTTCATCCTGGCGGCGGAGTGCCTGGGGCCGTTGCGGCCCGCCGACAATGCCAGGATCAACTCACTGTTCTTCGATGCGATCGAGCGCATCGACCGTGGCGCGGATTGCGACGGTCCGATGCTGGCGTCGCTGGCAGCCGCGATCGAGACCGACGATACGCCGCCCAGGATCGCGAGCCGGCGCGGCAAGGTGATCCTGTTCGCCTTGCTCGCGGCAGTGGCCGCGCTGTTGCTCTGGCTTGCCGCGACGTCGGTGACGCGCGGTCTTGTGGAGCGGCGGACCCATGCGGCGCTGGAACAGCTCGCCACAAAGCAGCCATTGCTGGCCTCGTTCCCGCTGCGGCTTGACTTCGATCACGGCGGCCGAAGCGTGGCCGTTTCAGGCATCGAACCGAGCCAGCTGGAGACCGCGCCGTTGATCGATGCGCTCGCCGCGGCCGCGGCACCGTACAAGATCGTCAACCGCATCGGTCTGGTGTCCGCACCGGAGCAAATCGCGGCATCGCAGGCCGGCATCGCGGGCCTGCAGCAGAGCCTGACGCGCCTGCAGGCGAGCCTCGACCAGATGCGCGAGGCGATCGGTGCGCAAGCGAAGTCGGGCGACCAGAAATATGCCGCCCTGAGCGAGCAATATGACAAGCTCGGCGAGCAGTACGCCAAGCTGGGCGAGCAATACGCGAAGCTGCAAGCCGTCGTCGATGGCCCGACGGCGCGGCTCGACCGCTTCATCGCCACGACCGCGATCTTC
The DNA here is from genome assembly GCF_009720285.1 of Bradyrhizobium sp. BR2003. Taxonomy (NCBI): domain Bacteria; kingdom Pseudomonadati; phylum Pseudomonadota; class Alphaproteobacteria; order Hyphomicrobiales; family Nitrobacteraceae; genus Bradyrhizobium; species Bradyrhizobium sp. BR2003. The sequence continues at coordinate 77,431 of NZ_SMYJ01000045.1, forward strand.
TTCGCGAACAATTCGGACGAAGTTCTCGACAACGACCAGGCCGAGCAGCAGCTGCGCGAGCTCGCCGGACTAATGGCGCACAACGATCTCAGGCTGCGCATCGTCGGCTATGCCGATCAGAGCGGCACGGAGGGCACCAACCGGACGCTGGCGCGCAAGCGGGCCGAGCAGGTCCAGCGCAGGCTAACCGCGCTGGGGGTCGATCCGTCGCGGCTGATTTTGGTTTCGCGCGCGGCGACGATGCCGATCACCGACCGGGTCGACGCCACCGTCGGCGGCAATCGCCGCGTAGCGTTCGAGACGGTCTATCGAGGCGAAGTGGCCCGCTGATGCTCACCGCAAAAGTCATGCTGCTCGGCGATATGGGGGTCGGCAAGACGTCGATCCTCTATCGGCTGATCTACAACCGGTTCGAGGGCCAGTACAAATCGACGCTGGGCGTCGAGATCCTGAGCCACGACGTGGTGCCGGCGGATGGCAGCGATCCGATGCGCCTTGTGCTGTGGGACACCGACGGCGATTTCGGCACGCAGATCTTCGACACCGTCTATGTCACCGGCGCATCCGCCGCCATCATCGTGTCCGACGTCACGCGGCCGCAGACGGTGACCCGCATGGTCGAATTGGTCCGCGGCTTCGAGGAGCGCTTCCCCGGCCGACCCTACCGGGCGCTGCTGAACAAGATCGATCTGCCGGAAGCCGCGGGCAGCGCGGGCGCGATTGCCGAGCTCGCCAGGTCGAGCGTCAAATCGGTCAGCGCCAAGACCGGCGTCGGCATTGCCGAGAGCTTTGCCGAACTCGCCCAGATGATCCGCCGCCGCCAGCTCTAGTTAGCGACAACGCACACACGTCTGTGTCAGCCGTCCCGACTTCTCGGGGCTGGCGAATCGGGCCGGGACGGCTGACTTCATCGCACGTGGGGCGTACGATGAATGGCTCGCGCGCGGCCGCAAAAGGCCCGCACGCTTTCCCCGCCAACAGCACCACGCCGTCCCACACTCCGATAGTGACGATGGTCATCTTCCGCTCGGCCAAAGGCCTGCCTATCGTCCGCCCCGTCACTGGAAACAGCCACGGGACGAACGGTGTCTCGGGCGCATGGAGCGAGAGATCGTGAGCATTTTTGGAAGCATCATGGGTGCAATCTTCGGCCACGGCGCCCAGGCCAAGACCGCTGAGAGCACGACGGCGGCAGCGCCCGGCGCAGCGCCATCGGCGTCGACTTCTGCATCCGCTGCGTCCGGCACCCCGGCGGCACAAACCGTCGACGTCGCCGCGATCGTCGACAAGGCGGCCGCTGCGACCGGCGAGAAGCTCGACTGGCGCAGCTCGATCGTCGACCTGATGAAGGCGCTCCGTCTCGACAGCAGCCTTGCGGCGCGCAAGGAGCTCGCGAAGGAGCTGCACTACACCGGCGACACCAGCAACACCGCCACCATGAATGTCTGGCTGCATCAGCAGGTGATGGCCAAGCTCGCCGCCAATGGCGGCAAGCTGCCGGACGACATCAAGACTTGACGTCTTGCCTCCAGCCGTGCGCGGCGCTCGCGTCCCGCACGGCTCCGATCGATGTGTATTGCGTGAGGAGCAGCTGCGATGATCTCATCTCATCCTGCCATCATGAACCGGCAGCGGCCTGCCATGCTGCGGTTGGGCGCTGCGCTTGCTGCGGGAATTGGATTCGTCGCGCTGGCGCTCGGCTTCCATGTTGCCAACGCCCGCGCGGATAATTCCGGTGACGAGCCGCGGCCGGAAAATACGAATGTGCAGCGCGCCGCGCAGAACCCGCCGCCGGCGCGGGTCATCCTGCCGGCGCCGTGGGAGCAGGCCGCGCCCGCGCGGCCGGTCGCCGCGCCCGCGAAGCCGGCCAATCGCAAATAGTCTTTCGTCCCCTTGTAGCGGCCGGCGATCCAGTCGCCGCGCCGTGCCATCGCATTCAGTTGGAAAACAGGAGATCACATGCTGAAGGAATTCAGGGAGTTCGCCATGAAAGGCAACGTCGTCGATCTCGCCGTCGGCGTGATCATCGGCGCGGCATTCGGCGCGATCGTCTCGTCGATGGTGGCCGATATCATCATGCCGATCATCGGCGCCGTCAGCGGCGGGCTCGACTTCTCGAACTATTTCACTGCGCTGTCGAAGTCGGTGACGGCGACCAACCTTGCCGATGCCAAGAAGCAGGGTGCGGTGCTGGCCTGGGGCAACTTCCTGACCCTGACGCTCAACTTCCTGATCGTCGCCTTCGTGCTGTTCATCGTGGTCCGCCTGATGAACCAGCTCAAGCGCGAAGCGCCCGCGGCGCCGGCCGAGCCGCCGAAGCCGACCAAAGATCAGGAGCTGCTCACCGAGATCCGCGATCTCCTCAAGTCGCGCGCGTAGCAATCGCTGCGAATGCCACTGCGTACAGCCCCCAGCTCTGGAGCCTAGCCATGCCAGATCAGGTCAAGCTGCCCCGAAAATTGTCGCAAGAGCCCGGTGGTGCGGAGCCGTTACGGCCGAGCCACAGGCGAGTGATCGAGGAGCTTGATCGCTGGGCCAACAGCCCCGGCCTGCAGCCGCCGAGCGATGAAGAAAAGCCGGACGACGACAAGCGCTAGCGCCGGCAGGAGACCGCATACGTAGTCGGATCACGCCAGCTGCGGTCAAGCCCGCCGGGCCGTCGCGATCAGCGCGGTCGACGGAATCGCGAAGCTGTCGCCGACTCGCCCCCGCTCGATCTCGCTCCGGAATGCGCGCGCGACTGCGGCGCTCTGATCGGCATCGAGCCCGCTCCAGTGCGGCATGAACTCGAACAATCTGTCGATGTCGCCGGGATTGGCGACATTGAGCTTGAAGTCGTGGGTGATCTCGGCAATCGCCGGATCGGAGAAGCCGGCGGCGACGAGCGCAGCGGCGAGGCGGCCGGGATCGGCGAGCTCGGCGAGGCCCGTGCAGGGCATCGGCGTGACGTTGTCGGGATAGAGCCGCCGGATGATCTGCGAGAGCAAGAGATGCACGGCGGCGCCATCGGCGCTTTTCCAGACCGCAATCGCCGCCGATCCGCCTGATCGCGTCACCCGCGCCATCTCGCAGAGGCCGGCGCGCCAGTCCGGAAACAGCATCACGCCGAACACCGACACTGCCGCATCGAAGGCGGCATCCGGCAGATCCAGTGCCTGGCCGTCCATCTGCCGCGCTTCGATATTCGCCGCACCATGCGCGCGGACCCGCGCCACCATGCCGGCGGAGAAGTCGATCGCGGTGACCTCGGCGCCGGTGCGGGCGGCGGCGAGCGCAGCGGCGCCCGTGCCGGTGGCGACGTCGAGCACCTTCGATGCGGGGCCGATCGGCAGCGTTGCAACCGCGGCGTCGGCGAACAATGTCGTGAACGGCTGCGACTGCGCCTCATAGGCGGCAACCATTTTGTCCCAGTGCGCGGGATCGTTGTACGGCAGAGGCTTCGCCTGCTTACTTGACTGCATGAATCTGGTCCTCGAGGCTTTGCTTGTGTTTGGCGAGCCGGCGCTTGAAATCCCTCGCGAGCGCATCGAGCGTCACGGCGCCGAGCCGCTTCAGGAACAGCGCCTCGACCTCGCGAAACGTGTCTCCGAGCGCGTCGTTGACGGCCTGTTCGACCAGGCAGCCGGGATTTTCCGAGCGATGGCCCATCGCGACGATCGTGGGCGCGCCGACCGCGCGGTAGATGTCGCCAAGCGTGATGTCGGCGGGATCGCGCGCCAGCGTCCAGCCGCCGCCATGGCCCTTCTCCGAATGTACCAAACCCTGCTCGCGCAGCCCCGCCATCACGCGGCGCACCACCACCGGGTTGGTGGCCATCGCCTGTGCAAGTTGCTCCGACGTGACCGGCTCGCCGGCCCCGATCATGTGGAGCAGACCATGCAGGACGCTGGACAGACGGCTATCGCGGATCATGTAACTTGATATGTTACATGATCCGGCGGCCGTCAAGGGGGCGATGCGGTTGCCGCGCCAACTTCGCGTGCCGGATTTCGCTGCGCCGCCCGTTTAATCCGCATCGGGGTCTTTGGCAGGGGCGGTATCGTGGGCAGTGTGGCGGTCGATCGGATGTTGCGGGATGCGGTGGCGCATTACGGCGCGGGCCGCGCGGCGGAGGCCGGCACGCTGTGCGGCGACATCCTCACCGCCGATCCCGACCACGTTCTGGCGCTGCATCTGTCCGCCGTCATCGCCTTCGTGACCGATCGTGCCGCGGAAGGCGCGCTGCTGCTGAACCGGGTCTTCAACCTCGATCCGGATCATGCACCGGCGTTCGCCACACTCGGCGACGCGCTCGCCGTGAAGGGCGAGCACGAAGGCGCGGCGGCGGCGTTTCGGCGCGGCGTCATGCTACGGCCGGACGATGCCGGCCTGCACATCAAGCTCGGCGTTGCGCTATGCGATCTGTCGCGCTTCGACGAAGCCGAGGTCGCGTTCCGGCGCGCGATTGCGCTCGATGGCGGCCTGACGCGGGCGCGGTTCAACCTCGCCGTCGCGCTGGCCGGGCAGCAGCGGCCGGTCGAGGCGGAACAGGCCTATCGCGAGGTGATCGCGCGCGACCCGGTCTATCGGGGCGTCTGGCTCAACCTCGGCAATGTGTTGACCGATCAGAAAAGGCACGAAGCGGCCGCCACGGCCTATCGCCGCGGACTTGCCGCGGATCGCGACAATGCCGGGCTGCACTGCGGCCTTGGCGTGGCGCTCTATCGCCAGGGCCTGCTGGAGGATGCGATCCTGCACTACCGCCGTGCGATCGCGCTCGATCCCGACAACATCGCGCCGCAGCGCCTGCTGGCCATGGTGCTGCACGAGGCGGGCGAACGCGAGGAGGCTATCCGCTTCTATCGGCAAGTCTCGGCCCGCGACCCGTCCGATCACGTCATCCTCAACAATCTCGGCGCCTGCCTGTTCGAGCTCGGACAGGTCGACGACGCCATCGCCTGCGCCGAGCTCGCGCTGGCGCTGAAGCCGGACTACGCCGCCGCGCACACCAATCTCGGGATCATCTTCGAGGCGCAGAACCTGGTCGAGGCCGCGGTCGCCGCGCATCGGCGCGCCATCGAGCTCGAGCCGCTCTATACCAAGGGCCACGCGAATCTCGCGGTCGCGTTGCGCAATGCCGGCGAGATCGATGCGGCGCTCGTCGCGTCGCGCCAGGCCATCGCGCTCGATCCCGAGCAGCCACTGGCGCACTACAACCACGCGCATTTCCTGCTGATGAACGGCGAGTTCCAGGAGGGCTTTGAGGAGTATCAGTGGCGCCGCAAGACCAGGATGCTCAGCGACGGCGATCCCGTGTTCGACGAGCAGGAATGGCAGGGCGAGCCGCTCGCTGGACGTACGCTGCTGCTGTTTGCCGAATATGGACTCGGTGACGCCATCAATTTCGTCCGCTATGTGCCGATGCTGGCGGGCAAAGGCGGCCGGATCATTCTGCAGGTGCAGCCGGCGCTGGTCGCGCTGCTGCGGCCGATGCTGCCCGATGTCGCGGTGTTCGCGCGCGGCGAGCCGCTGCCGCCGTTCGATCTGCAGCTGCCGCTTCTCAGCCTGCCGCGGATCTTCCGCACCACCGTTAAGACCATACCCGCAGCGATATCCTATCTGCGGGCAGATGCCGGCAAGCTCGCGCGCTGGCGCGAGGCGCTCGCCGGCGTGACTGCGCTGAAGGTCGGCGTGGTCTGGGCCGGCAATCCCAGGCACAAGGGCGACCGCCAGCGCTCGCTGCCGGCGGACGCCGTGCTGCCGCGGCTGGTCACATCAGGCGTGCAGCTCTACAGCCTGCAGAAGGAGCCGCGGCCCGACGATGCTCCGGTGATGCGGGGCCTTGCCGCCGACATCATCGACCTCGCGCCGATGCTCGGCGATTTCGCCGACACCGCGGCGGCCGTCTGCGCGCTCGATCTCGTCATCGCCGTCGACACCTCGGTGGCGCATCTCGCCGGTGCGCTCGGCCGCCCGGTCTGGATGCTGTGTCCTTACGCGCTCGACTGGCGCTGGCTGCGCGACCGCGCCGACACGCCCTGGTATCCGACCATGCGGCTGTTTCGCCAGGACAAGCCGCAGGCCTGGGAGGGCGTGCTGACGCGGGCATCGGACGAACTCGCGCGTGCCGCGGCCGGCGAGCGCGCGCTGTTGCTGCCGGCAGCGGCGAAGTGATCGGCCATCACCCAGCACTCATCCCCTGCGCGCCGCCGAGCAGCTTCACGTTGAGCCGGCCGCCGTCGAACAGCATCTCGTTCAGCGCTCCGTCGACGTCGTCAGCGGTGACATCCTGGCCTCCCGCGCGGGCGATGCTGGCCTGCGCGACGCGGCGCATCAGCTCCTTGATGAAGGCGGCGCTGACGCCGGCGGTGCGCTGCACCGCTTCGTCGACGATCGGCTGCTCCAGCGGCAGGCCTTTGCCGTACAGCCGGATCAGCTTGCCGCGTCCGGTCTCGTCGGGCAGCGGCACCTCGATGGCCTGGTCGATGCGGCCGGGCCGGCCGGCCAGCGCGCCTTCCAGCTCTTCCGGCCGATTGGTGGTTAGCACGAACAGGATGTCGCAATCCTCCTTCAGGCCGTCCATCTCGTTGAGCAGCTTGTTGAGCAGGGATTCCTCGCACGGTCCGCCCATCTCCTCGCGGTCGCGCGCGATCAAATCGACATCCTCGATCACGACCATGGTTGGCTGCAGCAGCCGCGCGAGGCTCATATAGGCGCCGAGCAGGCCGACCTGCTCGGCGGTGATGATCAGCGTTGTGTGGTTTGGCAGGTTGGTGGCGAGATAGCGGATGGTGTGGGTCTTGCCGGTGCCGGGCGGGCCGTAGAGCAGGATGCCCTTGCGGGTCGACTGGCCGAGCCCGCGCAACAGATCGCGGCTCTCGACAAAGCCGAGCACGTTGCGGTCGAGCAACCGCAGTGTCCGTTCCGGCAGGATGACGTCATCGCGCGCAACCGTCGGCAGGCGATGCACGGTCACGCCGCGGGCGCGGCCACGATAGTCCGCGGCATCTTCCAGCGACAGGATCTTGCCGCGATAGGACCGTGCCGCATGCACGGCAGCTTCCAGCTCGGCAAAAGTCCGCTGCACCAGGGTGTTTCCGGCCGCGCCCGCGGGCACCGCGAGCTCAATCCGCAAGCCCGGCTCGCCCTGATAATCACGATGGTAGCTGAGCAGCACCGCGTAGCGCAGCTCCTCGGTCTGGCACAGCCACAATCCGTTGGTCAGGCATTGCACCGACTCGGGCTCGCCGACGTCGATATCGTAATATTGCGGCGGCGCGATCGGCGGCGCATTGCGGCTGTTCTCCATCAGCGCGGCTATCGTGAGGGTCTCATAGCGGTGTTGCTCATGAAGGCCGAAGAAATGGATCGGCGCATCGAACAATCTGTCGATCGCGATCTGAACGTCTGCACGCATGTGACCGGGAAACTGCCGCGACCGGGTCATGATCTGGTTGCGTGGCGTCCCGGCAAAATGCCAATCGAGCGCCATGAAGGCATATCTGAACTCTTCGCTCGGCAGTTTTTCCGAGCTCGCCCGCGCGGCGATCAGGCAGTTGCCGCACAGGCAGACTGTCCTGCGGATGAGAAAAACGTCGGTCACGGGTTCCAGCGCGCCACAGAGGTCGCACGGCCGCGCCGCTTCTGCGGCTGCGGGCGTGATCAGCAATGGATGACCATTGCTATCAATCAGGTGCTGGGCGGACTCGAGCAGCGCCTTGGCCACCGTCGCGGGATAGGGGCCGCATGCGAATCCGTTCTGGGCCTCGATCCGCGCGGTGATGGCAACCGCTTCTTTCCGGGATTTGCCGAATACCGTGCGTAACAGGTTACGCATGAATTCCAGCGGCGTCCTGTCGTCATCATGAAAGAAGAGCCGCACCGGACCGTCGTCGCTAAACACGTCGTGCATGAGACCCCCGAAAATGCAATTCGGAACAAAAGAACAAAATAAGAACATCACGGCGGCTCCTGCGCGTCAAGCGAAAGATTCTGCCGTCTCACCCCTGACGTGTAGCGAGCCGATCGGCCGGGAACGCGCATTGGAAGTGTAAACGCGGCTCAACGCCTGTGTCGATTGTGTTGCGGCAAATGCCAAGAGATGGCCGTCACAGCGGCAAACTTCCGACACACCATCGGGGCGAAAAGGAGTATCCGACATGGCGCGAGCGCGAGAGCAGATTCCTCCCAAGGGTCTGCGGTCGCGCAGTTATTTTATGAGGCCCTCGTGTCGCACAAACTTCGCCTTGCGCTGCTTCTCGTCTTCACTTTGTTCGTCTCTCCCGCGCTGGCCCAGCCGGCCGCCAAGCCGGCGCCGCCGCAACCCGTTACCAGCGACGCGCTGACGCCCGAGCAGGCGAAACGTGCGCTCGAGACGCTGCAGGACGACAAGAAGCGCGGCGAGATCATCAACACGCTGCGCGCCATCGCCAATGCCTCACCGCAGGCGGCCGCCGCGGAGCCGGCGCCGGAGCAGCATTCGCCGATCCCGCTCACCGCCGACAGCCTCGGCGCACAGCTGCTGCTGATGGTGTCCGAGCAGGTCGGCGAGATGTCGCGCGAGGTCGCCGACGTCGCGCGCACGCTGACGCATTTCCCGGCGTTCTATTACTGGTTCGTGCGCACTGCCAACGATCCGGTCGCCTATGGCCTCTTGATCGATATCGCCTGGAAGCTGGCGCTGGTGTTCGGTTGCGCGCTGGCCGCCGAATGGGTGGTGTTCCGCCTGATCAAGCGGCCGGTCGCGTTCCTGGAAGCGCGGCTGCCGCAGACCGCACGCGTGCCGGTGCAGACGCTCGCCAGCGTCGATCCGCCGTCGTCGGTTGCCGACGTCACGCCGGCGCCCGAGTTGCAGCGGCGCCGGCTCAGCCTGGCGCGGGCCTGGCAGTCGCTGGTCCGGCTGCCCTTCGTGCTTGGGCGCCTTTTGCTCGAATTGCTGCCGGTGGTCGTGTTCGGCGGCATCGCCACCGCGCTGCTCGGCACCGAGATCGGCGATCAATCGACCACGCGGCTGGTGATCCTTGCCGTCGTCAACGCCTATGTGTTCTCGCGCGTCTTGATCTGCGCGGTGCGCGCGCTGGCAGGGCCGTTCGGCCTGTTCCGCGTCCGTGCCGAGACTGCGGCCTATATCGAGATCTGGGCCCGGCGCATCGTCGCCGTCGGCGTCTCGGGTATCGCCTTTGCCAATGTCGCGCTGCTGCTCGGGCTGCATCGCGCCGGCTATGCCGCGCTGATCCGGCTCGTGATGCTGGTGGTGCATCTGTTCGTCGTCGTCATCATCCTGCAGTGCCGCCGCCAGGTCGCCGACGTCATCCGCGCGCCGGCCGATCGCACTGGGCTTGCGGCGCGAACGCGCAACCGTCTCGCGGCGCTCTGGCATGTGCTGGCGATCGCGCTCGACCTCGCGCTGTGGGCGGTGTGGGCGCTCAACATCCGCAACGGCTATTCGCTGCTGCTGCAATATTTCGTCGGCACCATCGCGGTGCTCCTGGTGACCCGCCTCGTCACCATGGTGGTGCTGAGCCTGATCGATCGCGGCTTTCGCATCAGCCCGGAGCTGATCCAGCGCTTCCCGGGGCTCGAGACCCGCGCCAACCGCTATCTGCCGCTGCTGCGCAAGGTGGTCACGGCAGTGATCGCCTTCATTGGCTTCGTCGCGCTGCTCGAGGTCTGGGGCGTCGACGCCATCGTCTGGTTCTATGGCGGCCAGATCGGAAGCCGCCTGATCTCGGCGCTTGTGACGATCGGGATCGCCGCGCTGGCCGCGGCCGTGATCTGGGAAGTCGCCAATGCATTGATGGACCGGCAGATCGACACGCTGTCGCGCGAGGGGCATTACGCCCGCGCCGCGCGCCTGCGCACCTTCCAGCCGATGCTGCGCACCGCGCTGTTCTGCATGATCGTTGCGGTGGTCGGCCTCACCGCGCTCAGCGAGATCGGCGTCAATGTCGCGCCGCTGCTCGCCGGCGCCGGCATCGTCGGCATCGCGATCGGCTTCGGTTCGCAGAAGCTGGTGCAGGATCTCATCACCGGGTTGTTCCTCTTGATCGAGAACACCGTCCAGGTCGGTGACAACGTCACGGTGTCGGGCCTGTCGGGCGTGGTCGAGAACGTTTCGATCCGCACCATGCGGCTGCGCGCCGGCGATGGCTCGGTGCACGTCGTGCCGTTCAGCGCGGTGACGACGATCACCAACTCCAGCCGCGGCGCCGGCAATGCCGCGGTCAGCGTCAACGTGTCCTATAAGGAGGACACCGACCGCGCCGGCGAGGTGCTGAAGGACATCGTCGCCCAGATGCGCCAGGAGACGGCGTATCGCGCATTCATTCGAGGCGACCTCGAATTGTGGGGCGTCGACAAGGTCGACGGCTCGGTCGTGACCATCGTCGGCCAGATCCGCTGCACCGATAGCGGCCGCTGGGCGGTGCAACGCGAGTTCAACCGCCGCATGAAACGGCGCTTCCAGGAGGAGGGCATCGAGATCGCCTCGATGGGCCAGACCATCCTGATGCAGCTTCCTGCACCCTCCGAACCCGATACCAACGCCCAGCCGCGCCGCGCGGCGGGTTAGATGTTGCTTCACCTCTCCCGCTTGCGGGGGAGGTCGGATCGCATCGAAGATGCGGTCCGGGTGGGGGGTCTCTCCACGATATCTCTCGCGGAGAGAGCCCCACCCCAACCCTCCCCCGCAAGCGGGAGAGGGAGTCCGGTCCCTTCGCGGTGGGCCTGCGCCTTAACCTGATCGCGGCATTGCGGCCGTCTCATCGCTGCGACACCGTCTCGCGACGTTGAGACGGCAAGGGCGTCGCTGAGCTCGAGGTATGGCTCATAGTTGGCCGAAAACACCGCCGTTCCCAGCCCTTCCCTGCGATTTCCGCGCTGGCACAGCGCTTGCTCAACGCATCTTCGAATGCGCGGCAAGACGCATTGCATGACTGAACCCAACGCGAAGGAAGGAAACGCATATGGAGCTTGGCTACTTCACCATGCCCTCGCACCCGCCGGAGTGCGGATTGAAGGAGGGCCACGACTGGGACCTGCAGACGCTGCGCTGGCTTGACGAACTCGGCTACCAGGAAGCCTGGATCGGCGAGCATCACACCGCGCCGTGGGAGCCGCACCCGTCGCCCGATCTGCTGGTGGCGCAGGCGCTGCTGCAGACCAAGAATCTGCGCATCGGGCCCGGCGGCTTCCTGCTGCCGTATCATCATCCCGCCGAACTTGCGAACCGCGTCGCGATGCTCGATCATCTCTCGAACGGGCGCCTCAACTTCGGCGTCGCGGCCTCCGGCCTGCCGAGCGACTGGGCGATGTTCAATGTCGACGGCATGTCGGGACAGAACCGCGACATGACCCGCGAGGCGCTCGAGATCATCCTGAAGATGTGGTCCGAGCCGGCCCCCTGGACGCACAAGGGCAAATATTGGACGGTGAGCAAGCCGGACACGATGTTCGACTTCCTCAAGCCGCACATCAAGCCTCAGCAAGCGCCGCATCCGCCGATCGGCGTCGCCGGCCTGTCGAAGAACTCCGACACGCTGAAGCTGGCCGGCGAGCGCGGCTTCATCCCGATGAGCCTCAACCTCAACCCGGCCTATGTCGGCAGCCACTGGGATTCGGTCGAGGCCGGCGCGGCCAAGACCGGCCGCAAGCCGAGCCGCAAGGACTGGCGGCTGGTGCGCGAGGTGTTCGTCGCGGACACCGACGAGGAGGCGTGGAAGCTCTCGACCGGCGACATGATGGGCCGGATGATGAGCGAGTACTTCCTGCCGCTGCTCGGCCATTTCGGCTTCAAGGACTACCTGAAGCACGCGCCCGACGTGCCTGACAGCGACGTCACCGTCGAATATTGCGCGCGCCGGAATTGGATCGTCGGCTCGCCCGCGACGGTCACCGAGAAGATCGAGAAGATCTACCGGGAGGTCGGCGGCTTCGGGGTCCTGTGCGTGTTCGGCTTCGACTACAAGCACAAGCCGAAAGCCTGGCGGCACTCGCTGGAGCTGCTCAAGAACGAGGTGATGCCGCGGCTGAAGCATCTCGGCGCCGAGTTCGAGAAGGCTGCATGACAGCTGCGCGGGGTGCGGGGCTTGCCTCGCACCCCGCCTCGCATATCTTGAACGAAGTGTTTTTTACCGAAGCATGATCCGGAGAAGTGCAAAGCGGTTTTCCGGGCAGGATCATGCTCAAACAGGGCTTGCGGCATGACGGTCGACGCACAGAGTTTCAAGCAGGCGATGCGCCATTGCGCGGGCGCCGTCGCGCTGGTGACGGTCGGCTCGGAGACCGGGCAGCGCACCGGCCTGACCGTGACCTCGGCCTGCTCGCTGTCGGACAATCCGCCCTCGGTCCTGGTCTGCGTTAACCGTAACGCCAGCGCGCACCAGCGCATCCGCGAGGAGCGCCATTTCGTCATCAACTTCCTGAACGAGGACCACGCGCTGCTGGCGCTGACCTTCTCCGGCCAGAAGGGCGTCAACGGTGACGACCGTTTTGCGTTTGGGCGCTGGACCACCGGCGCCACCGGCGCCCCGGTGCTGGAGGATGCCGTCGCGGCGTTCGACTGCGTGCTGGCGCAGGAGCTCGAGACCAAGACCCATTCGATCTTCATCGGCGAGGTCCAGCACGTCCGAGCCGCGACCACGGTCGACCCGCTGATCTATCTGCGCAGCGGCTTCCAGAGCGTGCGCAACATCCATGATCCGGTCGAGCTCGGCGACCTCGACGCGCGGCGTGTCAGCTGGAACGAGTTTTCGTAACGGATTGATCAAATCGGCGATCGATTGGTTCGCTGCGACACTCTTTGCACTCGTCATGCCCGGCCATGACGAAGATAGAATGCGAATTCGCCAACCATTCAGCCCAATCGTCAACGCCTGACCTTCCCGTGCAGCGTGGGCCCGGCGCGGCCATGCGACCGCTGGCCGGGCCAACGCTCATGTGGGGCGTCGCTGTCCTTGCCGTGGTCCCGTGGACGCTGCGCAGCTATGACCCCGGCGTTCTCACGACCAGTTTGATGTTCAGGAGATTGACCCCCTTGAACGGGTTCGGCGCGCTTTCGATCGTTCCTGTGCCCGTCGCATTCGCATAGGCGCCCGTGCCCGAAAGGATCGTATATTCGCCGTTTGATTTTCCGTCCTTGATCGCGCCGGTGTAACGCGCGGTGATCGCGCCTTCCTCGAACGTGTAAGTGCTGTAACCGTAATAGGAGCCCGAGCCCTTCAGCATGTCTCCTGAATGGACGAACTCCTTCACCCCGATATGGCCATCACTGAAGACGGCGACACCAAAGAACTTGCCGGAAACGACCGTCTGCCCTTCGACGTTTGCTGCCTCGATGACCTTGACGTCGACAGGCTTGGTGACGAGCTTGAACTCGAGCACCTTCTCACCCGCTAACGCGGTCGACCCCGCAACGACGATTGCCACGCTGGAAACGAAAAAGGTGATAAAATTCCGCATAGACTCCTCCTGCGTTTGCTGAAATCAAATCAAGGAGTGCACAGCGGGCTAAACGTCATGCCCAGCATTTGCGTTGCAGCACGAAAGAGAGCCCGCGGTAATATCCCGGCAGCGGCCGAAGCTTTCGGTACCCCAGCACGCTGGCTGGAACGCACGCATTAGTTTACGCGACGGTAGAAGGTTCAGCAAGCGTAGCCATCGACGGCTCGTGCGCATGACAGGTTCCGCGACATCAGAACACCCGTGGCGTGCTATAGTGTGCATGCGAGAGAGCCCGAGCAGGGAGCGCGAACTCATCAGTCCTTCTCCCCGCTGCCGTGGTCGGCCGCGCGCGCGGCAACCATCGAAGTTGCGGCGGATCGACATACCCATGACGATTGCCGGCGGTGAATCCGGCAAGCATGTCTCGAGAAACCTCGTCACCGACAAGGAGTGTCACCATGAAGATCGTTGTGATCGGCGGTACCGGACTGATCGGCTCCAAGACCGTTGCCATTCTGCGCCAGCGCGGCCATGACGTCGTCGCTGCCTCGCCGAAAAACGGCATCAATGCGATCACCGGCGAGGGGCTGAAGGAGGCGCTGGCCGGCGCGGCCGTCGTGATCGACCTCGCCAATTCGCCCTCGTTCGAGGACAAGGCGGTGATGGCTTTCTTCGAGACCTCCGGCCGCAACCTGCTGGCGGCGGAGAAGCCGGCCGGCGTCAAGCACCATGTCGCGCTGTCGATCGTCGGCACTGACCGCACGCCCGAGAACGGCTACTTCCGCGCCAAGGTGGCGCAGGAGAAGCTGATCGAGGCATCCGGGATTGCCTACACCATCATCCGCGCGACCCAGTTCATGGAATTCGTCGGCGCGATCGCCGATGCGAGCGCAGTCGGAAACACGGTCAGGCTTTCGCCCGGCCTGTTCCAGCCGATCGCGGCGGAGGACGTGTCGGCGCTCGTCGCCGATATCGCGCTCGAGCCGCCGCGCAACGGCATCGTCGAGATCGCAGGTCCCGACCGCGCGCCGTTCAACGAGATCGTGGCGCGCTACCTGAAGGCAAAAGGCGACCCGCGCGAGGTGGTCAAAGACCCTGACGCGCTTTACTGGGGCGGCCGGGTCGAGCAGCACTCGCTGGTGCCGCTCGGCGAGGCGCGCCTCGGCCGCATCGATCTGAACGAATGGCTGCGCCGCTCGCAGACCGCAGCCTGACTGAAAAGCCTGACGGTATCAGCTATTTGAGCCACACCAGCAGCGGGACGGGCGCGCGTCCTTCGCAGGACAGCGTGCCCTCGTAATTGCGTGTCTTGCGGGCGCTGTAGGTGCAGGGCGCGCCGTCCAGCACCAGCTCGGCCGTGACCTGCGAATCCGCACCCGTGATTTGCAGCTTGATCTCTCCGGCGCGTTCGTCCGGTCCGTCCTGGGTGCAGATGCCCACATGCTTCATCTTGAGCGGTCCGGAGAACTGCCTCGGCGCTCCCGGCGCGCTTTCGGTGAGATGTCCGGTCAGCTCCCATTCGCCGAGCACGCCGGCCTGGCCGAGGATCTCCATCGCACTGAGCGGCGGGGTATGGCTAAGCGATAGCGCAACGGCGCCAAGCAGCGCCACACCACCGCTGCGCCATGTCGTCCGTGGCATCACAGCTTGCTTCCGGTCGTCTGGCGCAATTCGATCAGCTCCGGCCGCGACAGATCGGCATCCGCGGTGAGCCGGGCAATCTGATCAGCGCATTCCCGGGTCTTGGCCTGATCGCCGGCCGCCTTGGCGCTCTTGATCATGCCGAGATAGGTCGCCAGCCGGTTGGGCTCCTTCTTGAGCACGGCCTCGTAGGCGGCGAGCGCCTCCCTGGCCATGCCGCGATCGAGCAGCATCGCGGCGTAGAGCTCGCGCGCCGGCGCGAGCGGTCCCGGGGTGACGGGATGCTTCTCGGTCTTGTCTTCCGCCTCCGCGGCGGCGTTCATCGCGCCGAGCGCCTCGTCGTACTTGCCGTCCGCGTACAGCACCCAGGCGCTCGCGATCTGCTGCTGGATGTCGACGATGTTGGACCAGTAGGCGTCCTTGGCGTCCTTCAACTTGTCGCGCAGCTCGACCAGCTTGGCGACATCGGCCTTGGCGGCGGCGGGGTCACCGGAGCGCGCGGCGCCGACCGCGCGGGCGAAATAGGTGATCGCATCCGCATAGGCGTATTTGGTCGGATGCACTTCAAGCGCGGCGGCACCCTTCCAGTCGCCACGTTCGAAGACATAGCGGGCCTGGCTTGCCGCCACCGCGAAGGGGCCTGCGAACCGGTCGAGCTTGAACTGGAGCTTGCCGAGCTCGTCGATCACCGCACGCGCCTCCTTGTCCTGGCCGAGCTGCAGATAGGCATAGACCAGATAGTCCATCGCGTGCGCCTGGTCCTGCTGCTCACCGTCTTCCTTGGCGATGCGCGCGGATTCCCTGTTCGAGGCGATCGACTCCTTCCAGTAGCCGACGCGCGTGAAGATGTGCGACGGCATGTGCTGGGCATGCGGCGCGTGTTCGGCGATCTTGGCATAGCGCATCGCCGCGGGGAGGCCCTTCGCCGCGAGCGCCGGATAGTCGTAGAGATGGATCAGATAGTGGGCGATGCCGGGGTGCTCGGGCTGGCGCGTGAAGATCGGTTCGAGCAGCGCCGCGCCCTTCAGCTGGTTGGCATAGGTCTTGTCGGCCGGGGAGGCCGCGACGTTGAGCGTGATCGCATAGGCGATCTGCGCCTCGTCGTCGTCGGCATAGTGCGTCGCGACCTGCTCTTCGGCCGCGAGGAATCGCTGCACGCGGGTGCGGTGATCGACCTTGTCGTAGTCGACATACATTGCCGCGATCGCATCGATGTATTCCCGCTCGCGCGGGGTGCCGGCATTCAGCGCCTGGCCTTTTTTTGCAGCTTCAAGCCCGAGCGGAAGGTTTTCCGGCGGCGGTGGGGCGTGCGGATTGTAGAGATAGCTGAGCGCGATCCCCCAATAGGCGATGGCGCATTGCGGGTCGACCTCCAGCACCTCCTCGAAGGTGCGTCGCGACGCGCTGTACCAGAACGAATGCTGATACAGCATGCCGCGATCGAACAGCTCCTGCGCTTCAGGCTTGCAGGATGTTACAAAATGGACCTTGCCCAATCGTTGCTCAGTAGAATCCGAGGCGGCAGGCTGCGAAATGGTCGCGGCAATGAGGCCAACGACCACAGCGAGGGGAAACCGTGTCATGGGACCCGCTCCGTGGCGTTGAAGGCGAAAGCCGTACGATATCACCTTTCCCGTACCGCCGGAACAGCGGCAGCCGTTCTGGTCTAGCTGTCCAGCGCGATCCCTAACGCCTTGATCTTCCGGTACAACGTCGCGCGGCTGAGCCCGAGCGCCCTGGCCGCGCTCGTCACTCTTCCGTCATTGGCGCGTAATGCATCGACGATCGCGGCGCGTTCGCTCGCTGCGTGATCGGCCTCCGCACCGCGTGCGCTGAACGGCGGCAGATCGAGATCCGCTTCGGTGATGACGCTATCCTCCGCGGTGGCGCCGGCGAGCCGCAGCACGTGGCGAAGCTGGCGCATGTTGCCGGGGAACGGATAGGCCATCAGCTGCGCCCAGGCGTCGGCCGCGATGCGGCAGTGCGATGCTTCCTCGTCGGCGATCTGCGCGATGACGTCCTTGCGGTCGGCGCGCTCGCGCAACGCGGGCAGGCGAATCTCCATGCCGCGGAGCCGGTAATACAGATCGGAGCGGAAGCTGCCGTCCCCCGCCATCCGCGCCAGATCACGGTGCGTGGCGCTGATCAGGCGGATGTCGACGGCGACAGGCTTCAGCGCGCCGAGCGGCCAGACCTCGCGGTTTTCCAGTACGCGCAGCAGCCGGGTCTGCAGCGAAAGCGGCATGTCGCCGATCTCGTCGAGGAACAGCGTCCCGCCGGAGGCCTGCACGATCAGCCCCTTCGATCCCTCGCGCCGCGCGCCGGTAAAGGCGCCGGCCTCGTAGCCGAACAGCTCGGCATCGATCAGGCTCTCCGGCATCGCCGCGCAGTTCAGCGCGACATAGTTGCGGCCGGCGCGGTTGCTCGCGGCATGGATGGCGCGCGCGAACACGTCCTTGCCGGCGCCGGTCTCGCCGTGCAGGAGGATCGGCAGATCGAGATTGCCGACCGCCATCAGCCGCTTCACGCCCTTGATCAGCACGGGATCGCGGCCCGCCAGCCTGTGCAGGCCGGAAAACTGTCCCGCCGGTTTTTCGCGCGGCGGTGTGGATGGTAGACGCGGCGAACGCGCCCGCACCGGCGGCGCCAAATGGCCGCGTCCCCACGGCGTGCCGTCGGCGCGGCGCAGCGCGACCTGCTCGTCCGCGACCCGCGTCGCGCGATCGTCGAGTTGAATGAGATGCGACAGGTCGATGCCGTCCTCGAGCATCGCGTCGGTCAGGCCGAATGCGGCGCGCGCGGTGCGGCAGGCGCCGACCACGCGGCGGTCGTCGTCATAGGCCAGCATGCCGTGCCCGTCGCCGGGCAGCATCGCGATCCAGGAGGCGCGGTAGCGCCGGCGGAAGAACGACTGCTCGATCCGCCGCGTCGCCTCCGTGGTGACGGCGAGCGCCAGTTCATGCGCGCTGCGGCCGAGGTCGCTGCGGCACGAGGTGATGTTGACGGCGCCGGCGAGCCGCCCGGCATGGTCGAACAGCGGCGACACCGCGCAGGTGAACATGTGCCACTGCTCGCGGAAATGCTCGTCGCCATGCACCAGGATCGGCCGCTGCTCGGCGAGCGCGGTGCCGAGCCCGTTGGTGCCCTCGAACGTCTCGGCGAAGTTCGAGCCGGTGTAGATCTTCCATTCCAGGAACATCCGCGCGTAGTCGCCCCCGGGCAGCCGGCTCACCAGCATGGTGGCGTTGGGATCGGCGAGGTTGACGCAGTAGCCGGAGTCGTGGAGCACGCGGGCGAGGTCCTCGAGCTCGGGAATCGCGACCTGGATCAAATCCTCCATCGGCTCGGCGAGGTGGCGGACCTCGGCCTCGGTCAGGGTCTGCGGCGGCCCGCGCCGGGCCGGATCGAGATTGTGATTGACGAGGCAGCGCCGCCAGGACGCGGCAATCCGCGTCTCGGTGTCGACGCCGGCCACCTGGTTGGCCGCCGACAAAACACGGGCGACGTGATTTGAGGCCGAAAGATTGGCCATCCAGAGGTCTCCACCCCTCATTTTCCGAGAAGTCTGGCAGTCCGCGGCCGAATGTCAATTGGCCGACGGGGGCGCGGGGCGGGAGCGTTTGGGGACAGTAGCGTTATCCGGGGTGCTCTAGCCGGGATGATCCAGTCCCGGATTGTGCTGCGCTGCATCCGGGCTACGGGGATGACTTGACCTCACCGGCCGTGAAGAGCACGAACGAGCGTCCCGTCGCCTTGTACCTGCCGTCGAACGCAAACTGCGCGCCCGCCGGCTCTTCCGGCGTGTTGGTATCGAGCAGCAGCGACCAGTGCGCGCCGGCTGACGTCGGCGGCAGCTTGAAGTCGACCTCGTCCTCATAGCTGTTGAGGATGACAAGCACGGTGTCGTCCTCGCCCGCGCGCGCGATCGCGGTCTTGCGGGCGCGGCCATCGAGCACGACGCCGAAGCATTTGATCCAGCCGGTGGTCCAGTCGACCTGCGTCATCTCTGTGCCTGAGCTGCCGATCCAGACCACGTCGCGGATCTCGAGTTGCGGATCGCGATCGCCGGAGAGGAAGCGGCTGCGGCGCAGGATCGGATAGTCGCGCCGCAGCTTGATCATCCGCTTTGTGAAGGCGAGCAGCGTCGCGGCGTCGTCGGAAAAATTCCAGTCGAACCACGAGATGTCGTTGTCCTGGCAATACGCATTGTTGTTGCCGCGCTGGGTGCGGCCGAACTCGTCGCCGCCGAGCAGCATCGGCGTGCCCTGCGAGGCCAGCAGCGTCGCCAGCATGTTGCGCTTCTGCCGTTCGCGCAAAGTGCGGATATCCGGATTGTCGGTCGGGCCCTCGGCGCCGCAATTCCAGGAATGGTTGTCCGACGAGCCGTCATTGTTGTGCTCGCCGTTGGCCTCATTGTGCTTGTTGTTGTAGCTCGCCCAGTCGTTGAGCGTGAAGCCGTCATGGGCGGTGATGAAGTTGACGCTGGCCCAGGTGCGGCGGCCCTCGCGGTTGAACACGTCGTGCGAGCCGAGCAGCCGCGGCGCCAGGCTGCCAGGCGCCGCCTCGCCGCGCCAGAAATCGCGCACGACGTTGCGGTACTTGTCGTTCCATTCCGCCCAGCCGGCCGGGAAGCCGCCGACCTGGTAGCCGCCGGGGCCGCAGTCCCAGGGCTCGGCGATCAGCTTGACGGTCGCGAGCAGCGGGTCCTGGTTCATCGCCTTCAGGAAGCCGGACTGCTCGTCGAAGCCGTAGACCTCGCGCGCCAGGATGGTGCCGAGGTCGAAGCGGAAGCCGTCGACATGCATGTGGCCGGCCCAGTAGCGCAGGCTGTCCATCACCATCTGGATCACCCGCGGATGCGACAGGTTCACCGTGTTGCCGGTGCCGGTGTCGTTGATGTAGTAGCGCCGCTTGTCGGGCAGCAGCCGGTAATAGCTCGCATTGTCGATGCCCTTGAACGACAGCGTCGGGCCGCGCTCATTGCCTTCGGCGGTGTGGTTGTAGACGACGTCGAGGATCACCTCGAGCCCGGCGCCATGCAGCCGCGACACCATCTCCTTGAATTCGCGCAGGCTGTTCGGCACGTCGGCGGCGTAGCGCGGATCCGGCGCGAAGAAGCCGATGGTGTTGTAGCCCCAGTAATTGGTGAGGCGCTTGTCGAGCAGGTTGCTGTCGTTGATGAAGGAATGCACCGGCAGCAGCTCGACCGAGGTGATGCCGAGCGCCTTGAGATGGTCGATCGCGGCGTTCGAGCCGAAGCCGGCATAGGTGCCGCGCAAATGTTCGTCGACGCCCGGATGTTGTTTGGTAAAGCCCTTGACGTGGGTCTCGTAGACCACGGTCTCGTCCCAATGCACGTCCTGCCGCTGCGCTTCCTGGACCCAGTCGAAATTGGGGTCGACCACCACGCATTTCGGCATGAACGGCGCGCTGTCGCGCTCGTCGAAGGTGAGGTCGTCGCCGCTCTCCATCTTGTAGCCGAACACCGCCGGATTCCACGTCAGGCTGCCGGCATGGGCGCAGGCGTAGGGATCGAGCAGCAGCTTGTTCGGATTGAAGCGGTGACCGCCGTCCGGCTGGTAGGGCCCGTAAACGCGATAGCCGTAGAACGTCCCCGGCTGCACGCCGTTGATGAAGCCGTGAAACACCTGGTCGGTATATTCGGGCAGCTCGAAGCGGTGCGTCTCGCGCTCGCCGTCGAACAGGCAGACCTCGACCTTGGTGGCGTTGGCGGAAAACACCGCGAAGTTGGTGCCGTGGCCGCTCCAGTGGGCCCCCAGCGGATAGGGCAGCCCTTCCTCAATGACGTAATCGGACATCGGTCCCCCAAAGCCCCTGACAGGCCGTCAGATCAATCTGCAACAAACGCCGCCGCGCGGAAAACGTTGCATGGGTCATTTTAGGAGAGTTTGCCCCTGGCCTGTGTGACGGTTCAAACGCGGCGTCGCGTCATTCGAGGCATACGAAGCGGATGTGTGACTCACAGCGCGCGCAACAGATTCGCTGTCGTTCCGGCGAAGGCGTTGCGAACACCTCCCTCAAATCAGCCGCATGCCCTTGAAGCTGGTATGCCCGTTCTTGCCGACGATGATGTGGTCATGCACGGCGATCCCGAGCGGCTTGGCGATGTCGACGATGGCTTTCGTCATCTGGATGTCGGCCTGCGACGGCGTCGGGTCGCCGGACGGATGGTTGTGCACCAGGATCAGCGCGGTGGCGGACAATTCCAGCGCGCGCTTGATCACCTCGCGCGGATAGACCGGGGTGTGATCGACGGTGCCGGTCTGCTGCACCTCGTCGGCGATCAGCTGGTTGCGCTTGTCGAGGAACAGCAGGCGGAACTGCTCCTTGTCGGCGAACGCCATGCCGGTGCGGCAATACTCGATGACGTCGTTCCAGGACGACAACGCGATGTTGCGCCTGATCTCGCCCTTGGCGATCCGGCCGGCGGCGGCGGCGAGCAGCTTGAGCTGGTTGATCGAGGCATCCTTGACGCCCTCGACCTCGCGCAGCCGCGCCACCGGCGCGTGCACCACCTCGGCGAAGGAGCCGAACTTCTTGATCAGGGCCTTGGCCAACGGCTTGGTGTCGCGGCGCGGGATGGCGGCGAACAGCGCCATCTCCAAGAGCTCGTAGTCGGTCAGCGCGTCGGGGCCGGCCGCATAGAACCGCTCGCGCAGCCGTTCGCGATGGCCGTGATAATGCGGCGTCTCGCTGGCTTCATCGTCGCTGGTATCGGGCTTGGCGGGCATCGGCCACAACCATGCCGTGCTGGCCACATTTTGCAAGGGCCGATGCTGGAGGGGCGATGCCGCTCCGGTTTGCCACGACGCGACCGGCGAATTACCGTTGGCGACAACGGTTCGAGAGCAAAGAAGGGGAGGGCGGCGTGACATCGTTCAAGGTGATCCGCTCGCGCGCCGAGAAGCGCAAGGGCGGGCCAAAGGCGCTGGAGAAGCTGTTGCGGCCGCCAGCGGGCGCCAAGGCGCTGGCAAAGCTCGGCGACGACCGCGTGCTGGCCGAGATGACCAGGCGCGTGTTCTGCGCGGGCTTTGCCTGGAGCGTGATCGACGCCAAATGGCCGGGCTTCGAGGAGGCGTTCCTCGGCTTTCAGCCCGCCAAGCTCGCCTTCAAGCCCGACGAATTCTGGGAGAAGCTCGTCAGCGACGCCAGGATCGTGCGCAACGGCGCCAAGATCATGTCGGTGCGCGACAACGGCCGCTTCGTGCAGGAGATCGCGCGCGAGCATGGCAGCTTCGGCAAATTCCTGAGCGCCTGGCCGTCATCGGACGAGGTCGGACTGCTGGAGCTATTGGCGAAGCGCGGCAGCCGGCTCGGCGGCAACACCGGACAGATGCTGCTGCGTTTCCTCGGTTGGGACGGCTTCGTCACCTCGCGCGACGTCGTCGCCTGCCTGCGCGACGCCGGTCTCGATATCGCCGAGGAGGTCAAGTCGAAGCGCGATCTCGCTAGGGTGCAGGCGCAGTTCAACGCCTGGGCGGAGGAGACCGGGCTGTCCTATCTGCATCTGTCGCGGATCTGCGCGATGTCGATCGGAGAAAACCATACTCCCGAGGAGATCATCGAGCGCACGCGGAGCGACTACTGAACTTGCCGAGGATGACTGGACCTGAACCCGACTACACCTGAACCCACGGCTTCTCGCCATGGCGCTCGGACAGCGTGAAGATCTCGACGCCGTCGGCGGTGACGCCGACCGAGTGCTCGAACTGCGCCGACAGCGAGCGGTCGCGGGTCACTGCGGTCCAGCCGTCGGACAGGATCTTCACATGCGGCTTGCCGAGATTGATCATCGGCTCGATGGTGAAGAACATGCCGGGCTTCAGCGGCGCGCCTTCGCCGGGGCGGCCGATGTGGATGATGTTCGGCTCGTCGTGGAACAGGCGGCCGAGGCCGTGGCCGCAGAAGTCGCGCACCACGCTCATGCCCTGCGGTTCGACATAGCTCTGGATGGCATGGCCGATATCGCCGGTGGTGGCGCCGGGCTTCACCGCGGCAATGCCGCGCATCATCGCCTCATAGGTCACCTCGATCAGCCGCTCGGCCTTCCGCGCGATGGCGCCGATCGCATACATGCGGCTGGAGTCGCCGTACCAGCCGTCGACGATGAAGGTGACGTCGACATTGACGATGTCGCCTTCCTTCAACGGCCGGTCGCCCGGCATGCCGTGGCAGACCACGTGATTGATCGAGGTGCAGGTCGAGTAGCGATAGCCGCGATACATCAGCGTCGCCGGATAGGCGCCGTGGTCGAAGGCAAACTTGCGGACGAACTCGTCGATGACGGAAGTCGGGATGCCCGGCTTGACGATGTCGGTGAGCGCATCGAGGCATTTCGACACCAGCGCGCCCGCCCTGCGCATGCCGGCAAAGCCGCTCGGTCCGTGCAGCTTGATCTGGCCGGTCTTGCGAAGGGAGGTGTCGGTGGCGTCGATATAGCTCATGGGCGGGCTGTTTCTGCGGGCAAGGGGCTGATTTCAAGCCCTAATTTAATGATCGTCGCGCCCGACGCAAGCCAAGCTTGGGCATGGGGACATGTCCAAACGGCTTGATTTCCGGGCACAATTCGGAACAGCGGCCGCCGGTCCTGCAAAAAGATCGCGCTCAAGCGTCAGTTGGAGACCTCGACCACGCTCTCGACCGGCAGCGCGCCGCCGCGGATGCGGAGTTCCCGCACCGGGTAGGGCACGCGGATGCCCTGCTGCTTGAAGGCGTCCCACAGCGCCAGCATGACGTCGCTCTTCACATTGTCCATGCCGTCGGGGTCGGCGATCCAGAAGGTCAGCGAGAACTTCATGCCGAGCTCGGCGAATTCGGTGAGGATGCAATTCGGCGGCTTGCCTTTGAGCGCGCGGGCGTGGGCCGCGGCGGTATCGATCGCGAGCTTGCAGACCAGCTTCGGATCGGCGTCGTAATTGACGGCGAAAGCGATCTTCACCAGCGTATTCTTGTCGGTGTAGGTCCAGTTGGTGACCTTCTGCGTCACCAGGTCCTCGTTCGGGATCAGGAATTCGCGGCCGTCGCCAGCGGCGACCGAGATGTAGCGGGTTTTCATCGCGCTGATGCGGCCCTGGCTGTCGCCGATGGTGACGAGGTCGCCCGGCTTCACCGACTTGTCGACCAGCAGGATGATGCCCGAGATGAAGTTGGCGACGATCTTCTGCAGGCCGAAACCGATGCCGACGCCGACGGCGCCGGACAGCACCGCCAGCGCCGACAGATTGATCCCGACCGCGCTCAAGGCAATGGCGACCGCGACCACCATCAGGCCGATGCGAATGATCTTGACCAACAACACCTGGATCGACGGGGTCAGGTCGGTCGATCGGGTGATCTGGCCGTCGATGAAATTGCTGGCGATATTGCTCAGCCACAGCGCCACGATCAGCAGCGCGCCGGCCTTGATCAGCAGCAGCGGCGTCAGCCGCAGACCGCCCACCACGACGGCGAACGAATCCAGCATCTCGGCGGCCCAGTCGAGCTGCCCGATGATGCTGAGGGCGGCGACCACCCAGGCCGCGATCGAGACCAGTTTGACGATGAAGGCGTTGTCGATCACCGAGGTGACGAGGCGGATCACCAGCCAGGCCAGCGCCAGTTTGGCGGAGACCGCGATCAGATAGCTGCGGCTTGGCCAGGTCGCGTGCCACATCACGACGCGCGAGATGATCATCAGGACCGCGAACACGGCGGTGGAGGCGCTCTTCACCATCACGCGGGCGAAGTGCCGGAGCGGCAGCGGCCAGCGCATCGCCAGCGACGCCATGTCGACCCGCGCATGAATGGCGGTATCGGCGGCGTAGGCGAGGCCGGCGGCGGCGAGGATGATGCCGAACTGCAGATAGAACCAGGGCGAGGCGACCTCGGCGCCGACCGAGCGCGCCGCCATTTGGATCGATTCCAGGACGTCCTTCAGGCTCATGTCCATCGGCAAATTCTCAACTTGCAGTGCGGGTCAGGCCAAGGTGATTCGAATGCCCGGCGAGAATCCCACAAAGGCGCTCACGCGACCATCGATACAACACAGTGTCGGGGCGACCTAGTGCTGATGAGACCGGGCACATTGCCGCTCATGTCAGAAATCGGTTGGCGTCCCAGTGTGGCGACGATAAGGATGCAATTGCAAGTATTTGAGACCTCCGAAGGCGCATGGCTTCCCTCGACTCCGTCAGTATAGCGATCCTGCTCGGCGCGGTGCTGGTGATGGCCGGCATCCTGTCGAGCCTGCTGGCCTTGCGGTTCGGCGCCCCCTTGCTGCTGGTGTTCTTGCTGGTCGGCATGCTGGCGGGCGATTCCGGCCCCGGCCGGCTGCAGTTCGACGATGTCCGCACCACCTATCTGGTCGGCTCGGTGGCGCTGGCGCTGATCCTGTTCGACGGCGGATTGAAGACGCGGTTTGCCAGCATCCGCACCGTGCTGGCGCCCTCGATGATGCTGGCGACCGCCGGCGTGCTGTTGACCGCGCTGATCACGGCGCCGGTCGCCCGCTTTGTGCTCGACCTCAACTGGACCGAGTCATTGCTGGTCGGCGCCGTCGTGGCCTCGACCGACGCCGCGGCGGTGTTCCTCTTGGTGCACACCCAGGGCCTGCGCCTGCGCCCGCGCGTCGGTGCGACGCTGGAGGCGGAATCCGGCACCAACGATCCGTTCGCGATCTTCCTCACCTTGATGCTGGTCGAGTTCATCTCGATCGGCCAGAGCTCCGCCTCGCACATCGCGCTGGAGTTCATCCGGGAGGCCGTGTTCGGCGCCATCATCGGGGTGATCGGCGGCCGGCTGGTGGTGATCGCGCTGAACTATGTGGCGCTGCCGCAGGGCCTGCATGCGCCGTTCGTCACCACAGCGGCGCTGGTGATCTTCGGCGGCTCGCAGATCGTGCATGCCTCGGGATTCCTCGCGGTCTATCTCGCCGGGATCATCATCGGCAACCGGCCGACCCGCGCGCATAATTCGGTGGTGACGTTCCTCGACGCCGCGACCTGGCTGGCTCAGATCGTGATGTTCGTGCTGCTCGGCCTCCTGGTCTCGCCGCATCGCCTGCTCTCCAGCGCCGGCGGCGCCGTACTGGTGGCGTTCGCGCTGATGCTGGTGGCGCGGCCGCTGGCGGTCCTGATCTGCCTCGCACCGTTCAAGTTCAACTGGCGGGAGAAGGTCTTTATCGCCTGGACCGGGCTGCGCGGCGCGGTCGCGATCTTCCTCGCCTCGATCCCGATGCTGGTCGGCCTGTCGAAGGCCTATCTTTATTTCGACGTCGCCTTCGTCGTCGTCATCATCTCGCTGCTGTTGCAGGGCTGGACGCTGGCGCCGGCGGCGCGGCGGCTGCATGTCGCGCTGCCGCGCGCCGAACGCGGCCCGCGCCGCGTCGAGCTCGATCTGCCCGGCCAGCTCGAGCAGCAGCTGGTCGGCTATCCGGTGCGGCCGAAGAGCCTGTACTTCCGCCGCGGGCTGATCCCGTCCTGGTCGAAGCCGACGCTGGTCATCCGCGAGGAGCGGATCCTGACGCCGACCGAAGCCGATCCGGTCGCGCCCGGTGACTACATCTACTTGCTGGCGCCGCCGGAGCGCGCCGAGGCGCTCGACCGCTTCTTCGTCGACATGGCGCCGTCGAGCACGCCCGATCCGCATCTGCTCGGCGACTTCATGGTGTCGGCGGAGCATACGCTCGGCGAGCTCGCCGAGATCTACGGCGTCAAGGTCGACGAGCACCAGGCCAAGCTGACGCTCGCCGACTATTTCGACGTCAATCTCGACCGCGCGCCGAAGGAAGGGGCCGAACTGGCGCTCGACGAGATCGTGCTGGTGGCGCGCAGCATCAGCGGCGGCCGCGTCAACGTGGTCGGCCTGCGCCTGCCGGAGGAAGAGGAAAAGGTCGCACCGCAAACGCGGATGCAGCTCGTCAAGCGCAAGCTCGCCGACATCTGGGCGTCGGTGGCGGGCGTCTAGACTAGAGCGTTTTCGAGCGAAGTGGATACCGGTTCGCGTGAAGAAAACGCGTCAGAACAAGACCGGCGCCGTTACGTCTTGCGCAGGAAGTTCGAATCCGGGGCGAACTTCTTGATCATGTCGGACAGCCCGTCGTCGGCCGGCGGACCGGATGAGCCCTTGGACGCTGCATCCGGCTTGGGCTCGCCCTTGATTTTCTGACCGGAAATCTCGGCCAGCGCCGCGAGCAGCGTCTCGTCGAGATGATCGGCAGGTGTCTTCGCAGGTGGTGTCTTCGCAGGTGGTGTCTTCGAAGGTGGTGCCGGTGGAGGGGCAGGCGCGACGCTACGAATCTCGGGCTCGCGTTTCGCCGGCGACGGCGCGGGCTCCAGCGCCGGCTTGAGGGTGTCCTTGGCGTCCGCCCGCCGGACCGCGGCCTCGTTGACGGCGGCGATCAGCGATGCTTCGAGATCGGCGGGCGTGTCGGCCGGCATCGGCGGCGGTGCCGCCGCTGGCATTGGCGGCGGCGAGGCTGGCATCGGCGGCGGCTCGGCGGGCTTCGCGTCCCGGGGGGCGCGACCGAATAGCGGTTGCCGCTGGCCCGCGGCTTGCGGCCGGCTGTCGGTTGCCTCGCCGGGCTCCTTGTTAAGCTCCTTGGCAGGCTTGAAGAGACCCGCGCGTTCGGCGGCGATCCTGGCGGAAGCCTCCTCGACTGTGGCGAGCAGGGACGCTTCGAGGGCGTCTGCGCGATTGCTTGGCGAAGTCGCCGGCTTGGCGGCAGGGGCGGTCACCGGCTTTGGCCCCGGCCGAGGCGGCAGCGGCGGTGGCCGCGATGCTTCGACTGGTGCGGGCGGCGGCGGGATCGGCTGACCGTCCCGGGCGCGCGCGATGATGCCGTCGACGATCGCGCCCAGGCGGTTCTTGTCGGGAGCGGGGAGGTAGCTGCCCGCCAGTTCGTCGACATATTGCGGGCCGTAATCGGCGAGCACATCGGCGATCTGGGCGAGGTCAGGATCACTCTCGACCAGCCGTCGCCACGCCTCGCGGTCGTAGGGCGCGTCGTTGTTCTTGTCGGGCCCGGCTGGCCGGCGGGGCGGCCGCTGAGGGCCGGCGTTCTCGCCTGGGACCGGCTGGAGGGTCGGGGGCTGCAGCCCGTCGCTGAGATGAGGCGGGGTAAATCCCGAGGCGGCGGCCGGCACGGCAGCATCGGCCGGACGCCGGCCCCGCTCGGCGACCTGCAGCGCGATCAGGCCGACGCCCATCAGCAGGAAGCCGAGCGCGGCCCACGAAATCGTGGCGCACAGCAGCCCGCCGATCAGCAGCAACACCCAGCCAGTCAGTCGCACAATTCACCTTTCCCCATGCCCGATCGGACGTCTCGACGCGGGCCTAGCAGACAAGATTGGCTATCTTATGCCGACTTTCGGAAAAACGGCCAGCTACGCGCCCGCCGTCAGCACCTTGACACCACCGAACGCGGTCACCTGGCCGCGGCGCAGCATCACGATCTGGGTGGCGAGCTGGCGCAGTTCGGCCGCGTCGTGGCTGACATAGACCATCGGGACGCCGGCCTCGTCGCGCAGCCGGACCAGATAGGGCAGGATCTCGAGCTTGCGGCTTTCGTCGAGCGCGCCCAGCGGCTCGTCGAGCAGCAGCAGCCGCGGCTTGGACAGCAGCGCCCGGCCGAGCGCGACGCGCTGGCGCTCGCCGCCGGAGAGCTTTCCGGGGCGGCGGTCGAGCAGGGCGCCGATGTCGAGCAGGTCGACGACGCGCCGGTGTTGGGCGGGATCCTCGGTGAGGCCGTTCATGCGGCGGCCGTAGTCGAGGTTCTGGCGGACATCGAGATGCGGAAACAGCCGCGCGTCCTGGAACACGTAACCGATGCGGCGGCGCCAGGTCGGGACGTGGACGCCGGTCGCGGTATCGTCGAGGATCTCGCCGTCGATCACGATGCTGCCGCGGTCAGGACGCAACAGCCCCGCGATGGTGTTGATCAGCGAGGTCTTGCCGGAGCCGGACGCGCCGAACAGGCCGGTGACGCGGCCCTCGCTGGTGAACGAGGCCGCAAGCGAGAACTCGCCGAGCTGCTTTTTGATGTCGACGCGCAGCATGGCTATTGCCCGTGCAGGCGCGCGGTGGCGCGACGCGCGAACACTTCAGCCGCGACCAGTGCGCCGACCGCGAGCACGATCGAGATGATCACGAGCCGCGCGGCGGCGGTGTCGCCATCCGGCGTCTGGATCAGCGAATAGATCGCCGACGAAATGGTCTGGGTCTCGCCGGGAATGTTGGAGACGAAGGTGATGGTCGCGCCGAACTCGCCGATCGCCTTGGCAAAACCGAGCACCATGCCGGCCAGCACGCCCGGCAGCGCCAGCGGCAGCGTCACGGTTGCGAACACCCGCCAGGGCGCGGCGCCGAGTGTCTCGGCCGCCTGCTCGAGGCGGCGGTCGACCGCCTCGATCGAGAGACGGATCGGCCGCACCAGAAGCGGAAACGACATCACGCCGCAGGCGAGCGCAGCGCCGGTCCAGCGGAACGCGAACACGATGCCGAGATGGTCGGCCAGCCAGCCGCCGACCAGGCCGCGCTTGCCGAAGGTCAGCAGCAGCAGATAGCCGGTGACGACGGGCGGCAGCACCAGCGGCAGATGCACGGCGGCATCGAGCAGAGACTTGCCCCAGAAATC
This sequence comes from Bradyrhizobium sp. BR2003, assembly GCF_009720285.1. NCBI lineage: Bacteria > Pseudomonadati > Pseudomonadota > Alphaproteobacteria > Hyphomicrobiales > Nitrobacteraceae > Bradyrhizobium > Bradyrhizobium sp. BR2003. The sequence goes on from NZ_SMYJ01000045.1 coordinate 107,123, forward strand.
GCGCCGCGCCAGCAGCCAGGCGAGCGCTACTCCGAACGGGGTCGCCACCAGTGTTGCGACGACGGCGACCCGCAGCGACAGCAGGATCGCCGTCCATTCGGCCGGCGAGATCTCAAACACTAGCGTCTGTTCCCGAAGTTCGTATGCAAGTGCGGCTCCTCAGTTACGAACTTCGGGAACAGACACCAGTAAGAGTCAATAGGCCAGTGCCGCTGATCGATTTGACGTTCCTCACGGTGCGCGCGGCTATCTGGAGGAACGTCAAATCGGCGGCGCTGGGCTTACGTCGTCGGGCTGATCAGGAACTTGAAGCCGTACTTCTCGAGGATCGTCTTCGCTGTCGAGGAGCGCAGGAAGGCGAGATAGTCGGCGGTCTCCGGCTTCGCGGTCGTGGTCGCCGCGACCGGATAGATGATGGCCGGATGGGTATCGGCCGGGAAGGTGCCGACGATCTTGACGCCCGGCTCGACCTTGGCGTCGGTCGAGTAGACGATGCCGAGCACGGCTTCGCCGCGTGCCACCAGCGTCAACGCGGCGCGGACGCTCTCGGCCATCGCGAATTTCGGCTCGGCGGCCTGCCAGGCGCCGAGCTTCTCCAGCGCGGCCTTGGCGTATTTGCCGACCGGCACCGCCTTGACGTCGCCGGTTGCGATCCTGCCGTCGCCGGCGAGCTTGGCGAGATCGAAGCCGGCTCCGATGTTGACGTTGTCGATCTTGGAATCCTTCGGCGCGATCAGCACGATCGAGTTGCCGAGCAGGTTCACCCGCGTCTGCTCATTGATGTTCTTCTGCTTGATCGCATAGTCCATCCAGTCGGTGTCGGCGGAGACGAACACGTCGGCCGGCGCGCCCTGCTCGATCTGTTTTGCCAATGCCGAGCTCGCGGCATAGCTGGCCGTGATCTTGACGCCGGTCTTGGCGGTATAGGCTGCATCGATGTCGTCGAGCGCGTTCTTCATCGAGGCGGCGGCAAAGACGGTGAGCGTCTTGTCCTCGGCGCTCGCGGGCGAATGCATCGCGCCGAGCAGGATGACGAAAGCGGCGAAAAGTCCGGCAAGTCGTGACATGGAAAGCGCTCCGTGCGAGTTCGCGCGCGAACCGGCGCGCAAATCAGGCGTTGGGTGAGGTCTGGCCTGCGACGGACGGAAGCGCTGTTCCGCTGGTCCCCGACGGACTTACGGTCCTCAGGGATATCGCACTGCAAACATAGCAGATTGAGGCTTGCGGTAAAGGCGACCCTTTGACTAACGGATCGTCCTATTCATCCGACGGCTGGATCGCGATCGACAGCGAGTTCTCTTTCGAGCCGCTGACCTGCACCACGAAGGGGCTGGCGGCGAGGTCATATTTCACGGTCTTGCGGATACCGTCGCAATCGGTCGCGCCACTGAACGCCTTGGGCTTCAGGAAATGCCCGTCCTGCACTAGGTCGACCCAGGCTCCGGCCGACAGGCTGACGGTATAGAGCCCGGCCTTCGGCGCGGCCTTGAAGCTGGTGAAGCCGGCGAAGGTGCCTTCCTTCGGCGCGCGCTCCGGCGGGGTCGGCAATCTGGCGTCGCCGGGGGCCACCAGCGCCAGCGTGATCGCGGTCGCCGGCAGCGCGGTCTGCTCGCTTCCCGATACGACCTTGGCACGATCGAACGCGGTCAGCGCGGCGCGTGCGCGCTCGATCGACCATTTGAACTTGTCACAGCCGCTCGGCTCCTCCGCCGCGAAAGCGGGAGCCGAGACGAGCAACAGCGATGCGGCGAGGAGCGATTTGCGCATGTCCGGTCCATTCATGATGACGGATAAAATAGATCAGCCGCCCCGATCCATCGCCCGAACGCGCTTACGGCGCGACGGCACGAGATCATATCGCAGTTCGAGCCGGCCGGCATAGCCGCCTGACGAAGATGTTATTGCCCTGGCAGCTGCTGTTTGGCGTCGGGGGCGTTCAGCACCGTCCTGCAGTCCGCCGGCATCTGCGCCAGCGTCATCGGCGGGCGGGGTTTCGGCGGCTTCGGCGGAGGCTTCGGATGCAGCACCGAATCCTTGAACCAGAAGGCGAGATCGGACGGCTTGCAGCCTTCGCCCTCCGCTTGCGGCTTCTGTCCCTCGCAGGCGGGGCTGCCGGGCGGACATCGCATGCGAATGTGGAAGTGGTAGTCGTGGCCCCACCACGGCCGGATCTTCGACAGCCAGCCGCGATCGCCCTTGGCCTCGCGGCACAGCGCCTTCTTGATCGCCGGATTGACGAAGATGCGCTGCACCGCCGGCTCCCGCGCCGCGTCCCGGATGACCAGCACGTGGCCCGGCGTGAAGACGCGCGGATCGATGTCGAGCCGGTCGTCGCGCACCATCATCACCGCCGACATCTCCTCGCGGTCCTCGCGCGACAATTTGCGATCGGGCATCGGCGTCAGCCAGATGTCGGCGTCGAGCCCGATCTGGTGGCTGGCATGACCGGAGAGCGCGGGGCCGCCGCGCGGCTGGCCGATATCGCCGACCAGGATGCCCGGCCAGCCGGCGTCCTTGTGCGCGTTGGCCGCCAGCCGCTTCAGCAGCGCGATCATGTTGGGGTGACCCCAGTAGCGGTTGCGCGACAAGCGCATCACCTGCCAGGTGTCGCCGTTGAGCGGCATCTGCGCGGCGCCGGCGAGACAACCCTTGGTATAGCCGCCGATCGACCGGGTCGGCAGCGCCGCCGGCAGCACCTTGCGCGCGAACAGCTGCTTCGCCCCGATCTTTGGATCGTCAGGGTTGGCGAGCGGCGGCAAGGGCTGCGGATTGAGCGAGCCCCTGTCCTGCGCCCGCGCGGAGATGGTACAGGCGACGAGGGCCGAGATCAGGAGCGGGAACAGACGCAGGCGGGGTGTCATTCGGATCACTCTGTCGGCGCAAGGCTAGCATGGATTCGGAGCAGGCGGACCGCGCTTTCATCCCATTCGCTTGATCGCCCACAGGGTGGATTAAGATTACCCGCGGCTTCCAGGCTCCGATGCGAGCCACGCCACTTTACAAGCGCACGTTGTGGGCGACATCATGTCCGCAATAATTTCAGGGTAGGCGTTGTTGTGACAAGCGTATCGTGCGTACGGCCGGCATTTGCCGCCGCGATAGCTGCGTCGATATTGGCGCTCTCCCCGGCGCGGGCCGACGTCGTCGTTCACATCGATAAATCATCGCAGCGCATGGCGGTCAGCGTCGACGGCGCGAGACGCTACAACTGGCCGGTGTCGACCGGCCGCCGCGGCTATGGCACGCCGAGCGGAGTGTTCCGCCCGCAGATGCTGGCGCGCCGCTGGTACTCGAAGAAGTACTATAACTCGCCGATGCCGCATTCGATCTTCTTCCATCGCGGTTTTGCCATCCACGGAACATACGAACTCACGCGCCTTGGCGGGCCGGCCTCGCATGGCTGCGTGCGCCTGCATCCCTCGCACGCCGCAATGCTCTATGGGCTGGTCGAGCGCAACGGCCGCGGCGGCACGCGGATCGAGATCACCAACTAAGGCATGATCCGGCAAAAATGCGAAGGCAGGCGCACCGCGGCTTAACCGCACGATAACCCTGCCGCACGCTGACAAACATTGGTGCGCTTGAAGCGTCTTCGGCGCATTCATTGTGCAATCGCGCGCCGGTTTACGCTTCCTTCACCAAGCGCGGGTGCTTTCATGCTGCGAATCTGTGCCGTGCGCCGCCGGCGCACCGGAAACGAACTCGCGCCCGGCGTGAATTCGCCTGCAAAGCAGGCATGCAAGAGCTTCTCAGGCAGCGCAGCTACTCGCCAAGAGATACCAATTTTTCAGAGACTTATCGCAGATATATCGCCGAACTGGAATGCGCGTGGGGCGTGCGATACCGATGATGCGGCCGAAGAAAAACACCAAGAAACCGAACCAGGCCAAACTGTCCCGTCCTCGGGGACGCCGGCCCACACCGATGCCGAAAGTGTCGGGCAGATCGCGCCGCCCCGCGATCGAGATCGGCGAACTGGTGCGCCAGCGCGCGCAGGCCGAGGCCGCGATCGCCGAAGCGCGCAAATCCAACGCGCGGCTGCGCGAGGCGATCGACATCCTGCCGCAAGGCATCGTGTTCCTGGACCACGAAGGCCGTTACACCCTCTGGAACAAGAAATACTCGGAAATCTACAAGCGCAGCTCCGACCTGTTCGAGCACGGCGCGCGTCTCGAGGACACCATCCGCATCGGCGTCGCGCGCGGCGACTATCCCGAGGCTGCCGGCCGCGAGGAGGAGTGGATCGCCGAGCGGCTCAAGAAGATGTACCAACCGGGCGAGCGGCACGAGCAGGTGCTGGCCGACGGCCGCGTGGTGCTGATCGAGGAGCGGCTGACCTCGGATGGCGGCATCGTCGGCCTGCGCGTCGACATCACCGAACTGAAGCAGCGCGAGGCGTCGTTTCGTCTGCTGTTCGACGGGAATCCGGTGCCGATGATCCTGTGCGCGCTCGATGGCGAGCGGATCCTCGCGGTCAACGACGCCGCGATCGCGCATTACGGCTATGTCCGGGCCGAATTCGAGCGGATGACGATCAGGAGCCTGCAGGCGTTCGATGCCGAGCTGCCCTGGGCGGCGGGCCGCAGCAGCGACGAGCAGGCGGCGCGGACCTGGAAGCACGTGCGCGCCGACGGCACGTTGATCGACCTTGCGATCTATTCGCGCCAGCTGATGCATGGCGACCAGCCGGCGATGCTGCTCGCGCTGATGGACATCACCGAACGCAAGCGCGCCGAGGCGCGGCTCGCCTTCATGGCCCAGCACGACAGCCTGACCGGTCTGCCCAACCGCAATCTGCTGCGCCAGCAGATGGACGAGATGCTGCAGCACACCCGCCGCTCCACCGACAAGGTCGCGGTGCTGATGCTGGGCCTCGACAATTTCAAGGCGGTCAACGAGACCCTCGGTCACGGCATCGGCGACAAGCTGCTGCGTGCCGTCGCAAAGCGGCTGCGCTCGACGCTGCGCGAGCAAGATGCGCTGGCCCGTCTCAACTCCGATGAGTTCACCATCGTGCAGGGCGGCGTGATGCGGCCCGAGGACGCGGTGTTGCTGGCGCGGCGGATCTTGGACGCGATCGGCGAGCCCTATCTGCTCGAGGGGCATTCGGTGGTGATCGGCGCAAGCATCGGGATCGCGATGTCGCCCGGTGACGGCGAGGATTCCGAAAAGCTCCTGAAGAGCGCCGACATGGCCTTGTCGCGCGCCAAGAGCGAATTCCGCGGCACCTTCTCCTTCTTCGAGGCGGAGATGGACGCGCGCGCCCAAAGCCGCCGCAAGATCGAGATCGACCTGCGCGATGCGATCCAGAACGAAGGCCTGCGGCCCTATTACCAGCCGCTGGTCGACCTTGCGACCGGGCGCATCACCGGCTTCGAGGCGTTGGTGCGCTGGCCGCATCCGGAGCGCGGCATGATTTCGCCGGGCGAGTTCATCCCGGTGGCCGAGGAGACCGGGTTGATCAATCCGCTGGGCAGCCTGATGCTGCATCGTGCCTGCATGGACGCGGCGCAATGGCCGGATGACGTGCGCGTTGCGGTCAATCTGTCGCCGCTGCAATTTCGCACCGGCAATCTGCTGGCGCTGGTCACCGACGCGCTGCGGCAATCCGGCTTGCCGGCGCGGCGGCTCGAGCTCGAAATCACCGAGACGCTGCTGCTCGAAAAGAGCAGCCAGGTGCTGGCGACGCTGCATGCGCTGCGTGCGCTCGGGGTGCGGATGTCGATGGACGATTTCGGCACCGGCTATTCGAGCCTCAGCTATCTGCGCAGCTTCCCGTTCGACAAGATCAAGATCGACCAATCGTTCGTGCGCGACCTCGGCGCGAACCCCGACGCGCAGGCGATCGTGCGTTCGATCGTCAGTCTCGGCATCGGGCTCGGCGTCACCATCACCGCCGAGGGCGTCGAGACCGAGGCGGAGTTGAGCTGCCTGCGCGCCGAGGGCTGCCACGAGGGCCAGGGCTTTCTGTTCAGCCGCGCCCGGCCGAACGCCGAGGTCATCAGCCTGCTGAAGGCGCAGCGCGTCGCGACGGCGCTGGTGGCGTAGGCTGGACCGTTGCCACAGCGTCATTGCGAGCAGCGGAGCGACGAAGCAATCCATCGCCCCGCATGCGCGGAGGCATGGATTGCTTCGCTTCGCTCGCGATGACGGCGAACTATTTGACCGCGCCGGCCTTACGCTTCAGATGATAGGTCAGCGCCAGCGCAACGCAGTGGCGTAGCGCGGGCTCCGGGAGCTTGCCGGCGACGTCGAGCAGGATCGCGCGGTTGCCGCTGTAGCTGAGCTCGGGATAGAGCTCGCGAAAGGTCTCGACCAGATTGGTCTGGCAGTGGAAGTAGACCGCGACCTGGTCGGCGGCCGGTTTGACCTGATCGATGCGGACCGTGCTGCCGCTGCCGGTCTCCGGCGTCAGGTAGCTCGGCTGGCTCCATTTCAGCGTCTCTTCCAGCGCGCCGACGCCCTTGGTCGCCTTCGCGGTCTCGAAGATCAGGCGCCGCAGCGCCAGCAGCTTGGCCTTTACCGGGGCAGGGTAGGCGTCGAACAGCGCAGCTGCCGGTTTCGCGTGCGACCGTGATGCCGCCTTGCTCGTCGATGTTGCCGGCCTGCGCATGATGGGCTCCGCGAGGAGGACGTACCCACGTCTGTCTACCACAGATAGACCGCCGCCGCTCAGGCCGCGTTGCGCAGCCCGGCGAGGAACGTGTCGACGCTGTGCGACAGCGCGGCGGCGTGATCGCCGAGCTGGCCGGAGGCATCCAGCACATTGCCGGTGAGGGCCCGCGACTGGCCGGCGGCCTCGCTCGCGCCCGCGATATTGGCGGAGACCTCGACGGTCCCGGTGGACGCCTGCTGCACGCTGCGGGCAATCTCTCGCGTCGCCGAGTCCTGCTGCTCGACGGCGGCCGCGATCGCGGTGGCGATACCGGATATCTCGCGGATGGTGCCGCTGATGTTGCCGATCGCGCTGACGCAGTTGCCGGTGGCGGACTGGATCGCGCCGACCTGGCCGGCAATCTCCTCGGTCGCCTTCGCGGTCTGGCTCGCCAGATCCTTGACCTCGGCGGCGACCACGGCAAAGCCGCGACCGGCCTCGCCGGCGCGCGCGGCCTCGATGGTGGCGTTGAGGGCCAGCAGATTGGTCTGGCTCGCGATCGCGCTGATCAGGCGCAGCACGTCGCCGATCTTCTCTGCCGATGCGGCGAGGCTCGTCACCATCTCGGTGGTCTCCATGGCCTTGGTCACGGCGCTGTCGGCGACGCGGCTGGAATGGGTGACCTGGCGGCCGATCTCGGTGATCGAGGACGCCAGCTCCTCGGTCGCGGCGGCGACCGCGTTGACGCTGGCCGACGCCTCCTCGGATGCGGCGGCCGCCGCCGAGGTCCGTTCGGAGGCGCCGTTGACGCTGGCCGTGATCTCGCCCGCGACGCGCTGCATGTCGCCCGAGGACCGTGCGACGGCGGCGACCATGCCCTTGACGTCGGCTTCGAAACGATCGGCCATCTGCCGCTGCAAGGCCTGCTTGTCGGCCTCCGCCTTCACCTTGTCGGCTTCCTGCGCCTCGCGCAGCGAGGAGGTCTCGACCATGCTGCGGCGGAACACGTCGACCGCCTTCGCCATGGTGCCGAGCTCGTCGCGGCGCTCGCTGCCGGGTATCGTGACGCTGGTGTCGCCGCTGGACAGGCGGTTCATGACCGCGGTGATCGCGGCGAGCGGCCGCGACAGGCCGCGGCCGAGCAGGAACGCGAGCAGCACGGCGGCTGCCATGATCGCGACCACGCCGAGGATCAGATTGCGCTGCGCGCTCGCCGCGGCGGCTTCATAGTCGCTGGTGTCCTTGACGATCTCGAGCACGGCGACCGGCTCGCCGGCATAGTTCTTGATCTGGCCGAGATAGAGCTCCACCGCATGGCCGTCGAGAACAGCGTCGCGCAGCAGCGCCGCACCGTTCATCACGCGCTTGAGTTCGTCCTGGGTCGCGACCACGGTATCGCCGAAGGTCGAGGACAGCCGCCTGAAGCTCTGGCCGTCGAAGGAATGCACCGCGAGGTCGATGCCGAAGCGCTTCTTGGCGCGGTCGACGAATTCCTTGCCGAAGGCGGCGCCGACGTCGACATTGGCCAGTGTCTTGCCGTCATGCACGATCGGGGTCATGCCGAAGATCGACAGCGCCTCGCGGCCGGGCTCGACGCCGACGATCGGCTTGCCGGTCCTGTTCGATTCCACCACCGTCGTGCGCCGCGTCGAGGCGTCGTCGCCGAGTGTCTTCGGCGCATGGACCCGGTAGAAGCTGGTCGCCGGGGGCTGCCAGAACGAGATCAGCGGGATGCCCTGCGCCTTCATCGACGCCCAGGAGGCGCCGAGCAACTTGCCGAGGCCGTCGCGGTCGCCCTTGGCGATGGCGTCCTCGACCGGCGGCAGGGCGGCGATGACCGCCGAGACCGCGAGCGCGGCGCGCCCCTCGTAGTCGATCGCTGCAATCACGCTGTCATATTGCAGCTTGAGCTGCTGATCGAGCGCGAGCCGGGTCAGCGCCCGCTGCTGGCTGATGGAGAAGCCGCCGAGGATGGCGCAGGCGACCGCGACGGTCAGTGAAATCGCCAGGATCAGGCGGGCGGCAATCGATCGAAGCGTGAACATGGGACCAGCGAAAACTCCAGGCATTAGCGCCGTCCGCAAGGTCTCAGAAAAAGCTTAACAACCGGATGTTGCGCCGCCGGTATTCGCGCGACGACCATAGCCGCCAGTGCCTACTTTCGTATGTCGTTCAGGGGCGAACGCGGATGATCGTATTCCCCTTGCGTCGCCCGGTCGGATTCAAGGCAGCGACAGCCTCGTCGAGGGGCGAGACTTTGCCGATGTTCGTCCGCAGCCGCCCGTCCCGCACCCGCTGGACGATCTCACCCAGTTGGGAACGATCGGACTCGACGACGAAGTCGACCGCCAGGCCGTCGGAGGGTCGCGCCTCGGCCGGCCCAACGATTGTCACCAGTGTTCCTCCGCCTTGAATCAGTTTCACCGACCGCTTCTGGATTTCACCGCCAATGACGTCGAACACAAGATCGACCTTACCGACGTCCTCAAGGGCGTCGTTGTCGAGATCGACGAACTCGTTCGCGCCGAAGTCGAGCACGGTCTGACGGTCGGCGGACCGCCCGGAGCCGATCACATACGCGCCGGCCTCTCGCGCAAGTTGTGTCACCATCGACCCGACTGCGCCGGCCGCGCCATGTGCGAGGACGCGCTGCCCCGCCTGAAGGCGGCCGTGCTGGAATAACCCTTGCCATGCCGTCAGGCCCGAGACCGGAAGGCTTGCGCCCATTGTGAAGTCGACGTCGCCCGGAAGCGGAGCGAGGTTGCGTGCCTCGATCGCCACATACTCGGCCAGCGTGCCGTCGCGATACCAGTCCGCCAGACCGAATACCCGCTGTCCCACCGACAGCCCGGTGGTACCATATCCGAGAGCGGTGACCACTCCGGCCAGCTCGTGCCCCGGGATCGACGGTGTTCGGTCGCGATCGAGGCGATCGGTCCAGGTCGAGGGCCACGCCAGCTCAGTCGGGACAAATCCCGACGCATAAACCTGAACGACGACGTCGTTGATCGCTGCCTGCGGCTCCGGCCGGTCCACCAGCTTCATCCCGGCCGTTCCCGCGGCCTGGTCCGTTACAACGATCGCCTTCATGGGAATTACTCCTCTGTTCTCGTCTGTTCGGTGGAACTGTTGCAGGGCGCGTGGATGCGCCGGCTATCCAGAAACTGCCAGGGCAGTTCGGTCGCTCAGTACAAGCGAATAGATGCGCTGCGGCTGCTCATAAAACAGGACCAAGATTGCGAATTCTGGCTGTACCAAGCGCGACGGCTGCCCTCAGCGAGCTCAATGCGCTGCCGTACCGCTGAAATTCCGCGCAGTCGACGGAACCCCTGGATTGCGCGGGCCGCCAGGTTCGGTCGCGATCGATGCCTCTTGATCCATCCCGGATATGGCGCGACGACCGGCAACATCGTCTCAGCGCCATGGCCGAACAACGACGATCAGGCCGGCGGAAGTCCGAGTGCTCAACGTTTCGGGTTGCGCCCGCGGATGTGGTCGAAGCCTTGCTTGATTGCCGCGAAGCGCGCTTCGACCAACGGCTCAAATTCGAGGTCGGTGAAGATATACGGCCAGTCGTTTTCGACGCCTTCGCGGACGAGTTCACCGACATAGAAGGGATCGATGCCCTGAGAGACGCGTTCCCGGATCAGATTGATCCGCTCGGCAAGCGGGCCCGAAGTCGGCATGGCACGAACCGCCCCCTCGAAGCGCTTGGGGAGGTTGCGTCCTGAGTTTACGATTTGAGTGCGGATGAACCCCGGACACAGCACCGATACGCCAATCCCGCGGGGCGCGAGTTCGGGTCGCAGTCCCTCGGACAGCGCGACCACGCCATACTTTGAAACGTTGTATGCAGTGCTCCCCCCGGAAATAAGCCCAGCGAGCGAGGCTGTGGAGACGATGTGTCCACCCTCGCCATGCTGCTCTATCAACGGCCCGAAAATCTCGATCCCCCAAATGGTCGCCATCAGGTTGACGCCCAGGGTCCAATTCCACGACGCGTCGGTCCAGGTGCCATAGGGCCCACCGCCGCCGACGCCCGCATTGTTGACGAGGATGTGCACCTTGCCGTAGCGGGCAGTCGTGGCTTCTGCGGCGGCCTCGAGTTCGGCTTTGAGTGAGACGTCCGCTTTCACGCCGTCGGCATCGACGTTGGTGAGTCTCAGTTGCTCGAGTGCCGCGGACAATGCCGCCTCCTCAATATCGCAAAGCATGACTTTCGCCCCCGCCTGGGCAAAAGCGGTCGCGATCCCCAGTCCGATGCCTGATGCGGCACCGGTCACGAACGCGGTTTTTCCAGCGAGGTCCTTCACGCGCATTCTCCCCTCTGCAAGCGGGCGCCATCGTCCCAGAACGCCAAGTGTCACAGGACGCCATATGACCGGACTTTCCAGCGATTGGGAAGTGTGCGGGACGTCCGCTCCTGTGCCAAAACCGACATGCCGTGGTCACCCGGCGATAGCCGGTTTTAGGGGTAGAGCCGACATCGCGGATTTATGAGCACGCGCCCTGGTTCAATCCGACTTCATCGCGCTGTCGGTGGTGCGGAGAGATCGCCCGCCAAAATCGCCTTGCCGGCGTCCTCATATTGGGTGTCGCGGGCCTGGATCTGCTGCGCGATTGCGTGCATGTCGCGAAACCGCCGCTCGAATGGATTTTTCGCGAACACCGCCGTTGCGCCCGACATGTGATAGGCGGTGTCGACCACCGCTGCCGACTGGTGGATGGTCCAGGTCGAGGCGATGCGGATCGCGACGCGATGCGCCTCGGTGATGGGATCGCCGTTGGCGAGATCCCGCCAGACCTCGTTGGCCGTCGCGTACAGATAGGCGCGCGCGGCGCGCACGCTCGCCTCGGTGCGGCCGATCTGGCCTTGCACGGCATTGTTGTCGCGCATCGCCTTGAGGCCTTGCGGGGTCTTGCCGCGGGCAAGCTCGGTCGCCGCATCCAGCATGGCGCGCGCGACGCCGAGCGAGGTGGCGGCAAAGCCCATGCTGAACACCATGTTGGTGGAGAGCTTGTAGAGCGGGCCGCCCTCGCGGCACGCGGCGGGATCGTCGCGCAGCGCGGCGAATTTTTCGGGGATGAAGAGATTGTCGACCGAGTAGGAATCGGTGCCGGTGCCCTTCAGGCCGATTACGTCCCAGACGTCGTACATGGTAGCTGACGACATCGGAAACAGGATGGTGCGGATCTCCGGCGAACCGTCCGCCCTCTTGCGCGGTGAACCGTCGGCCTCGACGACGCGGACATGGGCGCCGAGCCAGCTCGCCTGTCGCGAGCCCGAGGCGAAATCCCAGCGTGCGCTGGCGCGGTAGCCGCCGGGCTCGGCGCGCACCTCATGGGCGATCGCGCCCCAAGCCAGAATGCCGGGCGCGGTGTTGAAGATCTCGTTGGCGGCATCGGGCTCGAGATAGGCCGCGGTCATGGCGCAGACGCTGCACTGGCCGAGGCACCAGGCGGTCGAGGCGTCGGCCTTGGCGATCTCCTCCTGCATCTGCATGAAGGCGTCCAGCGTCGCCTCGGCGCCGCCGAAGCGCTTCGGCAGCAGCGCGCGATACAGTCCGTTCTCGACCAGCGCCGCGGTGACGGATGGCGTCAGCCGTCGTGTCCGCTCGATCTCGTCGGCTTCGCTTGTGATCAGCGGCGCCAGCGCGCGCGCCCGCTCGACAAGGTCTACTCCCTGCGGCTTGTTCATGCGTGTCCTCGGCGCCTTCTGTCATTCTTGTTGGGCGGGTGCGTGATGGTGACGCATCCGGCAGAGGAGGGCAAGGCGGGACGGCGCCGATGCAGATCAGCCATCCGCCGCCGGCGCGCGCGAACGACGAACGCTGCCGCGCTCAGGCAGCAGCGCGGCCGAGATCGAGCGACGGCTGGCGCTTGGTGGAAAAACTCAGCGCCACCGCAACCGCGGCGAGACCGATCGCGAAGGAACCGGCGTGCAGCCACGTATAGCCGTGGAACGTGTCGAACACGTAACCGCCGGCCCATGGCCCGAGCGCCATGCCGAGGCTCGCGAAGGCCGACACCGCGCCGAACACCGTGCCCATGATCCGCGCGCCGAAGAACTCGCGCACCAGCACGGCGTAGAGCGGCATCACCCCGCCATAGGCGAGGCCGAACACGACAGACAGCGCGTAGAACTCGCCGAGTTGCGCCACCGCGAGATAGGTCGCGATCGACAGCGCCTGCACCAGGAGGCCGCCGACCAGCACCGGCTTGGCGCCGAGCCGGTCGGCGAGCACGCCGAGCAGCAGCCGGCCGCCGAGCCCGGAGAAGCCGGCGAGGCTGTAGACCGTGACCGCGGTCAGCGGCGCGATGCCGCACACCATGGCGTAGGACACCATGTGGAAGATCGGCCCCGAATGCGCCGCGCAGCAGGCGAAATGCGCCAGCGCCAGCGTGATGAATTGCAGCGTGCGCAGCGCCTGTGCCGCGGTCCATTCGATTTGCGGCGCGTTCGCGGCGGTCGGGATTGCGACGTCCGTTCCCTGCGGCGCCGGACGCACCAGGAACGACGCGGGGATCAGCAGCGCCCATGCGGCGATGCCGATGACGAGCATCGCGAAGCGCCAGTCATAGGCCGTGATCAGCCAGCTTGCCGACGGCGCGACGGTCAGCGGCGACACGCCCATGCCGGCCGACACCAGCGCGACGGCGAGGCTGCGATGCTTGTCGATCCAGGCGCTGGCGAGCGCCATCATCGGCGCATAGAAGCTGCCGGCCGCGATTCCGATCAGCACGCCGAAGCAGAGCTGGAATTGCCACAGGCTCTGCGCCTGGCTTGCCGTCACGAGGCCAAGCCCGAGCAGCAGGCTGCCGGCCAGCACCACGACGCGGGTACCGAAGCGGTCGGACAGCGCGCCCCAGGCGAACGCCGCAATACCCATGCAGAGGAAATCCAGCGTCGCCGCCGCCGAGATGCCGGCGCGCGACCAGCCCATCGCATCCGAGATCGGCTGCAGGAACACCGCGAGCGACAGCATGGTGCCGAAGCCGACGCAAGTCATCAGCGCGCCCGCGCCGACGACGACCCAGCCATAATCGAACCGAGCGGCCTTGCTCATGCATTTCCCCGGCGCTGTTGTTTGTTGTGGTGCGCGCGGGGAAGATGGTGGCCTATCCGAGGTCCAGGGGCAACATGACGGGCAACATGCCTCTCATTCCGGGATCAGCGGATTGTGAGTTGCGTGCGCAGGATGTCGCAGCGAGGCGCGGCTAAAGCGCGATGAGAATCGGGTTGAATCATCGCGCTTTAGCTTCTTGTTTGAGCATGATCTTTTCGGAAAATCGCGTCACACTTTTCCGGATCATGCTCTACCCGCACTGCCAGGCCCGCCCGATCGGCGTCCAGGTCCAGCACGGTCCGAAACTGCCGCCATTGTAGCGGCCGCGATAGAATCCGGGGCGGCCGAAATAGTACCAATCCCCGCCGTACCAATATTGCGGCGAATAGTCCGGGTAGCCGCGGGCGGCGCCGCCCGGGCCGAACACCGGAATGGTCTCGTTGGGCGGCTGCCGGTAGCCAGGCAGGAAGCCATAGCCGTGCCAGCGCGTGCTGCCATGCCGCTTCTTCGAGGAGGCGGCCGAGCTCAGGTCCGGCTGCAGCAGTGCGAGGATGACGATCAGGAGGGACAGGATGCGCAACATGATCGCAGTCTAGTCGGAGCGCGATGCAGTGGCGATTCAAATCATGGTGCGTTTTGTTGCTGGGACAAGATTGCGCAACAGTCGCGCCGGCGGCGTCGCCTCAGCTGTCCACCTTGAGCGCGGCGATGAAGGCTTCCTGCGGGATGTCGACCTTGCCGAACTGCCGCATCTTCTTCTTGCCTTCCTTCTGCTTCTCCAGAAGCTTGCGTTTGCGCGTGATGTCGCCGCCGTAGCACTTCGCGGTGACGTCCTTGCGCAGCGCGCGCACGGTCTCGCGCGCGATCACCTTGCCGCCGATCGCCGCCTGGATCGGAATCTGGAACATGTGCGGCGGGATCAGCTCCTTCATCTTCTCGACCATGGCGCGGCCGCGGCCTTCGGCGCGGGTGCGATGCACCAGCATCGACAGCGCGTCGACCGGCTCGGCGTTGACCAGGATCTGCATCTTCACCAGGTCGGCCGGCTTGTAGTCGGTCAGATGATAGTCGAACGAGGCGTAGCCCTTGGAGACCGACTTCAGGCGATCGTAGAAATCGAACACCACCTCGTTGAGCGGCAGGTCGTATTTCACCATCGCGCGGGAGCCGACATAAGTGAGCTCCTTCTGCGAGCCGCGACGGTCCTGGCACAGCTTCAAGACGCTGCCGAGATATTCGTCGGGGGTGAGGATCGTCGCCTCGATCCACGGCTCTTCGATCTCGGCGATCTTGACCACGTCGGGCATGTCGACCGGGTTGTGGATCTCGAGCTCGGTGCCGTCGGTCAGCTTCATCTTGTAGATGACGCTCGGCGCGGTCGCGATCAGATTGAGGTCGAATTCGCGCGACAGCCGCTCCTGGATGATTTCCAGATGCAACAGGCCGAGGAAGCCGCAGCGGAAGCCGAAGCCGAGCGCGGCGGAAGTTTCCATCTCGTAGGAGAAGCTGGCGTCGTTCAGCCGCAGCTTGCCCATCGCCGCGCGGAGCGTTTCGAAGTCGTTGGCGTCGACCGGGAACAGGCCGCAGAACACGACCGGAATCGCCGGCTTGAAGCCCGGCAGCATCTCGCTGATCGGTTTCTTGTCATCGGTGATGGTGTCGCCGACGCGGGTGTCGGCGACTTCCTTGATCGCCGCGGTGATGAAGCCGATCTCGCCGGGGCCGAGCTCCTCGACCTGCTCCATCTTCGGCGTGAAGAAGCCGACGCGTTCGATGTCGTAGGCGGCGCCGGTGCCCATCATGCGGATGCGCTGGCCTTTCTTCATCACGCCGTCGACGACGCGGATCAGGACGACCACGCCGAGATAGACGTCGTACCAGCTGTCGACCAGCAGCGCCTTCAGGGTCGCGTCGCGGTCGCCCTTCGGCGGCGGCAGGCGGGTGACGATCGCTTCCAGCACGTCGGGCACGCCGACGCCGGTCTTGGCCGAGATCATCACGGCGTCGGACGCATCGATGCCGATCACGTCCTCGATCTGCTGCTTGACCTTCTCGGGCTCGGCGGCCGGCAGGTCGACCTTGTTCAGGACCGGCACGATCTCGTGATTGTTGTCGAGCGCCTGATAGACATTGGCGAGCGTCTGCGCCTCGACGCCTTGGCTGGCGTCGACCACGAGCAGGGAACCCTCGCAGGCCGCCAGCGACCGCGAGACCTCGTAGGCGAAGTCGACATGGCCGGGCGTGTCCATCAGGTTGAAGATGTAGTCCTTGCCGTCCTTGGCGCGGTAGTTCAGCCGGACGGTCTGCGCCTTGATGGTGATGCCGCGCTCGCGCTCGATATCCATCGAATCGAGCACCTGCTCCTTGCCCGCCATTTCGCGATCCGACAGGCCGCCCGTCATCTGGATCAGGCGGTCGGCAAGGGTCGATTTGCCATGGTCGATATGGGCGACGATGGAGAAGTTGCGGATGTTCGAAATCGGGGCAGTTGTCATGGGCGCGGGATAGCATCCGCACCCCCGCGCGGGCAACCAAATTGCGGTATTTTGCAGGGGTGTGACGGCGAATCACGGCGGCGTTTCCAGCAGGGTCGCCGTGATCGATTTTCTGGCCTGTTCCTGCCGGGTGCGGCGGCCCGAAAATCGTCTTTCGCGTTGCCGACACCGGACGGATGAGGAGGCACGGCCACGCCGCCGCCATCGACCTCAACCTAAGGGTTTCGGATCACTGGCTGTGGGCCGGCAAGGGCAAGACCATCCCCTGGAAGAACCGGATGCCGCGCGAGATCGTCGACATCCTCGAGCGCCACGGATTCATCTGGGGCGGCAAGTGGTGTCACTGAGATACCATGCATTTCGAGTCCCGGCCCGGACTTCCCTGAAAGTGAAGCCGCTGGCTGGAGGTGTTCTCACGCCAAGCTGATTTCACTGGTCACAAAAACGCGCTAAAGCGCGCTGAAATGCAGATGAGCACTCGTCGTGCTTCCGCTTCCATTCGGGCATGATCCTTCCGGGAAACCGCTTCCCACTTTTCCGGGGCATGCCTCAGGCACAGGCCATGTCGACCGCCTCCACGCTCCCCACCGCCCGGCGCACCAACCGCAAGCTGACGATCCGGCGGATCGCCGCCTGGGTCGCCTCGCGCGCCACCGATCCCAGGACGAGCCTGTGGTTCGTGATCGGCTTCGCACTGGTTCATGCGGTGCTGTGGACGCTGATCCTGGTCAAGCTCAAGGCCGCACAGGACATCCATATGGATGTTGCGGAAGCCTATGCCTGGGGCCAGCGCTTCCTGCTCGGCTATGGCAAGCACCCGCCGCTGTCGGGCTGGATCGCCGGGGTCTGGTTCAGGATTTTTCCCGTCACCAACTGGTCGACCTATGCGCTTGCGATGACGACGGTCAGCTTCGCGCTGGTGGTGTGCTGGCTGATCGCGCTGCGCGTCGTCGATCGCCGCCGCGCCTTCTTCATGGTGGTGATGCTCGCGCTCTACCCGATCTTCAATTTCAAGGGCTTCAAATACAACGCCGATCTCGCGCAGCTGGTGCCGCTGCCGCTGCTGGTGCTGGCCTATCTGAACGCGTTCGAGAAGCGCAGCTTCAAATCGGGTCTCTGGCTCGGCTTTGCCGGCATGCTGGCGCTGATGACCAAATACTGGGTGGTGACGATGATCGGCGCCGTCGGGCTGGCCGCTCTGATCCATCCGCAACGGACGCAATTCCTGCGCTCGCCGGCGCCATGGGTTGCGATCGGCACGATGGCGGTGGCGATGATTCCGCATCTGGTGTGGCTGGAGGAGGTGGACTTCGTGCCGTTCACCTATGCCGGCGACGTCTACGCGCTGTCGAGCCGCGCACTCAACGTCCAGCTCGTGGTCGGCTATGTCATGCACAATCTCGGGCTGCTCGCGATTCCCGTCGTGCTGGGCCTCGTGGCGCTGCTGCTGGGCTCGGTGCCGTGGCGGCCGTCGGACGTGCTGGCGCGGATCTGGTCGCGCGGACCCAATCCGGCCGTCAATCTTCCGCAGGCACTGAACGTCTGGATCATCCAGCTGATCGTTGCGATCGGCCCGTCGCTCGGCGCGCTGGCGTTCACCGTCTATATCAAGACCGATTGGGGCATCCCGCTGTTCTTCCTGGTGCCGCTTGCGCTGGTCGCGATCCCCTCGCTTCGTTTCCCGCGCATGGCACTGTTCTCGATATCAGCGATCTGGTTCGTGGCCACGATCGTCACGTTGATCGCCGCGCCCAGCATCGCGACGCAGGAGATCGCGTCCAACCATGTCGGCGGTTCGACCTACGCCGCGCGCTCCGAGCTCGCGCGCGAGCTGACCCAGACCTGGCAGGATAGATTCCATTCGCGCTGGGCCGTGGTCGTCGCGCGGTCCGATATCGGCGAGCCGATGACGTTCTACAGTCCGGACCATCCGGCGTCGCTGGTGCCGGGCGAAGCCTGGTCGTCGGGGCTGACGTCGCTCGACGAGGCCAAGCGTCTCGGCTTCATCGGCGTCTGCGACACCACCGATCCGGTGTTCCTGAAGCCCTGCGAGGCGTGGATGGCGGAGCACGCCAAGGATGCCGAGCCGCTAGTGATGACCACCATGCGCTTCTTCAATGGCCATCCCGGTCCGTCGACGGTGTGGAAGGTCTATCTGGTGCCGCCGGCTAAGTAGTCATTGCCGGACATCAGCGCCGTCATCCTGAGGTGCGAGCCTCGAAGGATGAATCGGCCACAGTCGGGCCGTTGACCTTCGAGACGCGCGCGATGCGCGCTCCTCAGGGTGACGGTGATAGCCTGGCGTAGTGGCGGACGAGCGCGCCTTACGTGCCTTCCTCGTTGAACTTGCTGGCGACGAGTTCGGCGATGGCGTCGAGCGCCTGCTGCGCTTCCTCGCCCTTGGCTGAGACCACGACCGTGGTGCCGGGCCCGGCGGCGAGCATCATCAGGCCCATGATCGAGGTGCCGCCGACGGTCTCGGTGCCGCGGGTGACCCAGATCTCGGCGTTGAAGCGCTCGACCAGCTGGACGAACTTGGCCGATGCCCGCGCATGCAGGCCGCGCTTGTTGACGATCAGAAGCTCACGGGAGATGGCGCCCGCTGGCACGCCCGGGCCGACCTGGTTTTCGCCCGGGGCCTCGTCGCTCATTTGCCTGCGAGAACGCGGCTGGCGATGGTGACGTATTTGCGGCCGGCTTCCTGGGCCATCGCGATCGCGTCGGGCAGCGAACGCTCCTCGCGAACCTTGGCAAGCTTGACCAGCATGGGAAGGTTGATGCCTGCGAGCACTTCCACCTTCGGGCGGCTCATGCAGGAGATCGCAAGGTTGGACGGCGTGCCGCCAAACATGTCGGTGAGGATCGCAACGCCGTCGCCGCTATCGACGCGGTTCACCGCCTCGATGATGTCGCTTCGACAGAGATCGGAATCGTCCTCGGCCCCGATCGTAATCGCTTCAATTTGTTTCTGCGGACCCATGACGTGTTCGAGCGCCGCTCTGAACTCGTCGGCAAGGCGCCCATGGGTCACCAGCACTAGACCAATCATCGGAAACTCCTCGCGGGCGCCCTTTGGTGCACCGCACGAACGCGCCACTTTGACCATCCAGAGGCCCTGCGCAAGAGGGCATCTTGGCTAGTCTCCCGGTTCCTGGCGGTAGAGAGGGGAGGCTGCGCCGGCAAAATCCGACGCGATAGTGGATGTGATATGGTTACCAATTCCCTTCCCACAATTGGCCGCAAGATTACGGGAACATGAACTTTCAGGTTGTCGTCAGCGCAGCGACAACCAGCGGCAGGGGTTGAAAGCCGATGCCGACGGGAATTCGCGGTATTGAAGCACCATTAAGGCGAATCGTGAGCGCCTCCGGCGGCGGCAGCCGCTCGGCGTCGTCAGCGGCGAGGTCGACGATCAGCCCCACCACGGCCTCACTTGCGAACGGACAATGGCGGATTCCGAGGCCTCGGATCTCGATCAGACCAGCCAATTGCTGGACCGGACGAACCCACAATTGTTCGTCGGCTGTGTCGAGATGGACACGGTCATCCCCCACCAAAATGGCCGGCGGAAGCGCTCCGGTGCGCCCGGCGAGAATCAGGTCGAAGGCGAGACGCGACTTGCCGGAGCCCGACGGGCCGCGGATCAGCACCGCACGCTCGCCGACCAGAACGGCGGATGCGTGCACGCTCGAATTGTTGCTCATAGCGTCGGCAGCCTGACCACGAAACGCGCGCCGGCGATGGTGGGCTTGCCGTCTGCGTCCGCAGGGCCGAGGCGGTTCTCGGCCCAGATGCGTCCGCCATGCGCTTCGATGATCTGCTTGGAGATCGAAAGCCCGAGGCCGGAGTTCTGGCCAAAACCCTGGTGCGGCCGGTCGGTGTAGAAGCGCTCGAAGATCCGCTCCAGTGCGTCCTCGCCGATGCCGGGCCCGTCATCATCGACCACGATCTCGACCTCGCCGCGGCTGCGGCGGCAGACGATGCGCACCTTGTCGCCCGGCTTGGAGAATGATTGCGCGTTCGACAGCAGGTTCGAGATTACCTGGCCGAGCCGTGAATCATGGCCGGGCACCGAGAGCGTATCGGTCGGTCCGCGGCCCTCGAAGCGGGCTTCGACGACGACGTCGTGGCCGAGCCTTGTCTCGTTGGCGACGCCGGTCAGCGTCGTCAGCAGCCGCCGCAGATCGACCGGCGCCATGTCCTGGCGCTGCAATTCGGCATCGAGCCGGCTGGCGTCGGAGATGTCGGAGATCAGGCGGTCGAGCCGCCTGACATCATGCTCGATCACGGCGAGCAGCCGCGCGCGGCTGTTCTCGTTGCGCGCCAAAGGAAGCGTCTCGACCGCGGAGCGCAGCGAAGTCAGCGGGTTCTTCAGCTCATGGGCGACGTCGGCGGCGAACATCTCGATCGCCTCGATGCGGCTGTAGAGCGCGTTGGTCATGTCGCGCAGCGCGCCGGAGAGATGGCCGATCTCGTCGCGGCGTCCCGTGAAGTCGGGAATCTCGACGCGGGTCTGGATGCGGTGGCGGACGCGCTCGGCGCCATCGGCGAGCCGCCGCACCGGGCCCGCGATCGTGCTTGCCAACAGCAGCGACAGCATGATCATGACGGCGGAGGCGACGCCGCCGATCTTGAGGATGGCGAGGCGCTCGGACATCACCAGCTGGTCGATGTCGTCGCCTTGCGTCGTCAGCATCAATGCACCGCGCACGGCGCGGAAATGCTGCACCGGGACAGCGACCGACACGATGATCGCGCCGCGTTCGGTGACGCGCACGGCGCTGCCCTTCATGCCTTCGAGCGATTGCGCGACTTCGGAATAGCCCCTGCCGCCTTCGGGACCGAGCTCGCGGTAGATCGGCAGGTCGCCGCGGTTGAGCCAGGTCTTGATCGTGGCCTTGGTCTTCTCATAGAGCGACGGCTTATCCGACGGCGGCGGCAGCTCCATGCGAAGCACGTCGCCGCGCGCGAACAGATTGCGGCTGTCGAGGATCAGGCCGCCATCGCGGTCGAAGATGCGGGCCCGCGTCTTGGTCGGTGCGATCAGGCGCCGCAGGACCGGCGCGACCCGCTCCGGATTGATCGGGAAATCCGCCGATTCGTCCGGCTGGCCATAACTCTCGCCGGGCTTGAGGTCGAGCAGGCGATCGGGATCGATGGTGACGGTATTGCCTTCGACGGTCGCCGACGCCGCGATCGCCTCCGAGATGATCTCGGCATAGACCAAGAGGCTCTGCGTGCGCGCCTCGATCAGGCCGGCGCGGAACTGCGAGAGATAGAGGATGCTCGCGACCAGCGCGACGAGGCCGGCAAGGTTGAGCGAGACGATGCGGCGCGTCAGACTCGAGAACGACAGCGCGAAAAAGAACTGACCGGCGCGGCGCAGCCAGCCGAGCGGACGGCGCCAGCCCTTGTCCTGCGCCAAATCTTCGGCAACGGCGTCCTGATCGAGGAGCTGCGACGCGTCCTCGGTATTCAGGCCTTGCTCGAGCTGCGTTCGATCAAGCACTGGCAAAGCTGCCGGTTGGTATGGATGTCGTCCCGCGAAGCAATCGTTCGCCCGAGCTTACCCCAGCCGTGCGGAGCCTGTCAGTTAACAAGCCGCCCGGGAAGCGCAGATCAGGCTTCCTTGAAGCGATAGCCGACGCCGTACAGCGTCTCGATCATCTCGAAGTCGTCGTCGACCACCTTGAACTTCTTGCGCAGCCGCTTGATGTGGCTGTCGATGGTGCGGTCGTCGACATAGACCTGGTCGTCATAGGCCGCGTCCATCAGCGCGTTGCGGCTCTTCACGACGCCGGGGCGGGTGGCGAGCGCCTGCAGGATCAGGAATTCGGTGACGGTGAGCGTCACCGGCTCGTTCTTCCAGGTGCAGGTGTGGCGCTCCGGATCCATCCGCAGCAGGCCGCGGTCCAGGGCGCGGGCGTCCGGCTCCTTCGGCGCGGCGGTCGGATCCTTCGGCTGGCCGCGGCGGAGCACGGCCTTGACCCGTTCGACCAGCAGGCGCTGCGAGAACGGCTTGCGGATGAAATCGTCGGCGCCCATTTTCAGGCCGAACAATTCGTCGATCTCCTCGTCCTTCGAGGTGAGGAAGATCACCGGCAGGTCGGACTTCTGGCGCAGCCGGCGCAGCGTTTCCATGCCGTCCATGCGTGGCATCTTGATATCGAGGATCGCAAGGTCGGGCGGCGACGTGCGAAACCCATCCAGCGCCGACGCACCGTCCGTGTAGGTCATGATGCGATAGCCTTCGGCTTCGAGCGCGATCGAAACCGAAGTGAGAATGTTGCGGTCGTCGTCGACCAGGGCGATTGTGGGCATGTGCTGCTTTCACAATTGAGAGTGGCTTAGACGGCGGGCACTCTGGCGACGCGCCGTAGAATTGGGCTTCGAACGCGGTCAACGAGCAATGCAAGCTGGGCTGAAGTGTGACCGAGTTCCGCAAAAATCCGCTTCTGCGACCCACGCGATGGGTCCCCATATAGCACCCTTAGACCATGAGAAAAGGCCCTTTTTTCATAGGGAACCCGCCCGATTCGCCCATAAACTGACCCGATAGGCCCATGCGACCGACCGCCGACTTCGATCCTGCCCACCTTGCCCGCTCGCTGCTCCGCCGCAGCCGCCAGGGCGCCCTCGCCACGTTGATGGCCGGCACCGGCGATCCCTATTGCTCGCTGGTCAATCTGGCCAGCCATCCCGACGGCTCGCCGATCCTGCTGATTTCCCGGCTGGCGCTGCATACCAAGAACATCCTGGCCGACAGCCGGGTGTCGCTGATGCTGGACGAGCGCGCCGAGGGCGATCCGCTGGAGGGCGCCCGGATCATGCTGGCCGGTCAGGCGGAGGAGGTCACGGAGGCCGGGCGGGAGCTTGTCCGAAGGCGCTATATCGGTGCCCATCCGTCAGCGGAAGCCTTTGTGGAATTTAAGGATTTTTCGTTCTTCCGGATCAAGCCAAGCGGCGCCCATCTGGTCGCCGGGTTCGGCCGCATCGTCGACCTCAAACCCGCGCAATTCCTGACCGATCTCGGGGGCGCCGAGGAACTGCTCGAAGCCGAGCCCGGCGCGGTGGCGCATATGAACGAGGATCACCGCGAGGCCATGAATCTTTACGCGACGCGGCTGCTCGGCGCGGAAAGTGCCGACTGGCTATGCACCGGCTGCGATCCGGACGGCATGGACCTGCAGGCCGGCCGCGACACGTTGCGGCTGGATTTCCCCGAGCGCGTCACCACCGGCACCGGGCTGCGCAAGATGCTGGTGCGGCTCGCCAGCGAGGCCCGCGCCAAGGGATAGCAAGGGACAGAAGAAAGACCCGTCCGCACGGCGGCGCTGCAGCCGCGCCGAGGCATGGTGTCGCATGGCTGCGGCGGTGCGCTTGCGCGGTCGCCGGGGCGAGGCGTCCTTCAACCGCGCGTCGTTTCCAGTCTGCGCGGATTTGACAGCGCGATCATTTCGCGCCGGCATGTCGGTGTGCACGCAAGAATGCTTGGCGCTGCTGCATCGGAAAATCAGCCGGACCGCGATCACCACCGCGACGCCGCGCACGCGCGACCGCGCTGATTGCGTTATCACCGATCGCCAGGATCAGCGATCGTCTCGCCGTCGAAATCCCATGCGTTGCGGAACATTCGCCTCAGTTGAGCATTGATACCATCGGGCTTCGACGAAGGCGTTGTTGAGCGCAATCGAAACTGCTCGTTCAGCAGCTCACACCTGCAGCTCAATGCCGATCAGGCGGTGCCGCGTGCAACACGATAGTGGTCATGCTCGGCTCTGCAGCGCTGCGTCAATGCGCGGCGGCTCATCTCAACGATACATCCTCAGCGCGAATGCATGCCCGGCATTCTCCGCGCCGTTCGCCTCGATCGGCGACGGCGTTGCCCGCCGGCTGGCACTTTTTGTGCATCGCAAAGCTTCGTGCGCGGCGGGAAAGGCGACGAAACGTCGCCCGACTGCCGGGAAAACAACGAGAAAACGAAAACGAGGCGAAAGGGTTTCGCGCTGCGGTATTTGCGCCAGATGATGGGCCTGCCTTGGAATCAGCCAAAAGCCGTTCGATTGGCTTGGCAAGCCCGGCGATCCCCACTATTAGGTCGCCGGACCGAGGCCGAGAGGCTATATTCTGATCACGGTCACCGCGGCGGAGCGCGACTAGCGATATTCGCGCGAACAAGGATACGCGGGTTCGAGGAGGTTCTTCGTGCAAGAGACGGGCGTGCATAACGGTGCCTTCGGCGCCGACAAATTCGGCTTAAAAAATCTCAAGGGCGTGCATTGGAATTATGGCGCACCTCAGCTTTACGAGCATTCGCTGCGTAATGGCGAGGCGGTGCTGTCGGCCGATGGCGCGCTTTGCGCGGACACCGGTGTCTTCACCGGCCGCAGTCCGAAGGACAAGTTCACGGTCCGCGACGGCCTGACCGACAAGAGCATGTGGTGGGCCGGCAACCAGTCGATCACCTCGGAGCAGTTCGCCGCGCTCCATGCCGACTTCCTGAAGCATGCCGAAGGCATGACGCTGTTCGCGCAGGATCTTTACGGCGGCGCCGATCCGAAGCATCGCATCAAGACCCGCGTCTTCACCGAGCTTGCCTGGCACTCGCTGTTCATCCGCACGCTGCTGATCCGCCCCGAGGCGTCGGAGCTCGCGAGCTTCGTGCCCGAACTCACGATCATCGACCTGCCGAGCTTCCGCGCCGATCCGAAGCGTCACGGCTGCAAGTCGGAGAACGTCGTCGCGATCGATTTCGCCCGCAAGATCGTCCTGATCGGCGGCTCGCAATATGCCGGCGAGATGAAGAAGAGCGTGTTCACCACGCTGAACTTCTATTTGCCCGAGAAGGGCGTGATGCCGATGCACTGCTCGGCCAATGTCGGCTCCGACGGCGACACCGCGATCTTCTTCGGCCTGTCCGGCACCGGCAAGACCACGCTCTCGGCCGATCCCAAGCGCACGCTGATCGGCGATGACGAGCATGGCTGGAGCGAGGACGGCGTCTTCAATTTCGAAGGCGGCTGCTACGCCAAATGCATCAAGCTGTCGGGCGAAGCCGAGCCGGAAATCTACGCCGCCAGCAAGCGCTTTGGCGCGGTGCTGGAAAACGTCGTGCTCGGCGCCAACGATCGCGTACCCGATTTCGACGACGGCTCGAAGACCGAGAACACCCGCTCGGCCTATCCGCTCGATTTCATCCCGAACGCCTCGCGCACCGGCTGCGCGCCGCATCCGAAGAACGTCGTGATGCTCGCCGCCGACGCCTTCGGCGTGATGCCGCCGATCGCCAAGCTGACGCCGGCGCAGGCGATGTATCACTTCCTGTCCGGCTACACCGCGAAGGTCGCCGGCACCGAGCGCGGCCTCGGCAACGAGCCGCAGCCGGAATTCTCCACCTGCTTCGGTTCGCCGTTCCTGCCGCGCGATCCGTCGGTTTACGGCAACATGCTGCGCGAACTGATCGCCAAGCACAATGTCGATTGCTGGCTGGTCAACACCGGCTGGACCGGCGGCAAGTACGGCACCGGCCGTCGCATGCCGATCAAGGTGACCCGCGCGCTGCTCACCGCCGCGCTGAACGGCTCGCTCCGCAACGCCGACTTCCGCACCGACAGGTATTTCGGCTTCGCGGTGCCGACCTCGCTGCCGGGCGTCGAGCCGCACATCCTCGATCCGATCAAGACCTGGGCCGACAAGGTCGAGTTCGACAAGACCGCGCGTGCGCTGGTCGGCATGTTCCAGAAGAACTTCGCCAAGTTCGAAGCGCAGGTCGACGCCGAAGTCCGCGCCGCCGCGCCGGAAGTGAAGCTGGCGGCGGAGTAATTCGCTCGCGCCGATCTTCGCGATTTGAAAAGGCGGCCCTCGTGGCCGCCTTTTTGTTTTTCGACGTCATCAGCGAAGCGTGCACCTTGTCCATCCGTCAAGCTGAGCAGCGAACGGCGCCACATACTCCACCGTCGTCCCGGCGAAGGCCGGGAGACCCATACTCCGCAGCGGGTGTTGTGAATGGGACTCGTCGTTCCGACGTCGCGCAACAATGACCATCGGTGGTTATGGGTCCCGGCCTTCGCCGGGACGACATCGAGTGTGTTGCTTCGCTACTCCCCCATCTCCGGCAGCACCGCGTTGCTCGGCGTCTGCCGGTCGGTGATCTGCAGGCCGAACAGGCTGCCGATCAATTCGACCGCGACGCGCGCGGTGCGGCCGCGCTCGTCGAGGAAGGGGTTGAGCTCGACGATGTCGAGCGAGCGCACCAGCCCGGAATCGTGCAGCAGCTCCATGATGAGATGGGCTTCCCGATAGGTCGCGCCGCCCGGCACCGTGGTGCCGACGCCGGGCGCCACCGCCGGATCGAGGAAGTCGACATCGAACGAGACGTGCAGCACGCCGTTCTTCGCCCTGACGCGTTCGATGACGCGGCGCGTGAGCACCGCGACGCCGAACTCGTCGATCTGGCGCATGTCCGCGATCGACACATTGCGCTGCCGCAGCAGCTTGCGCTCCAGCGGATCGACCGAGCGGGTGCCGATCAGGTCGAGCTGATCGGGTGGGATCGAGGCGCGCGGCAGCCCGCCGAGCAAATCGTCGAGACCAGGCTCGCCGCACAGGAACGCGGCCGACATGCCGTGCATGTTGCCGGTGATGGTGGTGGCCGGCGTGTTGTAGTCGGCATGCGCGTCGACCCACAGCGCAAACAGCGGCCGGCCCTTTTCCTGCCAGTAGCGCGCGACGCCGTTGATCGACCCCATCGACAATGAGTGATCGCCGCCCATGAAGATCGGGATCGCGCCGGAATGCGCCAGCCAATAGGCGCGCTCGGAGAGCGCGCGGGTCCAGGTCTTCACCTCGTCATAGAACCTGGTGTTGGCCGGCACCGGGCCGTCGGCGATCACCTGGGGGATCGCAAGGTTGCCGTGGTCGTCGACCTGGAAGTCGAGCTGCTCGAGCAGGCGCGCGATGCCCGCGGTGCGCAGCGCGTCCGGCCCCATCAGCGGGCCGGCCTGCGACGCGCCGATCTCGATGGGAACGCCGAGCAGGGCGATGCGCGAGGGCTTTGAAGTGCCGGCTTCGGACATGCAGCAGTGCTCCCAAAGGTGTGGAACAGAAGCGACGTGCCAATGTTCCCTCAACCCTTGAAATAGGCAATGCGGTCGTCACAGACCAATGTGGATATTTGTCTACGGCTCCACGCGAGCCGGTGGCCGATCCGCTCGAAACGCCTACGCCTTGAAATAAGCGATCTGCGTCGTGGTCGCGAGCAGCCGGCCGGAGGGCGACCACAATTCGCCGTGTTGGTCGCCGTAGCTCTTGTGGAAGGTCTTGGCGTCGGCTGTGGCGAGCACGCGGGTGGTATCCTCCGCATCCAGGTCGGCCGCGTCGGCGTGGAAATAGGTCGTCAGCGACACGGTGCCGAACGGCACCAGCTCGTGCCTTGCGTGGAAGACGCGGCCGAAGAACGCGTCCGACATCGACATCAGCGACAGCGCATCGAGCTTGCGCGGCACACGGTCGGCGATCCAGAGTTTTGAGTAGGGGCTCGATAGCTGCTGCGCGGCGCCGCCGCCGGCGAACTTCGGCTCGCCCTCGGCGAAGCGGAAATCGTACTGGTTGGCCCAGGTCATCTTGAGCTTCGGAAAGGACCGCAGCTGTTCGAAAGACACGGCGCCGGGAAACCCGGCCGGCTGGTGCGACCAGGACGGGCGGCGCTCGGCGAACACGGCCGTCGCCAGCGTCGCGACCTCGCCGCCGCCCTGCGTCATCTCGACCGACCAGTGCTGGCTCGAGCGGTTGGCCTTGACCAGGCGGACATCGAGATCGAACGCGCCCTCGGCGACCGGCGCACAGTAGTTGACCGTCAGCGCCAGCGGATCGCCCGCGCGCTGCGGGTGCTGCATCAGTGCGCGCAGGATCGTCGCGGCCGTGCAGCCGCCGAACGGGCCGACGAACGCCCAGTAGTCCGGACTGGTCCGTCCCTGCCAGCGGCTGTCGCCGGCGGTCACGGCGGTGGCTTCATCGAAAAGGTGCGGGGTCTTGGTGAGCATGCAGATCTTTCAGTATCGACTGGCGTCAGGAGCAATGACGTCCGTCATGCAATATCGCGAGCAACGGCGCGGAATTCAATGACGTCGGGCGTAATCGATTTCCGCGTCCCGGGATTATGCCTTCGCCTCGCGCTGGTTGCCGAGTTGCGGCGAGGCGCCCGGATGCACCGGCACGTGCCAGATGTCCTCGGCATATTCGCGGATGGTGCGGTCGGAGGAGAACCACGCCATGCGCGCGACGTTGAGGATCGAGGCGCGGGTCCAGGCGGAAGGCACGCGCCAGCGGGCGTCGATGCCGCGCTGCGCGTCGTAATAGGAATCGAAATCGGCCGAGACCATGTAGTGATCGAGGTAGCGCAGCGCGTGCCCGATCGAGGCGAAGCGGGCGGCATCGCCGGGCGAGAACTCGCCGCTCTCGATGGCGCGGATCGCGCGCTCGAGCCGCTGCGATTTGCGGATCACGTCGCTGGCGTCGAGCCCCTGCTTGCGGCGGACCATGACGTCGCCGGCCTCGAGGCCGAAGATCGCGATGTTCTCCTCGCCGACATTGTCGCGGATCTCGATATTGGCACCGTCGAGCGTGCCGATCGTCAGTGCGCCGTTCAGCGCGAGCTTCATGTTGCCGGTGCCGGAGGCCTCCATGCCGGCGGTCGAGATCTGCTCGGAGAGATCGGCGGCCGGAATGATCACCTCGGCGAGGCTGACATTGTAGTCGGCGAGGAAGGCGACCTTCAGCCTGCCGCCGAGCGATGGGTCGTTATTGACGACCTCGGCGACGTCGTTGATCAGCTTGATGATCAGCTTGGCGTAGCGGTAGCTTGCGGCGGCCTTGCCGGCGAAGATTTTCACGCGCGGCACCCAGTCGCGCTGCGGCTCGTCCTTCATCGCGTGGTACAGCGCGATCGTCTCCAGGATGTTGAGCAGCTGCCGCTTGTATTCGTGGATGCGCTTGATCTGCACGTCGAACAGCGCCGACGGGTCGACCTGGATGTGGTTGCGCTCGCGGATCAGCCGCGCCAGCGCCAGCTTGTTGTGATGCTTGACGTCGCGGAAGCGCTTCTGGAATTCCAGATCGCTCGAATGGGTCTCGAGCCGCTCGAGCAGCGAGAAGTCGTCGAGCACGGCCTCGCCGCAGGTCTCGCGCAGCAGCGCGGTCAGCCGCGGGTTGGCCAGCATCAGCCAGCGGCGGAAGGTGATGCCGTTGGTCTTGTTGGTGATGCGCGACGGATAGAGATGGTGCAGGTCGTGGAACACGGTCTCCTTCATCAGGTCGGAATGCATCGCGGAGACGCCGTTGATGCGGTGCGAGCCGACGAAGGCGAGTTGGCCCATCCGCACCCGGCGGCCGCTGCGCTCGTCGATCAGCGAGACCGAGGCGCGGTATTCGATGTCGCCGGGGAAGCGTTCCTCAGCGAGCGCGAGATGGGCCACATTGATGCGGTAGATGATCTCGAGATGCCGCGGCAGCAGCCGCTCGAACAATTCGACCGGCCAGGTCTCGAGCGCCTCCGGCAGCAGCGTGTGGTTGGTGTAGGACAGCGTCGCGACCGTGATCTTCCAGGCCTCGTCCCAGCGGAAATTGTGCAGGTCGACCAGGATGCGCATCAGCTCGGTGACCGCAAGGCTCGGATGGGTGTCGTTGAGCTGCACCGCCGCCTTCTGTGCGAGGTTGCGCAGGCCGCCGTCGGAGGCGAGATGCCGCTTCACGAGATCCTGCAACGAGGCCGAGACGAAGAAATATTCCTGGCGCAGCCGCAGCTCGCGCCCCGCCGCGCTCTCGTCGTTCGGATACAGGAATTTGCAGATCGCTTCCGCGCGCGCCTGCTCGGCGCTGGCCGAGACGTAGTCGCCGGTGTTGAAGACGTCGAGCTGGAGCGGATCGGGCGCATGCGCCGACCACAGCCGCAGCGCGTTGACGTGCTGGCCGCGCCAGCCGACGATCGGCGTGTCGTAGGCCATGGCCTCGACGGTTTCCGCCGGGTGCCAGGTGGCGCGGTCGCGGCCGCGGTCGTCGACATGCTCGACATGGCCGCCGAAGTGAACGTTGTAGACCACCTCCGGCCGCTGGAATTCCCAGGGATTGCCGAAGGCGAGCCACTCGTCGGGATATTCCTGCTGCCAGCCATGGTTCATGATCTGGCGGAACAGGCCGAAATCGTAGCGGATGCCGTAGCCGGTTGCGGGGATCGCCAGCGTCGCCATGCTCTCCATGAAGCAGGCCGCAAGCCGTCCGAGGCCGCCATTGCCGAGCGCCGCATCCGGCTCGCATTTGCGCAGGTCCGAGAGATCGACGCCGAGGTCGCCGAGCGCCGCCTCGAACAGCGGCAGCAATCCCATATTGTTGAGCGCGTCGGTGAACAGGCGGCCGATCAGGAACTCGAGCGAGAGATAGTAGACGCGCTTGGCGCCGGCGTCGTAGCTTTGCTTCTCGGCCGTCAGCCAGTGGTGCACGATGCGGTCCCGCAGCGTCAGCGCCGCGGCCTTGTACCAGTCGCGTCTGGTCGCAACGGTGGCGTCCTTGCCGATCGCAAGCCGGAGCTTGGCGAGGATCGCGCTCTTGATCTCGGTCAGCGCCAGCTCATCGATCGGCTGGTTCAATGCCGGGTAGTTTGCCTGTTCCTGCAACGCGCCCAATCCCTGCCGTTCAAACCGGAACATGATGCGATGATGCGCGTCATGACCCCATCTCATTGGTGGAGCATGGTTCCCCCGGGAAATTCCGGTTCCGCAGCCTTCCGATCATGCTCCAGCGCAATGATACCCGCGTTGCATGGCAATCGAAACCGTCAGGGACGATGCCATACACAGCGCTGCCGTGATTTTATGCAAGGACCGGGCCGCTTCGGGAACTTCCGGACCAGCCGTCATGGGTGCTACGATGGCCTGTAAAAGCCGGGATTTCGCGACAATCGACCGGAGGATGCGTGATGAGACTCTTGATCGAGATCGCGGCCGCGGCGTTGCTGGTGGTGTGCATCACGGCGACCAGCGCAGCCGAGGCGGGCGGCAAACCGGGTCGCAGCGCCGACGGCTTGAGCTGCGGCTTCAGTGTTACTCAGAACGCATCACCGGCCGCGCGCTGCGCCGCCATCAAGCGGCAATGCGGCGGCAAGTTCTACGCAAATGCCTGCGGCGACAAACT
The DNA here is from genome assembly GCF_009720285.1 of Bradyrhizobium sp. BR2003. Classification (NCBI taxonomy): domain Bacteria; kingdom Pseudomonadati; phylum Pseudomonadota; class Alphaproteobacteria; order Hyphomicrobiales; family Nitrobacteraceae; genus Bradyrhizobium; species Bradyrhizobium sp. BR2003. The sequence goes on from NZ_SMYJ01000045.1 coordinate 138,463, forward strand.
GCTCTCGGCAGCGAATTGAGCGGCCGCGCAACGCGCCTTCGCGCCCAATCGGAACACCGTGGTGATACGGATTTTCAGGGCTTAACGGAGCCTTTACAAACGCAGCTGTCGCTCGTGGGGCGGGCACATTTTTCAGCTCCGACGCATTTCATTCCGAAGCCATTTTCAACGGGCCGCTGACCTGCTCAGCGGCCCGAATTGCTTTGCGGGCAGGCATGCACGGCGAACGCTTTATCATGGGGTATAGGTAGTCACCGCAATTCGTCGCCCCGGCGAAGGCCGGGGCCCATAACCACAGCCGTTAGAGAAGATGGGACAGGTCGCCCCACTCCGGATTGTCTTGCTCGATCAGGCGAATCTTCCAGTCGCGGCGCCATTCCTTCAGCGCTTTTTCCCGTGCGATCGCCTCCTGTGGTGAAGCGTAGACCTCCACGTAAACCAGTCGTGTGACGCCGTACTTCTTGACGAACTGTGAGCCGCGTCCAGGGCGATGAAGCGCAAGCCGATTGCCAATACCGTTGGTGACGCCGACATAGAGCGTCCCATGGCGGCGGCTCGCGAGAATCTAGACGTAATAGACTGCGGCATTCATTTCAGGGCACCGATCACGTGAGATGTCCGATCGCGGTGGTTATGGGCCCCGGCCTTCGCCGGGGCGACGTTCATTAATGTGATCAGAACGAATTAAGAACACTTTAGCAAGTCTTTGATATATCATTGTGATTCGGCGCCTGCGCCGACACAATATCTATGGTCTCCCAGTCTCCGCGAGGACTACATGTCCACCATCGCCTTTGATCAATTCGCTCTGACCCGGATTGCCGATTTCGCGCGGTCGCTGTCGCGGCTGCACCAAGCCTCGCGGCGCCAGCCGATCGATGACGACCAGCTCGATCGCGAGTTCAACGCGGTCTGCATGTCGATCTGGGGCTACACCACGGACGATTTCAGCGACGAGCTGTTCTCGGACGAGGACCACGCCTGGCTCGATTCGCTCGATGAAGCGCATGCGCGGATCTTCGCCGGCGAGCAGGGTTATGATCTCGTCGACGATCACGGCATGCTGACGGACTGGTGGGGCTATTGCTGGATGATCCTCGCCGAGAAGCGCGGCATCCTCAATCCGGAGAACCGCGCGGCCGCGCGGGCCGCGATCGAGGAGAAATACATGGCCGCGCCGAACGTGATCGGCGTGATCGTGGCGCGCTGATAGGCGCTCAACTCGAAGCCGTCAGTTCGCCTCGGCCCGCTTGGCGGGCTTCGCGGCGTTGCCCTTCGGCGCAACAGACGACGGCGCCGACGGCGCGACATCGCTTCTGGTTTCCGGCAGCGGCGCATCGCCCGCGATCTCGGCGCTGACGGGGGCGACCTTCATCTCGCCGAGCCGCGCGCGGACTGCCGAGGTCAATCCGGGATAGGAGGCGACCGGCGTGAAGTCGAACGACTGCTCGTTGCCGACACGGATGCCGGTGTAGGCGACGAGGCCGTCGGTGGTCGCGATCACGTCGCCGGCACGCAGCGAGGCATCGAGCGCGAGGTCGACCGGCGCGAGCCCCGCCGGGTCGCGGCCGTTGCAGGTGCAGTCGGCGCGCAGCGCCTTGCGATAGGCGAAAGCGTTCTCGCTGTCGGCGTAGCGCTCACCCGTGGCCGAGGCGGAGCTGTCGATATGGCTGCCGTAATAGACCTTGGTCGCGCTCGCCGGGCAGAAGGCCTGGCAAAGCTGCGCCGGCGTGGCGTTGCCGCGCATCGTCAGCGGAAAATATTTGCCGTCGCAGCTGCGTACGCAATATGCCGGTCCGGAACCGGCCACGCGCGGCGCCGAGATGGGGGCGGACGGCTGCCGTTCCGCCTGCTGGTTGAGGCCGAACGGGTCGGCGAAGAAATTGGCTTGCGGCGGCGCCTGCCGGCCCTGCTGCTTCTGGGAACCGCCGAAGAAGAAGTCGAACAGCCCTTCGGCCGACACAGGCGCGGGCACTACCAGGATGGAACCCGCAAAGGCTGCGGCGGCAAGCATCACGCGGCGCCGCATGCGCCGATCATTCAACTCTGTACGCAACGCCAACTCCACCCGACGCGCCACGCCGCGGCGACAAGGTGCCCCGGCGGACTCACCATAGTGCGGGATGGTAAACGAGCGATTGATTGAGGGTGACGGCGTCACATGAAACGCGCACCGCGCGGCGATACGCGACGACGGGAGATAGCCGCGAAAGAGCCTCAGTCCTTCAGGAACTCGCCCGCCTTGTACAGCGCGCGGAACGGCAAGCCGGCTTCGGAAAACGTCTCGGTCGCGCCTTCCTCCCGGTCGACCATGGTGAAGACCAGCGCGATCTCGCCGCCGGCCTCGCGCACGGCTTCCACCGCCTTCAGCGCCGAGCCGCCTGTCGTGGTGACGTCCTCGACGATCACGATGCGCTTGCCCGCAAGGCTCTCGCCCTTCGCGAGCCCTTCGACGGAAAGCTTCGCGCCATGCTCCTTCGGCTTCTTGCGCACGAAGAACGCCGCGATCGGGTGGCCCTTCAGCCAGGACAGCTGCGCGATCGCGCCGGCGAGCGGCACCGCGCCCATCTCGAGCCCGCCGACGAAGTCGAGCTTGTCGTCCTTCAGCGCTTCATAGGTGAGCTCGGCGAGCAGCGCCGCGCCCTCGGGATCGAGCATCGTCGGCTTCAGGTTGAAATAGAAGTCGCTCTTGCGGCCCGACGCCAGCGTGATCTCGCCGCGGCCGAACGAACGCTTGCGGATGATCTCGGCGAGGCGGGCGCGGGAGGCTGATTTGGACAAAGACTTTTTCCCTTGAGGGTTTGAGGCGGGCGGCAATCTATCCACGCTTACCGGCACATTCCAGCGTGGAAATCGGGCCGTCAACAGTGCCCAAGCCGCGATTTCCGCGGGCGTGCTTTCCGGAAAGCGCGGTTGTGCGGCCGTTCCGTTCCCCGTAAGCAGGCGCCAAACACTCGGCCAAACACTTGCCCAAACACTTGCACGGGAAGCGGAAATGACCATCGAGCTGCACACCTGGAACACCCCCAACGGCCGCAAGATCTCGGTCGCGCTGGAGGAAATGGGCCTGCCCTACAAGGTGATCCCGGTGAACATCAGCAAGGGCGAACAGATGGCGCCCGCCTTCCTTGCGATCAGCCCGAACAACAAGATCCCGGCGATCGTCGATCCGGGTGGGCCGGGCGGCAAGCCGGTCAGCATTTTCGAGTCCGGCGCGATCCTGCTCTATCTCGGCGAGAAGACCGGCAAATTCCTGCCGAAACCGCTCGCGGAGCGGATTCCGGTCTATGAGTGGCTGATGTGGCAGATGGGCGGCTTCGGCCCGATGCCGGGCCAGGTGCACCATTTCATCGCGCTGGAGAACGAGCAGGACCGCGCCTACGGCCTGAAGCGCTACATGGCCGAGACGCGGCGACTCTACGGCGTGCTGGATCGCCGGCTTGATGGGCGCGAATTCGTCGCCGGCGATCTCTCGGTCGCCGATTTCGCCATCCTCGGCTGGGCCTGGCGCCATCCGCGCCACAAGGTCGACCTGGCCGACTTCCCCAACGTCAAGCGCTGGTACGAGACGCTGATGGCCCGCCCCGCGACGAGGCGGGGAATGGACGCGAAGCTGGATTGATTGGGTGTGTCATTGCCGGGCTTGACCCGGCAATCCATCCTCTTCGCAAGACCCTTTGGTTGCCGCCCCGCTTGAGCGGGCGATGGTCAAGCCCGCGCACGACGAGTCGGGCTCACGCCCTTCGCGCCTCGAGTGCCATCTTCATCGCCAGCCCCGCCAGCACCGTGCCCATCAGCCAGCGCTGCACCAATAGCCAGGTCGGGCGGGTGCCGAGGAACACCGCGATCGAACCGGCGGCCAGCGCGATCATCGCGTTGACGCTGACGCTGATCACGATCTGGATCGAGCCGAGCGCGAGCGACTGCGTCAGGACGCTGCCGCCGGCGGGATCGATGAACTGCGGCAGCAGCGCCAGATAGAGCATGGCGATCTTCGGGTTCAAAAGATTGGTGACAAAGCCCATCGCGAACAATTTGCGCGGGCCGTCGACCTTCAGCGCCTTGACCTGGAACGGCGAGCGGCCGCCGGGCTTCAACGCCTGCCACGCCAGCCAGAGCAGATAGCCCGCGCCGGCAAAGCGCAGCGCGTCATAGGCGTAGGGAATCGCAAACAGCAATGCGGTGATGCCGAACGCCGCGCACAGCATGTAGAACACGAAGCCGAGCGCCACGCCGCCGAGCGAGACGATGCCTGCGGCCGGCCCCTGCGTGATCGAGCGCGAGATCAGATAGATCATGTTCGGCCCCGGCGTCAGCACCATGCCGAGGCAGATGAGCGCAAAGCCGAGCAGAGCGGATGTGTGGGGCATGTTTGGTCTCGCGAGGGATACGCACACTTCTAGCGTGTTGTCCGTCGCGCGGCCATGCTGGAATTGCTCTCGGAGCAATGTGGCCTGAGCGGCGGTGGTAGTGCGACAATCTCGGCCGGAACGGCTGATCGCATACGGCCAGTAAGGCGAGCACATCGGTCAGGCTCCCTCTCCCCTTGCGGGAGAGGGTGGGGCGAGGGGTTAGCCCCGGGCGAGATAATTGATGGACGCGCGGCTCGTGCAATATCGAACCGCGCGTCAGCGAAACTCATGTTGAGAGCACGTCGTGTAATACCCCTCTCCCCAACCCTCCCCCGCAAGGGGGGAGGGAGCCCGTCTGCCGGTGCTCACCTTACTTGCACGGAGATAGCGTCACTTCACCAATGAGCAGCCACCGTCCGCGAGCCCCGCTCCTGAAACCCTAATGCGCCTCGTCCCAATTGTTCGCCGCGCGGGCATCGACCTGCAGCGGCAGCGACAGGATCACCGCCGGGAACGGCGCGTCCTGCATCACCTTCTGCACCACCGGCAGCGTCGCCGCGACCTCGTCGTCCGGCACCTCGAAGATCAGTTCGTCATGCACCTGCAAAAGCATCTGCGCCGAGAGCTTCTTCTCGGCGAGCGCGTCCTCGACGCGGATCATGGCGCGGCGGATGATGTCGGCCGCGGTGCCCTGCAGGCGCGCATTGATCGCGGCGCGTTCGTTGAAGGCGCGCACCGAGGCGTTGGAGGCCTTGATGTCGGGGTAGTAGCACTTGCGCCCGAACAGCGTCGTCACATAGCCGTTGCGGCGGCAGAAATCCTTGGTCTCGTCCATATAGGCGCGGATGCCCGGGAAGCGCTCGAAGTATTTCTTGATGTAGGCCGAGGCCTCTTCGCGCGCGATGCCGAGCTGGTTGGCGAGACCGAACGCCGAGATGCCGTAGATGATGCCGAAATTGATCGCCTTGGCGCGGCGGCGCACCTCGCTCGGCATGTCCTTGATCGGCACGCCGAACATTTCGGAGGCGGTCATGGCGTGAATGTCGAGCCCGTCGCGGAAGGCCTGGCGCAGCACCGGCACGTCGGCGATCTCGGCGAGCAGCCGCAATTCGATCTGGGAGTAGTCGGCCGACACCAGCTTGTGGCCGGGCGTTGCGATGAAGGCGCGGCGGATCTTGCGGCCGTCCTCGGTACGAACCGGGATGTTCTGCAGGTTCGGCTCGTTCGACGACAGCCGGCCCGTGGTGGTCGCGGCCAGCGCGTAGGTGGTATGGACGCGATGGGTCTGCGGATTGACGTAGGTCGGCAGCGCGTCGGTGTAGGTCGATTTCAGCTTCGAGACCTGGCGCCACTCCAGGATCTTCTTCGGGAATTCGTGGCCCTGCTCGGCGAGCTCGTCGAGCACCTGCGCGGTGGTCGACCACGCGCCGGTCTTGGTCTTGCTGCCGCCGGGCAATCCCATCTTGCCGAAGATGATGTCGCCGATCTGCTTCGGACTGCCGACATTGACCGGCTCGCCGGCGATCTCCTGGATCTCGGCCTCGACGCGCGCCGCGGTCTGGGCGAAATCGCCCGACAGCCGCGACAGCACCTGGCGATCGATCGAGATGCCGCGCCGCTCCATCCGCGCCAGCACCGAGACCAGCGGCCGCTCCAGCGTCTCGTACACCGTCGCCATCCGCTCGGCTACGAGACGCGGCTTCAGCACCCGCCACAGCCGCAGGATCACGTCGGCGCTTTCGGCCGCATACTCGCTGGCCTTGTCGATCGTGACCTGATCGAAGGTCAGCTTGCCCTTGCCGCTGCCGACGAGGCCGCCATAGTTGACGACGGCGTGGCCGAACCAGCGCTCGGCGAGCGCCTCCAGCGCATGCGAGCCGCGGCCGGCATCGAGCGCGTAGCTCATCAGCTGCGCATCGTCGATGTTGCGCAGCGTGATTCCGTGCTGCGCCAGCATCACCGAGGTGAACTTGACGTCGAAGCCGACCTTCTGGATGCCGACGGACTCCAGCAGCGGCTTGAGCGCCGCCAGCGCCTCGGCCGTCTTGATCTGGCCGGGCGCGAGGCCGGCATCGAACAGGCCGGCACCGCCGCCGGCCTGCCGGTGAGTGAGCGGGACGTAACACGCATCGTTCGGCGCCAGCGCCAGTGCAAGGCCCGCGAGCTCGCCCTGCATCGGGTCGATCGATTCCGACATCGCCTCGATCGCGACGTAGCCGGTGTCGGGCACGCGGGCGATGAAGGCGTCGAGCTGCTCGAGGCTGCCGATCGCCTGATACGCCTTGCGGTCGAAGCCGGTCTTGCGGATCGCCTCGCCACGGGCCTCGGCCAGCGTCGCCGGCGTGCCCTTCAGGCTCGAGTTCTTGTCGTCACGCGCGCCGGTCGGCTTGGCTTTCGGCAGCGGTGCCGCGGCCGATGTCGGCGCGTCTCCGGGCGCCGGCGTCACATCCGACGGCGGCAATGGCGAGAACACGCTCGCGCCGCTCTTGTTACCGGGATCGGCATCGACATTGGCCGGGTCGATCTGCGCGTAGTCGGCGACGCGGCGGGTGAGGGTGGTGAACTCCATCGCCTTGAGGAAGGCGATCAGCCGGCGCGAGTCGGGCTCGTGCACGGCGAGGTCGTCGAGCGGCACTTCGAGATCGACCTTGTCGTCGAGCAGCACCAGCTGGCGCGAGATGCGCGCCTTCTCGGCGTTCTCGAGCAGCGCCTCGCGCCGCTTCGGCTGCTTGATCTCGCCCGCGCGGAACAGCAGCTGATCGAGGTCGCCATATTCGATGATCAGCTGCGCTGCGGTCTTGATGCCGATGCCGGGCACGCCGGGCACGTTGTCGGTGGAATCGCCGGCCAGTGCCTGCACCTCGACCACCTTCTCCGGCGGCACGCCGAACTTCTCGATCACCTCGTCGCGGCCGATGCGGCGATCCTTCATCGTGTCGTACATCACGACCTTGTCGTTGACGAGCTGCATCAGATCCTTGTCCGATGACACGATCGTCGTGGTCGCGCCGCGCTCGCTGGCGAGCCGCGCATAGGTCGCGATCAGATCGTCGGCCTCGAAGCCGACCTGTTCGAGGCAGGGCAGTTCGAAGGCGCGCACCGCCTCGCGGATCAGCGCGAATTGCGGGATCAAATCGTCGGGCGCCGGCGGCCGGTGCGCCTTGTAGTCGGGATAGAGCTTGTTGCGGAACGTGATCTCCGACTTGTCGAACACGATCGCCAGATGCGTCGGCCGGTTGTCCTCGGGCATGTCGCGCAACAGCTTCCACAGCATGTTGCAGAAGCCGAGCACGGCGTTGACCTGCAGCCCGTCGGATTTGCGGTTCAGCGGCGGCAGCGCGTGGTAGGCGCGGAAGATGTAGGACGAGCCGTCGACCAGGAAGACATGGTCGCCCTTCGCCGCGGGCCTGGCAGCGACAGGCTTGGCGGCAACGGGCTTGGGGGCGGTCTTCGATGCGGGCTTGGCGGGGGCTTTGGAGGCTGTTTTCGGCATGGCCGAAACTTAGGGATTTTTGCGCGGATTGACAGCCTTTGTGTCGCTGAATCCGCCCGTGCCACACAACGAATTCGTCGTCCCGGCGAAGGCCGGGACCCATAGCCACAGGAGAGGGTTATTTGACGATTGTCGCGCCGCTTGCCTCTTACGACCGCCGCGGCGTATGGATCCCGGCCCCCGTGCGCAATTGCGCACTAGGCCGGGACGACAATCACGCCTTGTCCCCGGTCGGCGAGAACAGGTAGCCGCCGCCGCGGATGGTGCGGATCACCGACGGCTTGGTCGGGTCGAATTCGATCTTGCGGCGGATGCGCATGATGCGCAGGTCGACGGCACGGTCGAAGGCTTCCGCGTCGCGCGCATTGGCGAGTTCCAGGAGCCGCTCGCGCGACAGGACCCGCTTCGGGTTGGCCGCGAACACCTTCAGGAGGCCGAATTCGGAGGCCGTCAGCGGATGCTCGTTGCCCTCGTCGTCGCGCAGCGCCTGGGCCTCGAGATCGAGCCATTTGGTGCCGAACCGCACCAGCTGCTCCTTTTCGGCCTTCGCGCCCGCCGGTTCCGGCGCCGCCGTTTTCGCCGGCCCGCTCCGCCGCAGCACCGAGCGGATGCGCGCCATCAACTCGCGCAATTCGCAAGGCTTGGCCACATAGTCGTCGGCGCCGAGCTCCAGCCCGACCACCCGGTCGATCGGGCTGGCAGTAGCTGTCAGCATGATGACGGGGACGTTGATCTTGCTCTTGAGGTCGCGGATGATCGACAGCCCGTCTTCCTCGGGCATGTTGAGGTCCAGCACCACGAGATCGGGCGTGCAGCCCTCGATCTCCTTGCGCAGGCTCTTGCCGCCGTCGCACAGCGTCACGCCGAAGCCGTGCATCTTGAGGTAATCGCCGACCATTTCGCGGGCCGGTGCCTCATCGTCCACGATGAAGATATGCGGGTTCTGGCTCATGATGTCTCTGTCGCCGGCAGTGTAACCGTAAAGGTCGACCCCTGTCCGGGGCCCGGGCTCTGCGCGGTCACATGGCCGCCATGCATGTCGATGATGCGCTTGACGATGGAGAGGCCGAGCCCGGTCGAGCTCTCGCCCGCGGTCGGCTTGGCCGACAGCCGCTGGAACCGGCCGAACAGCCGCCCGAGATCCTCGGGGCTGAGGCCGGGACCCTGGTCGACGATCCGGATCACGGTGTCGTCGCCCTCATGGCTGACCGTGACCGTGATCTTGCCGCCGATCGGCGAGTACTTGATGGCGTTGCTGACGAGGTTGTCGATCGCCTCGCGGATCCGGTCGGCGTCGCACATCGTGACGAATTGCTGCGGCCCCGAGACCGAGATGCTCTGCTGCTTGTTGACCGCCGAGGGCAAATTGGCCTCGGTGACCTCGTTGACCAGGGCCGCGACGTCGACCGGCTCGCGGCGGATGGTGATGTCGAACGCATCGGCCATCGCGTCCGAGATCAGATGGTCGACCATCGAGGTCAGCCGCTTGGTGGCGTCCCGGATGTGCTCGACCTGCGACGTGACGTTTTCCTTCGGCGAGCCGGCGCCGATCAGTTCGGTCAGCATCTCGGTGCGGCCGAGGATGACGCCGAGCGGGTTCTTCAGATCGTGGGCGACGGTGCCGAGGATCTCGTTCTTGAAGCCGTTGGCGCGCTGCAGCCGCAGCCACTGCGCCGAGAGCCGCCGGTTGGCCTGCATCAACGCGCGGGTGCGCTGCGCGACGCGGTCCTCGAGCTGGGTGTTGGCCTCGTGCAGCTGCTGGTAGAGGATCACATTGTCGAACGCGATCGACAGCCGGCTCGAAAAGATCTCGACGAGCGCACGGTCGGTGTCGGAGAGCTGGCGCTCGGCCTGCAGCAGCACCACGACCTCGCGGCCGCTGCCGGTGCGCGAATAGAGCACGCTGCGGTGGTCGGCGAACTCGTTCTTGCGGCGCTGGAATGCTTCCTCCACCATGTGCCGCAGGTCCGGATCGAGCGCCTTAGACGAGGTGGTGCCGATGAAGCGGCTGTAGCAGCCCGAGCAGGCCAGCACCGAGAAATCGGACGCGGCCGCGTTGCCGTCGTCGCGCAGCACCAGGATCCCCGCGCAATCGACATTGAGCAGCGAGGCGAGTTGCGTCAGCACGCCCTCGGCCAGCCGCTGCATCGACTTGAAATCGTACAGCGTCGAGGCCGCGTCGATGATGATCTCGAGCCCGCGCCGCGTCTGCACCATGCGCTCGAGCTGCTGGTAGCTGCGCAGCGCGGCGGTCAGCGACGTGAACAGCTTGTCGGCGGTGAGCTCGGTCTTCGCCTTGTAGTCGTTGATGTCGTATTGCACGATGACGCGCCGTTCCGGCGCCTGGCCGGGCTGGCCGGTGCGCAGGATGATGCGCACGGTCTCGTTCTTGATCTCGTTGCGGATGAACTCGACGAGCTCGAGGCCGGCGACGTCGGTCTCCATGATGACGTCGAGCAGCACGGCTGCGATGTCGGGGTTGTCCCGCATCAGCGTGCGGCCTTCGGCCGCAGAGTATGCCGAGAGGATCTCCAGCGTCGAACCGTTCAGGTTGTAGTCGCTCAGAGCGAAGCGGGTGCCTTCATGGACGGCGTGATCGTCGTCGATGACGGCGATCTTCCATTTGCGGGCCGACGAGTCCTCCGGGGGGCTCTCGGTATCGTCGATCAGTTGGAGGACATCGTCCTGTTCGGCCATTGACTGGTTCCGTCGGCTGCTGCGTCAGTGATCGTGGGCTCGCCCTTGGCTGCCCCCTTGGCGACCCTGGGCATGATAATGCGAAAAGTGGTGCCTTGTCCTACCCTTGACTCCAGCATCATGCGTCCGCCGAGCTGCTGGGTGACGAGGTTATAGACGATGTGGAGGCCGAGGCCCGTACCACCTTCGTTGCGGCGCGTCGTAAAGAACGGGTCGAACGCCTGCCGCTGCACGTCCGGCGTCATGCCCGCCCCGTCGTCCGCGAAAATGATCTCGACATCGTCGGCGCCGCGCCCGCGCGCCGAGATGGTGATGGTGCCGGAGCGGCCATCGGCAAAGGCATGATTGACGGCGTTGAGGAAAAGATTGGTTAAGATCTGCCCATAGGCGCCGGGATAACCGTCGATCAGGAGCCCCTCGGGCACATCGACCGACAGCGCGATCGCGGCCTTCTTCAGCACCGGCCGCAGGCTCGCCACGATCTGGTCGGTGGATTCGCTCAAGGCGAACTGGCGGCGCTCGGCATGCGAGCGATCGACGGCGACCTGCTTGAACGACTGGATCAGCTCGCCGGCGCGCTGCAGGTTCGCGACCAGTTGCTGCGATGCGTCACGCGAGGCGCGCACGAACTCGTCGAGCTTGGAGCGGCGTAGCGGCTCGGTCTTCAGGTCGTTCTCGAACATCTCGCTGCGGCGGGCGAAGCTCGAGGCCACCGTCAGGCTGATGCCGATCGGATTGTTGACCTCGTGGGCGACGCCGGCAACGAGGCCGCCGAGCGCGGCGAGACGCTCGGCATCGATCAGGTTCTGCTGCGCGGTATTGAGCTCGAGCAGCGCGCTTTCGGCCTCCTCCTTGGCGGTGCGCAGCTCGTCCTCGGTCTTGCGCTTGGCGATCGCGTTTTCACGGAACACTTCGACCGCACGCGCCATGGCGCCGACCTCGTCCTTGGCCGAGGTGCCCTGCACCGGCCGGTCGAGGTCCCCCGAGGTGATGGTGCGCATCGCGGCCATGATCTGCGCCAGCGGCAGGCGGATCGACAGCGCGATCATGACGCCGGCCGACATGATGACACCGAGGAAGATCACGGCAATCGACAGCACCCGGCGCGAGATCGAGGTCAGCGTCTTGTCGAACGTCTCCTGCGCCTTCTGCTCGCGCTGGCGCATCTTCACCGAGAGATCGTCGATCGCGCCGATCGCATCGGCCTGGCTGGCGTCGATCGAGTTGCGCAGCAGATCGGTGCGGTTGGTGAGCTGCTCGCTGAGCTTGCCGAGCCCGTCGCGCAGCTCGGCGGTCTTGACCTTGAGCCGCGCCAGCGCCATCCGCTGCAGATCGTTTTCGGCCAGATCGGTCATGACGGGAATCGTCTTCTCGATCGTATCGATGTTGCGGCGGGCTTCCTCGGCCGACGAGGAGGCCAGCGAGAGATAGTAGGCGTTGGCGGCGACCAGCAGCGAGGTGAACGCTTCGCGCGACTTGCCGAGCGCGGGCCAGATCAGTGCATCGCGATGGCCGGTTGCGCCCTCGATGATCGAATAGAGCCCGGCCATGTCCTTGGTCGGCGACAGCACCTGCTCATCATAGGTCTTGGCGATCCTGGTCTGCACGGTGCGCAGTTCGCCGAAGCCGTCGAGGAAGCGGCTGGTGACGCGCTCCAGCTCCTCGACCGAGCCGGACAGCATCGGGTCGGTCGAGGCCCGGTTGGTCAGCGTGCCGAGCACGGCCTCGCGGAGCAGCAGGATTTCCGCGAACAGGTCCGGGCTCGGCTGGTTGATGTAGCGATGGATCAGGTTCTGCAGGCGGCTGGTCTCGCTTTCGAGCTTGGCCAGGATCTTGTCGGATTCCCGCACCTGGCGGACATCCTCCCAGGCCGAGCCGAGCACCTTCGAGCCGTTCCAGATCAGCACCGCCAGCACGATCACGACCGCGGAGTTGAGCAGGGCGATCGAAAGGATGCGCCAGCGGATCGGCACCGCACGCAGCAGCTGGACGATGCGGATACGGCCCTGCGGCCCGAAGGCCGCCGGCCGTCGCATCGTCCCGTCCTGCTTTGCTGCGTCCAAGATCCGGTTACTCCATGTTGCGGATGCGTTCGATCAGCGCTGATATCGCAGGATCGCGCGCGGCCCTGGCGTAGATGCCGGCCATTGCAGCTTCGAACGGCTTGCGGTCGATGTCGGTCACGATCTCGACGCCCGCCAGCTCCGCCTGCTTGCGCGAGCGCTCCTCGAGCTCCCGCCACCTCCCGCGCATGTAGACGCTGGAGCGCTGCGCAGCCTCGCGGAAGATCGCCTGCTCCTCCGGCGAGAGGCTGGCCCAGGCCTTTTGCGACATCAGCAGCACGTCCGGACTGAACGTGTGTTGGGTCAACGTGTAGTAGCGGGCGTGTTTGTAGTGACCGGTGGTGACGAAGGACGCCCAGTTGTTCTCGGCGCCGTCGATCAGCCCGGTGGCGAATCCGGTCAGTACCTGGCCGTAGGGCATCTGGACCGGCTGGGCGCCGAGCGCGCGCATCACGTCCGACATCCGTTCGGATTGCTGCACGCGCAACCGCAGTCCCTTGACGTCGTCGAGCGAATGGACCGGGTGGACGCTGTTATAGATCGAGCGGGCGCCGGAATCGTAGAAGGCAAGCCCGACGAAGCCGTGAGCTCCGAGACTGTTCAGGATCTCGCTGCCGATCGGTCCATCCAGCACGTTCTGCAGGTGTTCGGGCGATCGAAACAGGAACGGCATTGCCAGCACGTTGACCGACGGCACCATTGTCCCGATCAGCGCGACATTGGTCCGGTTCAGGTCGATGGCGCCGGCCCGGGTCTGCTCCAGCGTCTCCTTTTCCTCACCGAGCTGGCGGGAATGGAAGACCACGATGCGGTGCCGGCCGGCGGTGCGTTCGGCGATCAGGCGGTCCATGTAATTCAGCGCCTGGACGGTCGGATAGTCCTCGTTCTGGGTATCGGCGGTACGGAATTCGCGCGCGAAAGCGCTCGCCGGGACCGCTGCCCATGACAGCGCGACGGCAAGCATCGTTATCCGCGAAAGGCCGGCGCGGCGGTACACAGGCTACAATTCCCCTTGTGATTTGTGTCCAGGGCGGGAAGAAAAGGTTCAACGCATTTTTAGCAGAATGGCGCTGGTTCGCCATCGGCCAAACGTTAAATCCGCGCTGCAACCTGCGGTGTCGGTTGAATCTGCGGTTGTGGCGCCTTATCAGGGCGTATTGGCATCCGGGACCGGCTCGTCGTGAAGTTCGTTTTGAAGCACGCCTTGAAGCTCTTGCACCTCGTCGTCGCGGCTCTTCTGCTTGTGTCGCCGGCGCGAGCGGCCACCGAGATCATGTGGTGGCACGCGATGTCGGGCGAGCTCGGCAAGCAGCTCGAGAAGCTTGCCGCCGATTTCAACGCCTCGCAATCCGACTACCGGATCGTGCCCGCCTACAAGGGCAACTATACCGAGACCGTCACCGCGGCGATCTTCGCCTTCCGCTCGCGCAGCCAGCCGGCGATCGTACAGGTCAACGAGATCGCGACCGCAACCATGATGGCGGCCCGCGGCGCGATCTATCCGGTGTTCGAGCTGATGCGCGATCAATCCGAGGCATTCGCGCCGTCGGCCTATCTGCCCGCAGTGGCCGGCTACTATGCCGATGTCGACGGCAACATGCTGTCGTTCCCCTTCAACGCCTCGACGCCGATCCTCTACTACAACAAGGATATGTTCCGGTCCGCCGGGCTCGATCCGGGTGTGCCGCCGAGGACCTGGCCGGAGCTCGGTGTCGTGGCCAAGCGGCTGCGCGCGGCGGGCGCGATGTGCGGCGTGACCACGTCGTGGCCGTCCTGGATCAATGTCGAGAACTTCTCCGCCTTCCACAATCTGCCGATCGCAACCAAGGCCAACGGGTTTTCCGGGCTCGACGCGCAGCTGATCTTCAACAATCCGCTGGTGGTGCGCCACATCGCGCAGCTCGCGCAATGGCAGGCCGACAAGAGCTTCGACTACAGCGGCCGCGGGCAGGCGGCCGAGCCGCGCTTCCAGAAAGGCGAATGCGGCATCTTCATCGGCTCGTCGGGTACGCGCGCCGACATCAAGGCAAATTCCAAATTCGAGGTCGGCTACGGCATGATGCCGTACGAACCCGACGTGCAGGGCGCGCCGCAGAACTCGATCATCGGCGGCGCGACGCTGTGGGTGCTGCGCGACCGGCCGCGCGCCGAATATGCCGGCGTGGCGAAGTTCTTCGCCCATCTGTCGCGGCCGGAGGTGCAGGCCGCCTGGCACCAGAACACGGGCTACCTGCCGATCACCCGCGCCGCGTTCGATCTGACCCGCGCGCGGGGTTTCTACGATCGCAATCCCGGCGCCTCGATCTCGATCGAGGAGGTGACGCTGAAGCCGCCGACCGATAACTCCAAGGGCATCCGCCTCGGCTCGTTCGTCCTGATCCGCGACGTGATCGAGGAGGAGCTCGAGCAGGTGTTCGCCGGCAAGCGTTCGGCGCAGGCCGCGATGGACAATGCCGTCGAGCGCGGCAACCGCCTCTTGCGCCAGTTCGAGCGCGCCAATCCCGACCGGTGAGCATGCAATCACGTAGCCCGGATGCAGCGAAGCGTAATCCGGGATTCTGTGCCGCCCCGGAGACCGGCCCCGGATTTCGCTTCGCTGCATCCGGGCTACGCACCTCCTTGCGATTGACTCGCTTCCCGCCTCACGATTGACTGCGCTCCCAAGCGGAACAGCCCGCCAAGAAAAATCTCGGGAGGCAACCAATGACGCCGACGTTCAATCGCGCGCGCTCCATTCTGTCCGGATTGTTTCTCTCCGCCTGCATCGCATCATCGGCCCTTCTCACTCTGCACGCGCCCGCCGGGGCCGGCGACGTCCCGACCTTCGCGGTCGACGCGTCCTGGCCAAAGCCGCTGCCGAACAACTGGATCCTCGGCCAGGTCGGCGGCATCACGGTGGATTGGCAGGGCCATATCTGGATGATCCACCGGCCGCGCTCGCTGACCGACGACGAGAAGGGCGCGAGTCTCAATCCGCCACGCTCAAAATGCTGCGTCTCGGCGCCGCCGGTGCTCGAATTCGACGCTGACGGCAATCTGCTGCGGTCCTGGGGCGGCCCGGGTGACGGCTATGAGTGGGTTGGCCGCGAGCACGGCATCGAGGTCGACGAGCGCGGCTTCGTCTGGATCGGCGGCAATGCCGACAATGACAATGCGATCCTCAAGTTCACCCTCGACGGCAAGTTCGTCGCGCAGATCGGCTCGATCGCGCCGAGCAAGGGCAGCAACGACACCACCCAGCTCGGCAAGCCCGCCGAGACCGCGATCGACAAGGAGGCCAACGAGATCTACGTCGCCGACGGTTACGGCAACCGGCGCGTCATCGTGTTCGATGCCACTACCGGCGCCTACAAGCGGCACTGGGGCGCCTATGGCAACAAGCCCGATGACGCCAAGCAGCCGCCCTACGATCCGAAGGCGCAGGTCGCGCAGCAGTTCGGCAATCCGGTGCACTGCGTGAAGATCGCCAATGACGGACTGGTCTATGTCTGCGACCGCATCAACAACCGCATCCAGGTGTTCAGGAAGGACGGCAGCTTCGTGAAGGAGTTCTTCTTCGAGAAGAGCACGCTCGGCAACGGCGCGGTGTGGGACATCGCGCTGTGGTCCGATCCCAAGCAGACCTACCTGCTCTCCGCCGACGGCGAGAACAACGAGATCCGCATCATCAGGCGTGACGACGGCGCGGTGGTCGGCAGCTTCGGCCGCAACGGCCGCAACGCCGGGCAATTCCACTGGGTGCACGCGCTTGCGGTCGACGCCCAGGGCAACGTCTATACCGCCGAGGTCGACACCGGAAAGCGGATCCAGAAATTCAGGCTGACCTCGGACGCACTCAAATAAGCAGCATGCGGGATGACGGTTCGACGCAGTTCATGCGGCTTTATACGGATTGCCGCCTCCCCCGGGAAAGGGTAAGCGGGAACCTGAGCGACCGGCAAAAAGGCTCCGCAAGAGGGCTGCCCGAGCTTTAGACAGTGGAGGGAATTTCATGACAACGACGTTTGCGCGGCGCTGCGCCGCGCTTCTTGCTTGCGCTGCACTCGGCTTCTCAACCTCTGCGTTCGCGCAGGACAAGACCGTCAAGATCGGCGTGCTGAACGATATGTCGAGCCTCTATGCCGACATCGGCGGACCGAACTCGGTGGTCGCGATCAAGATGGCCGTCGAGGATTCCGGCCTGCTCAAGAAGGGCTGGAAGATCGACGTCCTGAGTGGCGACCACCAGAACAAGCCCGACGTCGGCGTCAACATCGCTCGGCAGTGGGTCGACAACGAGAAGGTCGATGCGATCGCCGACACGCCGAACTCCGGCGTGGCGCTTGCGGTCAACAACCTCGCCAAGGAGAAGAACATCGTCCTGCTGAATTCGGGCGCAGCGACCGCCGACCTCACCGGCAAGGCCTGCACGCCGAACACGATTTCATATACCTACGACACCTACATGCTGGCCAACGGCACCGGCAAGGCACTGACGAAGGCCGGCGGCGACACCTGGTTCTTCCTGACGGCCGACTATGCATTCGGCCACGCGCTTGAGCGCGACACCACCGCGGTCGTCAACGGCAATGGCGGCAAGGTGCTCGGAAGCGTCAAGCATCCGATCAACACCGCCGATTTCTCGTCGTTCCTGCTGCAGGCACAATCGTCCAAGGCCAAGGTGGTCGGCCTCGCCAATGCCGGCGGCGACACCACCAATGCGATCAAGCAGGCGGCCGAATTCGGCATCGTTTCCGGCGGCCAAAAGCTCGCGGCGCTACTGCTGTTCATCAACGACGTGCATTCGCTCGGGTTGAAGACCGCGCAAGGCCTGACGTTCACCGAATCCTTCTACTGGGACATGAACGACCAGACCCGCGCCTGGTCGAAGCGGTTCGCCGCTTTGGCCAGCAAGAACGCGATGCCGTCGATGACCCAGGCCGGCAACTACGCGATGGTGCTGCACTATCTCAAGGCGATGGAAGCGCTCGGCGGCAATCCGCATGACGGCGCCAAGGTCGTCGCCAAGATGAAGGAATTGCCGACCGACGACCCGCTGTTCGGCAAGGGCCCGCTGCGCGCCGACGGCCGGCGCCTGATTCCGGCCTATCTGTTCGAGGTGAAGAAGCCCGAAGAGTCCAAATACCCGTGGGACTATTACAAGCTGATCGCCACCATCGCGCCGGAAGACGCCGCGAAGCCGCTTGAGGCCAGCGACTGTCCGCTGGTGAAGAAGTGACCGCGTAGCGGTCATTCCGGGCGCGCAACGCGCGAACCTCAGGGGCGAGTGCGCCCCGGAGAATCTCGAGATTCCGGGTTCGATGCTGCGCATCGCCCCGCAATGACTTTTTGCATCTTCTTACTTCGATCCAACGCCGCCAAGCGATCCATATTCCGCTTGGGCGGCGTTGAGCTTTCGGCAGCGCCGAAAATTCAGCCGCGCTTGTGCGCCGATGCCGGCTTTGTGGCCGGTGCAGGCCGCGGCGATGCCGCGCGTGCCGCCGTCGTCCTGGACAGCTTTGTTGTCTCGGTCGCACCCTGCTCCATCGCGGTCCACTTGCTGTCGTCGAGCAATCGCGCGAACAGGCGGTCGCGCTCCGCCTCGGTCAGCGACAACATGCCGAACAACGAGCTCAGCAGCAGCCCCCGCGCCGCCGCCCAGCGCAGCAGCGCGAGATCGGGATCCCTCGCCTCGGCCTTCATCAGCGCGACCTTCTTGATGTCGACATCGCGCGGCATCGCCATCAATTCGGGATTCTCGTTCATCGCGACGGAATAGAGCGTCTCGTGGTGGATCCGTTCGGCGAGCGGCTTTGCCAGCCCTAGGCTTTCTTCGCCGCCGTCGCGCGCCAGGCGATGGCGAGCGCGAGCAGCAGCAGCGCGCCGGCCAAATAGAACGGCGCGCCGGGCAGCTTCACCGGCACGTTGTCGCCGATGAAATACGCGAAGATCAGCGTGAACAGGAACGGGCCGATCAATTCCGACATGCTCTGCACGCTCGATGTCGCGCCCTGCAGCTGGCCCTGCTGGTCGGCGGCGACGAGCTGCGTCGTCAGCGCCTGCGTCGCAGCGCCCGAGAGGCCCCACAGCGCCATCACGGGAATGCCGATCCAGAACAGCTGGCCGGTCGGCGCGACGCCGAAGATCACGAAGCCCAGGGCGCCGCAGACAAGGCCGAGGAACAGCGCGTTGCGCTCGCCGAGGCGCTGCACGATCGGGCCGATCGCCGCGCCCTGCACGATCATGCCGCAGAGGCCGACCAGCGCCAGCGTCGCACCGACGGCGCCGGTGTCCCAGCCATAGCGATAGGTGGCGTAGAGCACGAACACCGAGGGCAGCACGACATGCGCGAGCTGGCCGAAGAACGTCGCCAGCGACAGGCCGGCGAGCGTCCGGTTCGAGCGCAGAAAATGCAGCGCGCCGATCGGATTGGCGCTCTTCCATTTGAACGGCGCGCGCCGCTCCACGGGCAGCGATTCCGGCAGGATGAGCAGGCCGTAGAGCCCGTTGACGAAGCTCAGACCCGCCGCCGCCCAGAACGGCAGCCGCGGATCGATCTCGCCGAGCAGGCCGCCGAGCGCCGGTCCGAGGATGAAGCCGGCGCCGAACGCGACGCCGATCTTGCCGAACATCGCGGCGCGCTGCTCCGGCGCGGTGACGTCGGCGATATAGGCGAACACGGTCGAGATGCTCGACGAGGTGATGCCCGAGATCGCCCGCCCGATGAACAGCCAGATCAGGTTCGGCGCCAGCGCCATCAGCACATAGTCGGCGGCGAGACCGAAATTCGACAGCAGCACCACCGGCCGGCGGCCGAAGCGATCGGACAGTGCGCCGAGGATCGGCGAGCAGACGAACTGCATCAAGGCCCAGATCGAGCCGAACACGCCGAAGATGCGCGCCGCGTTGGCGGTGTCGTTGTTGACGAAGCCCTCGATCAGCTTGGGCAGGATCGGGATGATGATCCCGATCGCGAGCATGTCGAGCAGCAGGGTGATGAAGATGAAGATCACCGCGCCGCTGCGCGGTTGCGCTTCAGCAACCGTGTCGCTCTCCCCCCCTTCGCTCACGACGGCCGTTTGCGCTTGTGTGCGAACGGATTGGCCTTCTCGCGCAGCGTGATTCTAACAGGCGTGCCCGGCAGATCGAAGGTCTCGCGCAGCGAGTTGATGAGGTAACGCAGATAGGATCGCGGGATCGCGTCGGCGCGCGAGCAGAACAGCACGAAGCTCGGCGGGCGCGCCTTCACCTGCGTGATGTAGTTCAGCTTCAGCCTGCGGCCCGAGACCGCCGGCGGCGGGTTGGCCTGGATCGCCTGCTCGAACCAGCGATTGAGCGCCGAGGTCGGCAAGCGCCGGTTCCAGACCGCATAGGCCTCCTGGATCGCCGTCATCAGGCGGTCGATGCCCTCGCCCATCAGGCCGGAGACGGCGACGATCGGCGCGCCCTTGACCTGCGGCAGCCAGTGGTCGGCATCGGTGCGCAGTTGCGAGATCTGGTTGGGTTTGCGCTCGACGAGGTCCCATTTGTTGACCGCGAGCACGATGGCGCGGCCTTCGCGCTCGATCAGGTCGGCGATGCGCAGGTCCTGCTCCTCGAACTTGTTCTGCGCGTCCATCATCATCACGACGACTTCGGCAAAGCGCACCGCGCGCAACGCGTCGGCGACCGAGAGCTTCTCCAGTTTCTCCTCGATCCGCGAGCGGCGGCGCAGGCCGGCGGTGTCGAACACCCGGAACTGGCGGCCCTGCCAAGTGATCTCGACCGCGATGGAATCGCGCGTGGTGCCGGCCTCGGGACTGGTCAGCAGCCGCTCCTCGCCGAGCAGATGGTTGATCAACGTCGACTTGCCGGCATTCGGCCGGCCGACGATGGCGACGCGGATCGGGCGCTGCGCGGCCTCCTCCTCCGAGATGTCCTCGTCATCCTCGAGCTCGTCGTCTTGCTCCGGTGTCTCCGGCACCAGCGCGCTCAGCGCCTCGTGGAGGTCGCCCATGCCCTCGCCATGCTCGGCCGAGATCTGGACGGGATCGCCGAGCCCGAGCGCGTAGGATTCCATCGCGCCGATCTCGCCATGCTTGCCCTCGGCCTTGTTGGCGACCAGCACCACCGGCTTGTTGGCCTTTCGCGCGAAGTCGGCGAAGGCACGATCGGTCGGCGTCAGGCCGACGCGGGCGTCGATCACGAACATCAGGGCGTCGGCGAGCTCGATCGCAGTTTCGGTCTGCTCCTGCATCCGCGCCGTCAGCGAGCCCTTGGCGCCTTCGTCGAGGCCCGCAGTATCGATGATGGTGAAGTCGAGGTCGTAGAGCTTGGCCTGGCCCTCGCGTCGGTCACGTGTCACGCCGGGCTCGTCGTCGACCAGCGCAAGCTTCTGGCCGACCAGCCGGTTGAACAGCGTCGACTTTCCGACATTGGGCCGGCCGATAATGGCGATGGTAAAAGACATGGATCATCCAGGCGCCGCGTCGCGGCGCGCGTCAATGAATTGAAGCAGGAGCCTAGCGGCTAAATCCGCCGCTCGGTAGCGGTGCGGGGAAGGCGCCGCCGGATTGTTGCGTGGTCTGGGTCTGCTGGGCCGGCGCCGCGGGCTGCGCCTGCTGATCGTCGGCGGGTGGCGCGGTGGTGCGGCGGCGGACGATCTTCTTCGGCTTCGGCTCCGGCGGCAGCGCGGCGGGCGCGCCCTCCTCGGCTGCGGCATCGGGCGCAGCCGCCTGATCTGCGGCCGGCGCTGCCCTGCCCTTGGCGTGCTTCTTGGCGCCCTTCGGCGGCTCCGGCGGCGGGGCCGGCTGGGCGGCGGCTGCCGCGGCGTTCTGCTGATCGAGCTGTTCCTGCTGCGAGCCCTTGTACAATTCCTTCGGCACGCCCTGCTCGAGGCCGGGCACGCCTTCGGGGAATACCGGCTTGCGGTCGCCCTGAAGCTTCTTCTTGGTATCGAGGAAGTCGAGCAGGTCGCTCGGATCGAAATTGGACATGCCGCCACCGCCGCAACCCGCCAGCACGCTGCAAAGCGCTGTCAGTACTGCGGCTGCGATCAGGCGTTGCGAGCGGCGCATGGTCGATCTCTCACTCAAACTCGGGTTTTGTCTGGGCATGATCCGATCGGAAAACCGGTTCCCACTTTTCCGGATCATGCCTCAAGTCAGCTTTTCGCGACCGGCGGCAACAAGGCCTGCAGCGCCTCGGCGCGCGAGCGCATGCTCGGCGGCGTCTCGCCGTCATTGGCAATCTGGTCGAGCCACTGCCGCGCGGCGGTGGCATCGTTGGCGCGCCAGGCCGACAGCGCCAGCAGCTCGCGCGCGGAATGGCGGAACGTCGAGTCCTTCGCCGTTGCCGTCGCCTCCAGCCGTTGCAGCATGTTCGGATAGGTGGTGGTCTCCATCAGGATCTGCGCGGCGCGGATCCGCGCCAGGTCCTGCTCGGGACCGCCGACGCTGCGGTCGGCTGCGATCTCGTCGTAGAGCTTCGCGGCAGCCGGCTGATCGCGGGTCGCGACCTCTGCGGCCATGCGCAGCCGCGCCAGGTTGCGGTAACCCGACGGCGCCTTGGTGATGAGGGCGGCAAAGGCGGCCTCGGCCTCGGCGTGCTTGTTTTGATCGGACAGTTCGACGGCGCGGTCGAACGCCGCGCCGGCCTCGGCGGCCTTCCTGGCCTCGAGATACTGGTAGCCGCGCCAGCCACCGACGCCCGCAACGATCAAGATCGCCAGGGCGATGATAAAGAGCGAGTACTTGTCCCACAGCTTCTTGAGCTGATCGCGACGGACTTCCTCGTCGACTTCGTCAAATAATTCAGACACTTAAGGCTATCCCATCCCCTCGGGACCGCTGCCATCGGTGGGGCCCAGCCCCTACCCGATCCCCACATCGCGGCGGCGTTACCCTAATGGTGTGGCGGAGGCAAGGCAAAGCGAGGCGGATCAAAGCGTTAACGGGGGACGTTTGCAGCGGCATACGACAGCGGCCGGCTCCCTCTCCCGCTTGCGGGGGAGGGTTGGGCTGGGGAGTCTCCACGAGTCGGATCAATGAAAGTGTCCCTGTGCGAAGAGAGCCCCTACCCGGATCGCATCCGACGATGCGATCCGACCTAAGAGCGAGCTACGCTCGTCTCGACCCCGCAAGCGGGGAGGTGCACCGCACCGAGTTCGTGGATGCTACGTCGACGCCCGCTGCGCCCCTGCTGATAGGCTCTCGCGCAGCTGCCGCTTGATCACCTTGCCGTTGGCGTTGCGCGGCAGCGGCACTGATGTCAGCGCCATGGTCTCCGGCACCTTGTAGTCGGAGAGCCGCCCGGCGCACCAGGCGCGCAGGCTCTCCGCATTCACGTCGGTGCGGGTCACGATCACGGCGTGCACGCGCTCGCCGAGCACCGGGCACGGTTTGGCGATGATCGCGCTCTCGACCACGGCGGGATGGCCGGCCAGGACGGACTCGACCTCGGCGGAATAGATCTTCAGTCCGCCGCGGTTGATCATGTCCTTCTGGCGGTCGAACACGCGGACGAAGTTCGCCGCGTCGATCGAACCGAGATCACCGGAATGCCAGAAGCCGGCCGTAAAACTCTCGGCGGTCGCGTTCGGATTGTTCCAGTAGCCCTTGATGACCGAGGCGCTGCGGATCCAGAGCTCGCCGATCTCGCCGCGTGGCAGTTCGCGGCCGTCGGCGCCCATCACGACGATCTCGGCGCCGGGGCACGGCAGGCCGACGCTGTCGATATGGGCGGCGGTCAGTTCGCCCGGCATCAGCGTCGAGGGCGACGTGGTCTCGGTCGCGCCGTAGCAATTCGCAAGCTTCAGCCCGGGAATCTTGGCGTCGAGTTTTTCGATGGTTGCGACCGGCATCGGCGCGCCGCCGAAGCCGCCGATCCGCCAGCTCGACAGGTCGTAGCTGTCGAAATCCGGCTGCATCAGGCAGAGATTGTACATCGCCGGCACCATCACCGTGTAGGTGACGCGCTCGCGCGCCGCGACCTTCAGATATTCCGAGGCCTTGAACTCCGGCATGATGATCAGTGCGCCGGCGCAGCGCGCCATCGTCGTGATGTTGGCGACCGCGCCGGTGACATGCGCGAGCGGCACCGCGGCGATCGAGCGATCGGCCCTGGTCAGCTTCAGGCACGAGGCGAACACCATCGAGGAGTGGATGATGTTGCAATGCGCGAGCATGGCGCCCTTCGGCCGGCCCGTGGTGCCCGAGGTGTAGAGGATCATCGCGGTGTCCTCTTCCCTCACCTGTGCCGGTGCCTGGGCCGGAGCGTTGTCGGCGAGGCCAGCGAATTGCGACGCGCCGCCGTCGCTGACGGAAATGCGATGCTTGAGACCGGGAATGTCGGCGGCATCGGGGATGCGATCCGCGAGCGTGGCTTCATGGACCAGAAGCGTCGCGCCGCAATCGTTCAGCACATAGGCGATCTCGGGCTTCTGCTGGCGCGTCGAGAGCAGCACCGTGACCAGCCCGGCATGCGCGGCGGCGAACATCATCAGCACGAATTCGATGCGGTTGCCGAGCAGGATCGCGACGCGGTCGCCGGGCGCAAGGCCGAGTTTTGCAAAGCCCGCCGCGACCTTGGCCGATTTCTCCGCGACCTCGCGCCAGCTCAGCCGCGTCGCGCCGCAGACCAGCGCCTCGCCGTCGCCGTTCTGCGCAACGGCGTCCGCGATCATCGCCCACAGGCTGCCGGGCCGTTCCGGAAAAGCCGGCACGACGCGGTCGCCGAAGCGCGGCTCGAGCCGCATCGGCGGAATTGCGTGCTGCGACCAGTCCATGTCTGCCCCGTCAGCTCTTCTTCATGCCGTAGACGTGCTCCGGCCCCGGGAAGGCGCGGCTCTTCACGTCGCGCGCATAGCCAGCGACCGCCTCCTCGATCGCGGGGCCGAGATTGCCGTAGCGGCGTACGAATTTCGGCGCGCGCGACGACAGGCCGAGCATGTCCTCCAGCACCAGCACCTGGCCGTCGCAGGCCGCGCTGGCGCCGATACCGATGGTGGGAACGGCGATCGCTTGCGTGATCTTGCGCGCCAGCGGCTCGGCGACCGCCTCGACCACGATCGAGAACGCGCCCGCCTCCGCGATAGCCCTGGCGTCGTTCTCGATCGGCGCCCAGTTCTCCTCCTCGCGCCCCTGCGCGCGGAACGAGCCGAGCGTGTTGATCGATTGCGGCGTCAGCCCGATATGACCCATCACCGGAATGCCGCGCTCGGACAGGAACGCCACCGTCTCGGCCATCCGCACGCCGCCCTCGAGCTTGACCGCGCCGCACAGCGTCTCCTTCATGATCCGCACCGCCGACCGGAACGCCTGCTCCTTCGACTCTTCATAGGAGCCGAATGGCATGTCGACCACGACCAGCGCAGCTTGCGAGCCGCGCATCACCGCGCGGCCCTGTAGGATCATCATGTTGAGCGTGACCGGCACCGTGGTCTCGAATCCATGCATCACGTTGCCGAGGGAGTCGCCGACCAGGATGGCGTCGCAATGCTTGTCGAGCAGCGCCGCGGTGTGCGCATGGTACGACGTCAGCATCACGATCGGCTCGCCGTTCTTGCGGGCGCGGAGATCGGGCGCGGTCTTGCGCTTGATGGCGGATTGAACAGACATAGTCAGGCTCCCATGACAGGCACGCCGATCACGACCGGGTGGAACGCAAACGCCAGCGCCAGATAGACGATGACACCGACCGCAATCGCGATCAGGTCGTTGGTTGGGCCCCCCACCGGAATCGGCGGCGCGCCGGCATCCGCGCGGCGCTTCAGCGAGATGCGGTCATAGACCGCCCAACCGAGAAACGAGCCGAACAGGATGATCGAGCCGAGATCGCCATTGGCGAGCAGATGCGCGAACGCCCACAGCTTGACGCCGGCGAGCATCGGATGCTTCAGCGTGGTGTAGATGCGGCCGCGGAGATAGGAGGCGACGACCAGGATGACGGCGGGCAGCATCAGCGCCACCGCGATGTGCTTGAACGCTGTCGGCGGCGTCCAGACGTCGATCCATCCGGTCGCGCGATAATGCGCAAAGCCCCAGATGATCAGCACGAGCCCGGCCGCGGAGGCGAGCGAATAGGCGATCTTGTAGACGCCCTCGCCCATCGCCTTGATCAGGCCGGCGCGCATCTCGCGCAGGCTGGACAGCACATGGACGCCGAGGAACAGCACGAGACCCAGGATCATGACGAGCAGTCCCACGATGTTCCTCCCCTGATCGATCAATGCCCTCGCGTATCACCTTCGCCGGGCGGGTGGCAATGCGTCAGCCACGCGCTCCGTCATTCCGGGATGACCCGCAGGGCCGGGCCCGGAATCTCGAGGTAAAGCGCGCCCCGGAACGACGTGTCTCACGGCTTGTCGGCCGATTTGGCCAGCTCGCGGTTGTCGACATAGCGGATCATGATCGGCCGGCCGGCCAGCGCCCCGCCCAATCCGCCGGTGAATTTCAGCGGCAGGCAGGCATCCAGCGAGGCATTGATCGCATTGAGGTAGGTGGTGCGGGTGTCGGCCGGGATGCCGCGCGTCGAAAATGTCAGGCGCGGCGCGCCGATCATCTCGCCGGTCCGCTTGAAGCTGAAGCGCACCGACATCTGCATGCCCTCGCGCGCGTCGTCCGGCGGTGGCGGCGCCCAGCAGGCGCGCAGCGCGGCGAAGAGATCGCCGATGGTATCGAGATCATGATCCGGCTTGCGGTACTTCTCGGCCTGATCCTGCGGTGGCACGGTCAGGATCGTGAGCTGGAGATTTTCGCCGTACGGATAATCGATCTCGGGCAGGCATGGCCCGTGGTTGAACACGCTGCAATAGGATGGGATGCAGGGCCCGCTGTCGAGCACGCTGCAGGGCGTGTGCGCGAACGGCACCGGGTTGGTCTGATGCCGCTGCCGCGCGGAGGCAGCGCCCGCGAGCGCAAAGGCCAGCACGGCAAAAGCGAGGCAGATGACGACGCGTCGGAGCATGCAGGCGAACCCGGATTGCGCTCCGGGGAAAATGGTGCCGCAGCCGGACCGCGGCAAGCGGGGCCGCGTTCACGTCCTCGCGCTTTTATCGCCATCACCGCACTGTCTGTCATCGCCCCGCTCGACCGGGCGATCCCGTATTCGAGAGACCGCTGTGATTGACCGCTAAGGCCGCGGCGTACCGGGTCCCCGGGTCCAGCCGGGGGACGACACCGAGTCTGCGGAGGCTACGCCTTCTTCTTCACGTCCTTGACGTTGGAGAAGGTGATGCCCTCGGCGCGCTCACGGGTGTAGCCGAGATAGAACTCGTTCTTGGCCATGAACACGGGATCACCGTCGACGTCGTCGGCGATGCCGGAATTGTTGGCGGCGATGAACGCGTCGAGCTGCTTGCGGTCGTCGGACGAGATCCAGCGCGCCAGCGAGAATTCAGAGATCTCGAACTCGACCGGCAGCGAATATTCCGCATCGAGCCGCGCCTTCAGCACGTCGAGCTGCAGCGGGCCGACCACGCCGACCAGCGCCGGCGCGCCGTCGCGCGGGCGGAACACCTGCACGACGCCCTCCTCCGACATCTGCTGCAAGGCTTCCTTCAGCTTCTTCGCCTTCATCGCATCGGTCAGCCGGACGCGGCGGACGATTTCCGGCGCGAAGCTCGGCACGCCGACAAAGGTCAGATCCTCGCCCTCGGTCAGGGTGTCGCCGATCCGCAGCGTGCCGTGGTTCGGAATGCCGACGACGTCGCCGGCAAAGGCCTCGTCGGCGACCGAGCGGTCCTGCGCGAAGAAGAACTGCGGGCTCGACAGGCTCATGTTCTTGCCGGTGCGCACCAGCTTGGCCTTCATACCGCGGCTGAGCTTGCCCGAGCACAGCCGGGCGAAGGCGATGCGGTCGCGGTGGTTCGGATCCATGTTGGCCTGGATCTTGAACACGAATGCGCTCATGCGCGGCTCCGATGCCTCGACCTTGCGCAAATCCGAGTCCTGCGCGCGCGGCGCCGGCGCGAACTTGCCGAGGCCTTCCAGCAGATCGCCGACACCGAAATTGCGCAGCGCGCTGCCGAAATAGACCGGCGTCAGATGGCCTTCGCGGAACGCCGCGAGCTCGAACGGCTTGCAGGCTTCCGAGGCCAGCGCGAGCTCGTCCTTGACCTCGGCGACGTCGAGATTGGGGTTGCGCTTGCCGAGATCGGCGATGTCGATCTGCTCGGTGGCGCCGGTCTTGGCGCCGCCGCCCTCCAGCAGCCGCACGCCGCCATTGACGACGTCATAGGTGCCGAGGAAGTCGCGGCCGCGGCCGACCGGCCAGGTCATCGGCGTGGTGTCGAGCGCCAGCGTCTTCTCGATCTCGTCCAGAAGCTCGAAGGTGTCGCGGCTCTCGCGGTCCATCTTGTTGATGAAGGTGATGATCGGGATGTCGCGCAGCCGGCACACCTCGAACAGCTTTCGGGTGCGCGCCTCGATGCCTTTCGCGGCGTCGATCACCATGACCGCGGAATCGACCGCGGTCAGCGTGCGGTAGGTATCTTCCGAAAAGTCCTCGTGGCCCGGCGTGTCCAGCAGGTTGAACACGAGGTCGTTGAACTCGAAGGTCATCACCGAAGTGACGACCGAGATGCCGCGCTCGCGCTCGATCTTCATCCAGTCCGAGCGCGTGTTGCGCCGCTCGCCCTTGGCCTTGACCTGGCCCGCGAGATTGATGGCGCCGCCGAACAGCAGCAGCTTTTCCGTCAGCGTGGTCTTGCCGGCGTCCGGGTGCGAGATGATCGCGAAGGTGCGCCGTCGCGCCACTTCCTCTGAAAGCGGCGAGCGGGACGGCGATTCGGCTGAAACTGAAATGTCGGACATGGCGGGGCATTTGGCAGGGAAAACGGGCGCAATCAAGGGCGTTTTGTCGCAATGCGGAACGGCCGCACCGTCCCCATATAGGCACCGGAAGGACGACCTTCTCCTCACCATACCATTCGCGGGGACGACCCTGCCTTTTCTGGAGGGTTCGTGATGGCTTGGACCATTCTGTTCACCGCTGGCCTGCTCGAGATCGGCTGGGCGATCGGGCTGAAATATACAGAAGGTTTCTCGCGGCTGGTGCCGTCGGTGCTGACGCTGGCGGCGATGGCCGGCAGCGTGATCCTGCTTGGCCTCGCGCTCAAGACGCTGCCGATTGGAACCGCCTATGCAGTCTGGACCGGGATCGGCGCGGTCGGCACCGCGGCGCTCGGCATCATCCTGCTCGGCGAACCCGCGACCGCGATGCGGCTGGCCAGCATCGGGCTGATCGTGTCCGGCATCGTCGGGCTGAAGCTGGTCGGCTGATGACTTCCTTGGGGCGCGTTTTCTTAACACGAACCGGCTTCCGCTTCGCTCGAAAACGCTACCTCAGAATCTGCACCGCCCAATAGCTCGCGGCTGCGACCGCGGCCGACGCCGGGATCGTGATCACCCAGGCGTAGACGATCGAGCTCGCTACATTCCAGCGCACGGCGGAGAGCCGCCGTGCCGCGCCGACGCCGACGATGGCGCCGGTGATGGTGTGTGTGGTCGATACGGGAACCCCGAGATAGGTCGCCATGAACAGCGTCGCGGCGCCGCCGGTTTCGGCGCAAAAACCCTGCATCGGCGTCAGCTTGGTGATCCGCAGCCCCATGGTGCGGACGATCCGCCAGCCGCCCATCAAGGTGCCCAGCGCCATCGCGCTCTGGCAGGCCAGCACCACCCAGAACGGAATCTCGAAGGTGTCGCCGAGATGGCCCTGCGAATAGAGCAGCACGGCGATGATGCCCATGGTCTTCTGCGCGTCGTTGCCGCCATGGCCGAGCGAATAGAGCGACGCCGAGGCGAATTGCAGGATGCGGAAGGCGCGATCGACCGCGAACGGCGTCGAGCGCACCGAGAGCCAGGACACGATCGCGACCAGCACCAGCGCCAGCAGGAAGCCGACCAGCGGCGACAGCACGATCGCGAGCAACGTCTTGGAGAGCCCGCTCCACACCGCCGCCGAAATGCCCGCCTTCGCCATGCCGGCGCCGACCAGGCCGCCGATCAGCGCGTGCGAGCTCGACGACGGAATGCCCAGCGCCCAGGTGATCACGTTCCAGACGATCGCGCCGACCAGCGCGGCGAAGATCACGGTCGCATCCACCACCGACGGCTCGATGATCCCGGTGCCGATGGTATTGGCAACGTGCAGGCCGAACACCAGGAACGCGACGAAGTTGAAGAACGCCGCCCAGAACACCGCATATTGCGGCCGCAGCACGCGGGTCGAGACGATGGTCGCGATCGAGTTCGCGGCGTCGTGCAGGCCGTTCAGGAAGTCGAACAGCAGCGCGACCGCGATCAGGATGGTCAGAATCGGAAGACCCAGCGTGGCGTCCACGTGAACGACTCCGCTACACTTGCTCGATCACGATCGAGTTGATCTCGTTGGCGACGTCGTCGAAGCGGTCAGCCACTTTCTCGAGATGATCGTAGATCTCCGCGCCGACGATGTAGTCCATCGTGTTGGCGTCGCGGTGCTTCAGGAACAGCTCCTTGAGCCCGATATCCTGGAGATCGTCGACCCGGCCCTCGAGCTTGGTCAGCTCCTCGGTGATCTGGGTCAGCATCGAGACGTTGTGGCCGATCGACTGCAACAGGGGCAGCGCGCGGCCGACCAGATTGGCACATTCGACGATCAGGCCGCCCATCTCGCGCATCGGCGGCTCGAACTCGCGCACCTCGAACAGCATGACCGCCTTTGCGGTCGCCTGCATCTGGTCGACCGCGTCGTCCATCGAGGTGATCAGGTTCTTGATATCGCCGCGATCGAACGGGGTGATGAAGGTGCGGCGAACCGCGGTCAGGACCTCGCGGGTGACGCTATCGGCGTCGTTCTCGAACTGATTGACGCGCTGGCAAAAGACGGGTGTCTCCTCCCCGCCCTTCAGCATGTCCTGCAACGCCAATGCGCACTGCACCGAGGTCCGGGCGTGGCGGGCGAACAGGTCGAAAAAGCGCTCTTCCTTGGGCAGGAAAGCGCGAAACCACCGCAGCATGTCTCAGTTCCATCGTTCCGGGGCAGCCCTTTTAGCGGCTGTCACAGAACTGTCATAGAGCATCTGGCGGGGAAAGCATCGGGATCGACCGCCCAAACGGGCGGTCGTCCACCGCTATGTCGGCCGAAAATCGCCGAGACCTGCCCTACAGCGACCGCCGCAACAGGTGGGCCAGCTCGCCGACCAGGCCGCGCCGGAACAGCAGCACGCAGGCCACGAAGATCACGCCCTGGATCACCGTCACCCACTGGCCGAAACCGGCGAGATATTGCTGCATGGCGATGATCACGAAGGCGCCGACCACCGGGCCGAAGATGGTGCCGAGACCGCCGACCAGCGTCATCAGCACGATTTCACCGGACATCGACCAGTGCACGTCGGTGAGCGAGGCATTCTGCGCCACGAACACCTTCAGCGAGCCGGCAAAGCCCGCCAGCGTGCCCGACAGGATGAAGGCGAGCAGCTTGTACTGGTCGGTCTTGTAGCCGAGCGATATCGCCCGCGGCTCGTTCTCGCGGATCGACTTCAGCACCTCGCCGAACGGCGAGTTGATGGTGCGGTAGATCAGCAGGAAGCCGGCGAGGAAGCCGACCAGCACGACGTAATAGAGCACCATCGGCTTCGACAGGTCGAAGATCCCGAGCAGGTGGCCCTGCGGGATGCCCTGGATGCCGTCCTCACCATGGGTGAACGGCGCCTGCAGGTAGATGAAGTAGAGCAGCTGCGACAGCGCCAGCGTGATCATCGAGAAATAGATGCCCTGCCGCTTGATCGAGATGTAGCCGGTGGCGAGGCCGAGCAAGGCCGCGGCCGCGGTGCCGACCAGGATGCCGAGTTCGGGCGACAGTCCCCACACCTTCAGCGCGTGCGCCGAGACGTAACCGGCGGTGCCGAGGAACATCGCGTGGCCGAACGACAGCAGGCCGCCATAGCCGATCAGGAGGTTGAAGGCGCAGGCGAGCAGCGCGAAGCACAGCGCCTGCATGACGAAGAACGGATAGATCCCCGTCCACGGCACGATCGCCAGCAGCAGCGCCATCGCAGCGAATACGATCATCTCGTCGCGCATCGCGCGCGGCGTGATCGGAAGTGTATCGTCGGTCAATGCTGACATATCAAGCCGCCCGTCCCGTCAGTCCCGTTGGCTTCACCAGCAACACCACCACCATCAGGACAAACACCACGGTGTTGGAGGCCTCGGGATAAAAATACTTGGTCAGTCCCTCGATCACGCCGAGCGCGAAGCCGGTGATGATCGATCCCATGATCGAGCCCATGCCGCCGATCACGACCACCGCGAACACCACGATGATGAGATCGGCGCCCATCAGCGGGCGGACCTGGTTGATCGGCGCCGACAGCACGCCGGCGAGCGCGGCAAGACCGACGCCGAGCCCGTAGGTCAGCGTGATCATGCGCGGCACGTTGATGCCGAACGCGCGCACCAGCGTCGGATTCTCGGTCGCGGCGCGCAGATAGGCGCCGAGCTGCGTCTTCTCGATCAGGAACCAGGTCGCAAGGCACACCACGAGCGAGAAGACGACGACCCAGCCGCGATAGACGGGTAAGAACATGAAGCCGAGATTGACGCCGCCCTTGAGCTGATCCGGGATCGAGTAAGGCAGGCCCGAGGAGCCGAAATAGTTCTGGAACACGCCCTGCACGATCAGCGCGATGCCGAAGGTCAGCAGCAGTCCGTAGAGATGGTCGAGGCCGGTCAGCCATTGCAGCATGGTCCGCTCCAGGATCATGCCGAAGATGCCGACCACGACGGGTGCGATGATCAGCGCCCACCAGTAATTGATGCCGCCCAGGTTGAGCAGGAAATACGCCACGAAGGCGCCCATCATGTAGAGCGCGCCATGCGCGAAATTGATGATGTTGAGCATGCCGAAGATGACGGCGAGCCCCAGACTGAGCAGCGCGTAGAACGAGCCGTTGATCAGTCCCACCAGAAGCTGTGCGTAGAGAGCCTGCATCGAATGAGCTTTCGCTGGATAGATGAAGCCCGCCGGCCACGCCCATGGCCGGCGGGCATGATCGTCACTTCTTCAGAAGCGGGCAGGTGCTCTTGTCGAGCGGCGTGAAGGCCTGGTTGCCCGGCACGGTGCCGACCAGCTTGTAGAAGTCCCACGGTCCCTTGGACTCCGAGGGCTTCTTCACTTCGAACAGATAGGCGTCGTGGGTGACGCGGCCATTGGCCTCGACCTCGCCCTTGCCGAACAGCGGATCGTCGGTCGGGATCGTCTTCATCTTCGCGACCACCTTGGCACCGTCATGCGGATTGCCGCCGAGCGCTTCCAGCGCCTTGAAGTAATGCGTGAGGCCCGCATAGACGCCGGCCTGCACCATGGTCGGGGGCGCGCTGTTCTTCATCCGCTCCGAGAAGCGCTTGGAGAAGGCGCGGGTCTTGTCGTTGAGGTCCCAGTAGAACGTCTCGGTGAAGTTGAGGCCCTGCGCGGTCTCGAGCCCGATCGCCTTGACGTCGGTGAGGAACAGCAGCAGCGCCGCGAGCTTCTGGCCGCCCTTGACGATGCCGAACTCGGCCGCCTGCTTGATCGAGTTGGTGGTGTCGCCTCCGGCATTGGCAAGGCCGATGATCTTGGCCTTGGAGGCCTGCGCCTGCAGCAGGAAGGAGGAGAAGTCAGCGGTGTTGAGCGGATGCTTGACGCCGCCGACCACCTTGCCGCCATTGGCGGTGACGACGGCCGTGGTGTCGCGCTCGAGCGCCGCGCCGAACGCGTAATCGGCGGTCAGGAAGAACCAGGTGTCCCCGCCCGCCTTCACCAGCGCCTGGCCGGTGGCGTGGGCGAGCATGTAGGTGTCGTAGGTCCAGTGCACGGTATTCGGCGAGCACTGCGCGTTGGTGAGATCCGAAGTGGCGGCGCCCGAATTGATGTAGACGCCGTTCTTTTCCTTCACGACGTTGTTGACCGCGAGCGCGACGCCGGAATTCGGCACGTCGGCGATGGTGTCGACCTTGTCGACGTCGAACCACTGGCGGGCGATAGTGGTGCCGATATCCGGCTTGTTCTGGTGGTCGCCGGAGATCACGTCGATGGTCCAGCCCTTCGCCTTCAGGCCGGAATCCTCGACCGCCATCTGCGCCGCCAGCACCGAGCCGGGACCGGCGAGGTCGGCGTAAAGGCCGGACTGATCGGACAACACGCCGATCTTGACCGTCTTGTCGAGCTTTTCCTGGGCGGAGGCGACGCTTGCAGCCGAGAGCACCATCGCGGTGCCGAGCAGGAGCGCGGAAACCTTGTTCTTCATGTCGTATTCCCTCGTCTTAAATTTTCTGGTTCTGGCGATATCAGACGCCGAGATAGGTATGGAGCTTGTCCATGTTGGCCGACAGCTCGGAATTGGCGAAGCCGTCGATCACCTTGCCGTGCTCGACAATGTAGTAGCGGTCCGCGACGGTCGAGGCGAAACGGAAATTCTGTTCGACCAACAGGATGGTGAAACCCTGCGACTTCAGGCGCGCAATGGTGTGCCCGATCTGCTGAATGATGACCGGCGCCAACCCTTCGGTCGGCTCGTCCAGCATCAGGAAGCGCGCGCCGGTCCGCAGGATGCGCGCGATCGCCAGCATCTGCTGCTCGCCGCCCGAGAGCTTGGTGCCCTGGCTGGTGAGGCGCTCCTTCAGGTTGGGAAACAGCGTGAAGATCTGGTCGAGCGACAGGCCGCCCGGGCGCACCACCGGCGGCAGCAGCAGGTTCTCGCGCACGTCGAGGCTGGCGAAAATGCCGCGCTCCTCGGGACAGAATGCGATGCCGAGCCGCGCGATCCTGTCCGAGGTGGCGCGGATGATTTCCTGATTGTCGAAGCGGATCGAGCCGGAGCGCTTGCCGATGACGCCCATCACCGACTTCAACGTGGTGGTCTTGCCGGCGCCGTTGCGGCCGAGCAGCGTCACCACCTCGCCGGCCTTCACGTTGAAATTGATGCCGTGAAGGATGTGGGATTCGCCGTACCAGGCCTGCAAATCCTTGACCGTCAGCACGTCGGCGCCGGCCGCAGCCACGGGCTTCTCCGCCAGTTTTGCCTCAGCCATGACCCGCTCCCAGATAGGCTTCCTTCACGCGCTCGTCCTTGGAGAGGTCGGCGTAGTTGCCCTCCGCCAGCACCTGCCCGCGCGTCAGCACGGTGATGATGTCGGAGAGATTGGCCACCACCGAGAGGTTATGTTCGACCATCAGGATGGTGTATTTCGCGGAGATCCGCTTGATCAGCGCCGCGATCTTGTCGATGTCCTCGTGGCCCATGCCGGCCATCGGCTCGTCGAGCAGCATCATCTCGGGGTCGAGCGCGAGCGTCGTTGCAATTTCAAGTGCGCGCTTGCGGCCGTACGGCATCTCGACCGCCGGCGTGTTGGCGAATTCGCTCAAGCCGACGTCGTTCAGGAGTTCGCGGGCGCGCGGATTGAAGCGGTCGAGCACGCTTTTCGAACGCCAGAAATCGAACGACGAACCGTGTTGCCGCTGCAGCGCCACGCGAACGTTCTCGAGCGCGGTCAGATGCGGAAATACCGCCGAAATCTGAAACGAACGGACCAGCCCGAGCCGCGCAACGTCGGCCGGCGGCATCGCGGTGATGTCGTGGCCCTTGTAGCGAATCTGGCCTGCCGACGGCTTCAGGAATTTGGTCAGCAGATTGAAACAGGTCGTCTTGCCGGCGCCGTTCGGCCCGATCAACGCATGGATACTGCCCCGACGCACTTTCAACGCGACGTCGCGAACGGCGAAGAAACCCGCGAATTCCTTGGTCAATCCGCTGGTTTCGAGGATGAACTCATCGGCCAAATAGATTCCCCCATCCGCCATCGCTGCGAAGCCCCTCGCCCGCGTGGCCAGCTTTTTTCGTGTCCGACAGGCGTCCGATCCGTCTTGGAAACCGTCCGGGGCCCGTCGCCTCCGGGCCGGAATATGCCGTCATCTGCGGCAGTTACGCAAGGTGCAAAGCTGTGCAGTGCGGCATCCGCGTGACCGGTTCCGGTTGATCCTTAGTCGAATGGCATTTCGGCGCGCTTTGCGCCTCGGGAAAGCGGTCGTTAACGGTGTTTTGCTCCGGACTCCCGCTTTCATAGAATATTTGCGCCTCTCGCCGAAGCTCCGGGCCATTGCATGATGAATGGCTAGAGCCTTGCATTTCGAGCGCGCCAGTTCTTCGGTCGTCAAGTCGATCCCGCAACGTGATTTCCCCGGCACGTGGCTGCGACTTTATGCCCGCAGCCAAACCATCCCGCACATCGATGAACTTGTCCCCGGCCGCATCCCGTTCGGGGATGTGCTCGAACTCGGCTAGCCGATGCAATTCAGAAGCGCCGATCCATCGGTGGTCAAATCGATCACGCAGCGTGTGCTGCTGAACGCCTGGCTGCGCGCGCTGCGCATGCCGGACGCGGTTCCCCTGGTGTGCGACTTCCATACCGAGGGCAGCGCCGACGAGCGCGCCGACATGATGAGCTTTGACGTGATCGGCAGCGGCGAGGCCGCGCGTTTCCTGATCACGCAGGAAGGCGCGAGGTTGACCACGGCCTATGGCAACGAGCACGTCGAACCGCGACAGCGCACCAACCGTTATCTCGATGACGCGATCGGCCCGGAGCGCTACGCCGGCGTCATCCTGTCCTATCGCGCCTGCCTGGCGCGCAAGCGCCCGACCTACACCGTTGCGGAGGTCACCGACGCCGACGGCAAGGAGGTCTCCTATGAACGGCTGCTCTTGCCGTTCGGACGCGGCGATACCGTCGAACACATCGTCGGCTCCTACAAGGCGATCAGCATCGAGGGCCGCTTTCGGCTGCACAATCTGATGGGCGTGGCTGCGAAGTCGGCCCCTGTGGTCACGGAGCGGGCCGTGATCGACCGCAGGTTCGTGCCCGCAGATCGTCCGGCGAGCCATGATTCAGTCGAGCTGATCTAGACGCGTTGCTTCACGCGAAGCGCTCATCCCATCGCTGGAAGCGCCTCAGCCCTTCTTGCGCGCCTTTGCCGGCACTTCCTTGGCATAGATGTCCGGCTTGAAGCCGACGACGCGCTTGCCCCCGAGATCGAGCACCGGGCGCTTGATCATCGACGGCTGCTCGGCCATCAGCGCCAGCGCCTTGCGTTCGTTCAACCCTTCCTTGTCGGCATCGGGCAGCTTCTTGAAGGTCGTGCCGGCGCGGTTGAGCAGCGCTTCCCAGCCGACCTCCTCGCTCCACTGCTTGAGCTTGTCCTTGGCGATCCCGGCGGTCTTGTAGTCGTGGAAGTCGTAGGCGACGCCGTGATCGTCGAGCCAGGCCCGCGCCTTCTTCATGGTGTCGCAGTTCTTGATGCCGTAGATGGTGATGGTCAAAGCCGTTCCCCGCATGCGATTGCGGCGGGGAAACTAGCGCCGCTGTCACCGCAACGCCAGATCAGACCGCACGAGGATGTGAAGAAGGCGTAGTGCCCATACTCGGTGTCGTCCCCCGGCTCGACCGGGGACGCAGTACGCCGCGGCATCTCCGAATCTCACAGCCGCCTCTGGAATACTGGATCGCCCGGTCCATGTGCGCGATTGCACACAGGCCGGGCGATGACAGCGGGGTTATGGCGAGAAAAAGCAGTCTCCACACCGATAATGCCGGCGCTCAATGCGCATAGCGCGTGAAGACGAAATCGTGATCGCTGGCGTGCGCCTCGTGGCAGGCGAAACAGGTCTCGTGCTGCGCGGCATCGACCGGCTTGCCGTCGATGAAGCGACCAAAACCCCAGCCGCCGGTCGCGGCATATCTGGCGGCGTCCTTGACCATGACCTGGACCGTGGTCGCAGGCCCCGTGATGAAGGCGCCGTCGAGGCCCGCAACCGGCTTGCGCTTCCAGGCCAGCTTGACCAGCACGGTGCCGTCGGGGAAACGCGCGGCGCCGTCCTGATAGGCCTTCACGGCGGTCGCGTTGCCGAGCACGCTGCGCAACTCGTCGAGCCCGGTCTCCTCGCCGACCGCGATCAGCTTCCAGTCGCGATAGCCGCCTGGAATTTTCACGCCGAAGATCGGCGACGCCGGTGCCGCGTCATCGGCATGCCCGACGGCGAACGGCAATGACGCGCTGATGCAGGCTGCCGCGATCGCGGCAGCTGCCCATTTCACAACCTGTCTCATGATCCCTGATCCGCGCTCTCGATTCTTGTTTGACGCGTTTTCTTCACGCGAACCGGTATCCACTTCGCTCGAAAACGCTCTAGACCTTGCTGACGTCGATGATGGCCTGGGTGAAGGCCTCCGGCGCTTCCTGCGGCAGATTGTGGCCGATGCCGCCGGGCAGCTGGCGATGCTCGTAATGCCCGGAGAACTTCTTGGCGTAGGCCGCGGGCTCCGGATGCGGCGCGCCGTTGGCATCGCCCTCCATCGTGATGGTCGGGATCGCGATGACCGGCGCCTGGGCCAGCGTCTTCTCGAACGCATCGTACTTCGCCTCGCCCTCGGCGAGCCCGAGCCGCCAGCGATAATTGTGGATCACGATATCGACATGATCAGGGTTTTCGAACGCGGCCGCGCTGCGGTCGTAGGTGGCGTCGTCGAACTTCCACTGCGGCGACGCCAGCTGCCAGATCAGCTTGTTGAAATCGTGCCGGTTCTTGGCATAGCCCTCACGGCCGCGCTCGGTCGCGAAATAGAACTGGTACCACCATTGCAGCTCGGCCTTCGGCGGCAGCGGCATCTTGCCAGCGGCCTGGCTGCCGATCAGGTAGCCGCTCACCGAGACCATGGCCTTGCAGCGCTCGGGCCAGAGCACCGCCATGATGTTGGCGGTGCGCGCGCCCCAATCATAGCCGCCGAGCACAGCCTTCTCGATCTTCAGCGCGTCCATCAGCGCGATGATGTCGGCTGAGACCGCGACCGGCTGGCCGCTGCGCATGGTGTCGCCGGAGAGGAAGCGCGTGGTGCCATAGCCGCGCAGATGCGGCACGATCACGCGGTAGCCGGCCTCGGCCAGCGCCGGCGCGACGTCGGCATAGCTGTGGATGTCGTAGGGCCAGCCGTGCAGCAGGATCACCGCGGGACCGGACGCAGGCCCCATCTCGACATAGCCGGTATCGAGCACGCCGGCATTGATCTGCTTGACGGGACCGATCGAGGTGTGGGCGCCGGCCTTGATCGCGGGCAGTGCCGGCTTGGACTGGGCCTGAGCCGAACCGATGAAGCCGAGCCTGGAAGCGGCAAGGATCCCGCCGGCGATGCCGAGGAAGCGGCGGCGTTGCTGATTGATGGATTGGGACATGGCGATCTCCTGCGTCTGGTGTCGGGATGGACTATTGCAGAGACCGCCCCCGTCCGCTTTCAGAGGACGTGGACTTGTCCTTCAGACCGTCGTGATTTTGGCTCCGGGCCGCCTGTGCTAGAGCGTTTTCAAGCGAAGTGGACACCGGTTCGCGTGAAGAAAACGCGTCAAAATAAGAATCTAGAGCTCCGTTCCGATTCCATCGAAACGGAAAAGGCTCTAGGTTCCGCCCCGCATTCAGCCGCCGGCCGCCGGACTATCGAATTTGACTTACCATTTCAACGACTTGACCCTCGATTCCGAGCGCCGCGAACTGCGCCGTGGCGATGCCCTGCTAGCCGTCGAGCCGCAGGTCTTCGACCTCATCGAGTTCCTGATCCGCGCCCGTGATCGGGTGGTCAGCCGCGATGAGGTGCTGGCCGCCGTCTGGCACGGCCGGATCGTCTCGGAAGCGACGCTGAGCAGCCGGATCAACGCCGCGCGGACCGCGATCGGCGACAATGGCGAGGAGCAGCGGCTGATCCGCACCCTGCCCCGCAAGGGTCTCCGCTTTGTCGGCGATGTCAGGGAGGACACCGCGCACGATCGTCCGGTTGCAGACAGTGCCGGCCCGCCGCGGCCGAGCGAGGGCCCGTCGATCGCGGTGCTGCCCTTCACCAATATGAGCGGCGATCCCGAGCAGGATTATTTCGCCGACGGCATCGCCGAGGACATCACCACCGCGCTCGCGCGTTGCAGCCGTCTCACCGTGATCGCGCGCAACTCCGCCTTCACCTACAAGGGCAAGGCGGTCGACATCCGCCAGGTCGGGCGCGATCTCGGCGTCGGCTATGTGCTCGAGGGCAGCGTCCGCCGCGGCGGCGATCGGCTGCGCATCACCGGACAGCTGATCGACGCCACTTCCGGCGCGCATCTGTGGGCCGACCGCTTCGACGGCGCGGCCACCGACGTGTTCGACCTGCAGGACCGCATCACCGAGAACGTGGTCGGCGCCATCGAGCCGACCTTGCTCGTCGCGGAGGCCGAGCGGGTACGCGCCGCGCCGCCGGACAGGCTCGACGCCTACGACCTGCTGCTGCGCGCCTACAGCCTGCGTTACGAGTTCACGCCCGAGAGCATGGAAGCGGCGCTCGACTGCCTCGACCAGGCGCTGGCGCTCGACCCGTCCTACGCGCCGGCGCTGGCGGCCTCCGCCTATTGTCATGCGATGCGCCATGTCCAGGGCTGGCTGAAGCCGAACGATGCTTACCGCGAACGCGCGGTCGCGCAGGCCTGGCGCGCGGTCGAGCTCGCGCCTGGTGATCCGCAGGTGTTGTGGATGGCGGCGTTCGCGATCTGGAACATGGCCGACGAGATCGAGCCCGCGCGCGACCTGTTCGAGCGCTCGCTGGCAATCAACCCGAACTCGGCGATGGCGCTGGTGCTCGGCGGCTGGATCGAGGCGATGCGCGGCAATCAGCAAGCCGGCCGTGCCATGATCGAGCGCGCGCAACGGTTGAACCCGCGCGACCCGCGCGGCTGGTTCGCCGCCGCGGCGCTGGCGATCTGCGCGGTGCTCGACCGGAATTTCCCTGAGGCGGTGATGTGGGCCGACAAGGCGCTGGCGCAGAACCGCCGCTTCGCGGTGGCGCTGCGCGTGCTGATCGTCGCGCTGGTGAAGACCGGCGACAACGCACGCGCGGCCCAGATCGCGCGCGAGCTGCTCAAGGTGGACCCGGAGTTCACGATCTCCGGATTCCTGTCGCGGATTCCGTTTCCGGTGGAGGAGATGTCCGCAACCTATCGTGAGACGCTCAAGGCGGCCGGCGTCCCGGACTGACGCCGCCCGGAGGGCGCGACGACCATTCACCCGTGGTACGCCGCGCGACCTGCCTGGCAGCTTCGGCGTGATGGTCAGCGTCGACGGGGGCGGTCGGGCCCGAAAGCAGACGCATTATGCTGACGTTGGGTTCTGCCAGTTTGACCCAAAGCGGACGTCTTCTCCCGATGATTGACGGCTCACCACCCGGTCAACACCTCACGCTCATGTGTCCAGAGAACGCAGACACCTCTATTGAATTACGATCGTAATTTAATATTATGATCGTAATGGCATCGAGCTGAACCGCTGTTGAGCGGCTGCGGAATGCCGCAACAGGCTCTTTGCGAGGACTTCATGGACGACACCAGCACCGTTTCAGGTCGTAGCGAACCACGAGAATTAGTGGATCCTTCGTCGCTGGGACTAGCAGCGGCTGCAGCAGCCATTCGTGAAGGCCATATCACATCCGAAGCGTACACAGCGGCGCTGCTGCTTCGCGCCCGGACGCTTGCCGAACTCAACAGCTTCATCACCATCGACGAGGCGGCCGTGTTGGCGGCCGCAAGAGATGCGGACAAGGCACGGGCTGCCGGATCGGCGGCTCCGCTACTCGGTGTCCCGCTCGGGGTGAAAGACAGTTATCTGACGAAAGGGCTGCCTACGAGCCTAGGTCTCGATAGCCTTGCTCGCTTCGTGCCGCGCGAGGATGCGGACGCTGTCCGCGCCATCAAGGGTGCGGGTGCCTTGGTCTTCGGGAAGAACAACCTCGTCGAGATGTCTTACGGCTTGACCGGTCACAACGCACGTTACGGCCAAGTGAGGAATCCGCACGCAAGAGATCGCGTTGCGGGCGGCTCCTCAAGCGGCTCCGCCGCGTCTGTCGCCGCAGGCCTCGTTCCCGCGTCGTTGGGCGGTGATACCGTCGGGTCGATCCGGGTGCCCGCATCCTTCTGTGGGGTCGTGGGATTCAAGCCAACGACCGGACGTTGGCCGCGCAACGGCGTTGCTCCGATCTCCCATACGCTCGACACGACGGGTGCATTCGCCCGAAGCGTCGAGGACTGCATCTTGTTGGATCAGGTCGTGACGGGTGAACAAACTGCCGAGTCCTCCGACGACGGCAACGATCTGAAAGGAGCTCGACTGGCCTTCGCGCCCCGGCAATTCCTCGATCTGGTGGACTCGGAGGTCGAGATCCGGTTCCGCGAGGCGGTTCGGCAGCTACGGGACGCCGGCGCCGAGGTTATTGAGGTCGACCTTGGTGACGATTTCAACGCTCTCATCCAAGCTGCGACATGGGGCATCTTCGCTCACGAGACGATGGGCGCGATTTCGGATTTCCTTCGTCGTCACGACATTCCGATCACGTTCGAGGCGATCTACGACGGGCTTAAGCCCCAACTTCGGCAAGCATGGGGGCACATCGTCCTGCCCGGCGGCGCAGGCGCTGTCTCAGCAAAGGCCTATCAGACTGCGCTCAACGTGAGCCGGCCTGAAATCCAGCGCCGTCTCGACAGGGCGTTCGTCACTGACGGAGCGCAGGTCATTCTGCAACCAACCACACCATGCCCCGCGCCCCTGATCGAAGAACAGGCGACCGTCCGTGTTGCGGGACAGGACGTCAGCTACCTCGCCTTGGCGAACCACACCGTGTCGGCGAGCAGCGTGGGGCTGCCGGGTATCAGTCTTCCCGTCGGCCGCTCTCGCGCTGGGCTACCGCTTGGCCTTGAACTTGACGCTTCGATA
Source organism: Bradyrhizobium sp. BR2003 (assembly GCF_009720285.1). Classification (NCBI taxonomy): domain Bacteria; kingdom Pseudomonadati; phylum Pseudomonadota; class Alphaproteobacteria; order Hyphomicrobiales; family Nitrobacteraceae; genus Bradyrhizobium; species Bradyrhizobium sp. BR2003. The sequence continues at coordinate 180,823 of NZ_SMYJ01000045.1, forward strand.
GGTAGCGACCAGACGCTTTTGGTCCTTGCCCACAAGATCGAAGGCGTTTTGGGCGCCAAGGCGACCGCAATCTAGCGTCGTGCCCTATGGTAGCTGCGCGTCATTAGTGGAGTTGGGAGGAGATGCGTTTCGAGAAAGGTCACAAGTTGTCGACAAGACGGCACATTGTCGATGTGGCATCGAAGTGCATGCGCCGGCACGGCATCTCCGCGACAGGGGTTGCGGCGATTATGGGCGAGGCCGGCCTGACCAAAGGGGCTTTCTCTCCGCACTTCCAGTCGAAGGAGGTGCTTGTTCGCGAGGCGCTGGCTTTGGCACTGGGCGGTCAGCAGCATCGCCTTGATGAAGATCGGCTCAATGGCCTCGACCTTGAAGGCGCGGTTCGTGGATACCTGAACCGCGCTCACCTCGAAACCCCTGCGGACGGTTGCCCCTCCGCGGCGTTGCTTCCCGAAATCGCGCGCCAGCCCCTGTCCATCAGGCAAGACTACGAGAAGGCACTGCGAAGGTACGTTGCGACTTTGGCCGCGCTACTTTCCGGCACAGATTCTGTAGAAAAACACCGGCGCGCGACGGCCATCTTCGGGCTCATGGTGGGCACCCTGCAGTTTGCGCGGGCCGTGCCCGACGCTAACGAAGCGCAGAAGATCTTGGATGGCGGCGTTGAGGCTGCATTGCAGTTGGCGCGAACTCCATCACCTTAACGTCGGAAAGAACGTCGAGACTCAGTTCGGGCACTACAATCCCGGTGATCTCGCCGCCCAGGCCTTGGTGGCCTGGCAGCTTTCCATCGCTCGGAGGTAGGCGGGGCGTGCCGTCGTGCGGGCGAGATAGTCCCGCTCGGTCGGACCGGGGACGTAGTTGCCGGTTCGCAGGCCGAGCAGGAGGGCGTAGCTCACCGAGATATCGGCAGCAGTGAATCGGTCGCCGGCGAGATAGGGGCAGTCCGCGAGGCGGCGGATAACCAACCCCAGCCGGCCCTCGAAGGTCTCGATAGCCCAGCAGGTAACCCGGGCATCTCGCTCGGCTGCGGGCGCCAGTTGGCGACCGACGATGACGGCGTTCATCGGCCCGGCGAGCCCGGCCTCGCCCAAATGGAGAAATTGCAGATAGGAAGCGAAGGCGGGATCATCAGGGGCGACGGCAAGCGCGCCTGAGCCGTGGCGCGCGAGCAGGTACTCGAGGATCGCGATCGATTCGACCATGATCGTCTCGCCGTCCTGCAGTACGGGAATGAAGCCGGCAGGGTTGATGGCGAGGAAATCGCGATCCTTCTCGGCTGCGAGCAGATCGACCGGGCGCAGCCGATAAGCCAATCCCAGTTCCTCGAGCAGCCAAACGACGCGGAAGCCGCGACCTTCGCCATAGACGGTGAGCATGGTTGAGCGCTCCTGGATCGGGCTGGATGTACGAACTCGCAGAGGTAAGCCGGTCGCGCAACAGTCTGGCGATGGCGCATGATGCACTCAAGGCTTGGCGCATATTCGTCATCCTGCGGTGCAGGCCCATCCCACTTCACGGGTCGACGACCTCAGCTGCGGCCGCGAACAAGGTGCCTTCCCTCTCCCGCCTGCGACGTGGAAGCGTCAGTTGCAGAGGCCCGCAAATGCCATCTGCGACAGCATTGGGACGATGGATGCGCAATTTCGGAATATTAGAAGAATACCCCTGAGTTGCCCGACGTGTCAAGTTGCCTGGTCGAACGCCGGCCACCGCCGGCTCCTTTGCATGGGGTTGTTTTCGATATTTTGGCGGCGACTGCTGCGGCGGTCCCACAATTTCGCCGGAACCTTAAGCAAGCAAAGCCCGTTGTCGCGGGATGTTGGGGGCAATCAACACAAGGAATACGCATGCGCATCCGCATCTCTACGGCATCCATCATCGCTGCGGCACTCTCGCTTGGAACACCTGCTTGGGCGCAGGTGCAGGGAACGCAACCGAAGGCGATGCCGCAGGCTCAATCGGACCAGCCGACCGCCATCCGGAGCATACAGGTCGTGGACATCAAGGAACTCAAGCCCGACGCCCGGTCGAAGGTCGAGGCTGTCGTCGCAAAGGCAAGCGAAGACGACCTGCGGAACCTTCGCGGTTCCATCGACGCGTCCGAAGAAGCAGTATCCGCGCTGAAGGCGAAAGGCCTCAGCTCGGCACAAGTCGTCGCGGTCAATCTCACCAACGGCATCCTGACGCTTTTCACCAAGACGGTCTGAACAAATTCGCAGCCCGAAGAATTCGGACTCAGCAAATTGAGGCCCGCCGGCTCTCGCCTGCGGGCCTCAACGCTCGCATCAGGGAAAGGCGCGCCCTAGTTGACCGCCTTCGCTGCCGCGCGCCCCGCATTGCGGCCCGAGAACAGGCAGCCGCCGAGGAACGTGCCTTCCAGCGAGCGATAGCCGTGCACGCCGCCACCGCCGAAGCCGGCGGCTTCGCCGGCCGCGTAGAGCCCGCGGATGATCTGGTGGTCGTTGCCGAACACGCGCGAATCGAGGTCGGTCTCGAACCCGCCGAGCGTCTTGCGGGTGAGAATATTGAGCTTCACCGCGATCAGCGGGCCGTGCTCGGGATCGAGGATGCGGTGCGGCTTCGCGGTGCGGATCAGCCTGTCGCCGATATAGCGCCGCGCATTGTGCAGGTTCATCACCTGCGCATCCTTGACATAGGGGTTGGTGATCTCGCGGTCGCGCGCCTCGATCTGCGCCTTGATGGCGTCAAGCTGCAACAGATCGTTGCCTGCGAGCTTGTTCATGGCACTGATGAGATCGGCGAGATTGTCGCGCACGATGAAGTCGGCGCCGTGCTGCTTGAACGCCTCCACCGGCGCCGGCGCGCCCTTGTTGGTGGCGCGCTTGATCGTCATGCGCCAGCTCTTGCCGGTGAGGTCGGGGTTCTGCTCGGAGCCGGACAGCGCAAACTCCTTCTTGATGATGCTCTGGGTCAGGATGAACCACGAATAATCGTAGCCGGTGCTCATGATGTACTGCAGTTGCCCGAGCGTGTCGGAGCCTGGGAACAGCGGCGCCGGCAGCCGCTTGCCTGACGCGTCGAACCACAGCGACGACGGTCCCGGCAGGATCCGGATGCCGTGACGCGGCCAGATCGGGTTCCAGTTCCGGATGCCCTCGACATAGTGCCACATGCGATCGCGGTTGATCAGCCGCCCGCCCGCCGCCTCGGTGATCCCGATCATGCGGCCGTCGACATGCTCGGGCACGCCGGAGATCATGAATTTGGGCGGCTCGCCGAGCCGCTTCGGCCAGTTCTGCCGCACCAAGTCATGATTGCCGCCGATGCCGCCGGACGCGACGATCACGGCTTGCGCGCGGAAGGAGAAATCGCCGACGACGTTGCGCGAGGAACTCTTGCCGCGCTCGACTGAGGTCGGTTCCAGGATCACGCCGCTGACGCCGTCGACCGCACCGTTGCTGACGCTGAGCGCATCGACGCGGTGGCGGAACTTGAATATCAGCCGTCCGCTCTTCCCGGCCTCGCGCGCGCGGCGCTCGAACGGCTCGACGATGCCGGGGCCGGTGCCCCAGGTGACGTGGAAGCGCGGCACCGAATTGCCGTGGCCCATCGCGTCGTAACCGCCGCGCTCGGCCCAGCCGACCACCGGGAAGATGCGATGGCCCATGGCGCGCAGCCAGTCGCGTTTCTCGCCCGCCGCGAATGCGACATAGGCTTCAGCCCATTTGCGCGGCCAGTAATCCTCCTCGCGATCGAAACCGGCGGTGCCCGTCCAGTCCTGCAGAGCGAGATCGGCGGAATCCCTGATGCCGAGCCGGCGCTGCTCGGGCGAATCGACTAGGAACAGGCCACCAAACGACCAGAAGGCCTGGCCGCCGATGCTCTGTTCCCCTTCCTGGTCGAGCACGATGACGCGCTTGCCTGCGTCGGCAATCTCGGTTGCGGCGACGAGACCGGCAAGCCCCGCGCCAATCACGATCACATCTGCTTCCTCAGCCATGTTTGAGTCCCCCGGTCCCACCGGGATTCAAGACCGCCTCATTGCGCGTGGTCAACGCCAAATGGACCTTGCCTGTGGCGGCGAGGCACCAAATGGTTGCGGCAAGCTGTTCCAGTTTGGGACCTTTCCCCGTCCCACTGCAGCGTGCGCGCAACACCCAATTTGAATTTGTTTTGACCGGCTTCGCTCGTCTGGACAAAAATACGCGCGCGCAACACGCTCACGATTGTCTTGCATCACAGACCAAACAGATTCGGTTTCGACTGGGGCTGGCCAAAATGAAGTTGATGACGGGGTTGCTCGCTGCGGTTCTCCTGCTGGCGGGAATGGGGGTGTCTCAAGCTGTAGTCAGGATCGCCGATGATCGCGGCGGCAAGATCGGCGTCTATGTCGACAGGTATCAGGACCTGCGGACTTCGGGCGAAACGGTCATCATCGACGGGCTGTGCGCCTCGGCCTGCACCATCGTGCTCGGCAAGGTTCCTCACGACCGGATTTGTGTGACCTCGCACGCCAGCCTCGGCTTCCACGCAGCCTGGGACTACGGCGACAACGGCCGCCCGGTCCCCAATCCCGAAGCCACCCATATGCTGTACCTGATGTATCCGCCGGCGGTACGCAGATGGATTTCGGAGCGTGGTGGCCTGACCCGGCGCATGATCTTCCTGCGCGGCAAGCAACTGCAGGCGCTGTACAAGCCGTGCTACCTCAACGCCCAAGCCTCGGCGCCGAAGCCCGCGCACTAAGCTCCGGCTGCTTCGCTGTTTGACGCTGTTCGGCCATTGGCCTGGGTATACGCCGGGGGTATGGACCAGCAGGTTGCGGAATGGCTCGCCATCATTTGACGGCCTGCGAGCGCCATTGCGCTTGCTGCCTGCCGGAACCCGCCTTATCTCAACCTCATGGTTCAGCCGATCTCCACCCGATCCGAGCTCGTAGCGGCTCCGCAGGGCCGGGTGGCGTCTGCAATCCTGTGGGGTGCGGCCGGCATCGGCGGATTGGCCCTGCTTGCCGCCGCCGCGCTCTGGTTCCACTACGGGACCGCGGTGTTTTTCGAAATGATCACCGCCGGCATCTCCGCCTGCTTCTGACAAGGACGCCTTCGCATCATGCCCCGGACCACGCGCCCATTGGTGATCTTCGCTGCCTTTGCGGGCAGTCTGGCGGTCGGCTTGCTCCTCATGCTGTGGGCGATCGGCGGCTTGCGCACCGTTGCCGCGCCGGCCGCGATCGGCGGGCCGTTCCAGCTCACCGACCAGGCCGGCCAGACCGTCACCGACAAGAACCTCCAGGGCAAGCCGACCCTGATTTTCTTCGGATTCACCCATTGCCCGGACATCTGTCCGACCTCGCTGTTCGAGATCTCGGAGGTCCTGAAGGCGATGGGCAAGGACGCCGATCGGGTGAATGCCTATTTCGTCTCGGTCGATCCGGAACGCGACACCGCCACCGCGATGAAGGATTACCTGTCGAGTTTCGATCCGCACCTCAAGGGTCTGACCGGCGACCCCGCCGCGATCGCCAAGGTGCTGTCGAGCTATCGTGTCTACGCCAAGAAAGTGCCGCTGAAGGATGGCGACTACACGATGGATCACACCGCGCTGATCTATCTGATGGACCGCGACGGTCATTTCGTCGCGCCGTTCAATCTGAAACGGACGCCGGAAGAGGCAGCGGCCGATCTCAAACGGTACCTCTGATCGCCAATTCCGGCTCAGAATTAACCCAATCGGCGCTCGCTTCAGGCGCCGATTCGGCTATAAGCCGTTCAATTTCCTGAAATTGCCGGTTATGCCAAATCCGTCTGTCCAGCCCTTTGCCGTCCGTTCGCGCCAGCGTCGCCTGGCCGCGGGCATGATCGCGGCTGCCTTGCTGGCCGTGGCGGGTCCTGCGATCGGGCAGACGCCTGCAGCGCAACCGCCGGCGGCGAAGACGGCCCCCGCACAAGCGGCGCCCGCGACACCTTCGGCGCCTGCCGCCCCGTCGGCCCCGACCCTGCCGCCCAAGGCCGCCACCGAGGCCGCGCCGCAGGCGGTGCCGGGCTTCTGGGACCCGCGGCGCCGGCCGGACCGCCCGGACCTGTCGCGCCTCACCGTGATCCGCTTCCTGACCGAGACCGACTATCCGCCGTTCAATTTCACCGGTCCCGACGGCAATCCGGCCGGTTTCAACGTCGACCTGGCGCGTTCGCTCTGCGACGAGATCAAGGTCACCTGCACCATCCAGATGCGCCGCTTCGAAACCCTGATCGATGCCCTGGCGACCAACCGTGGCGATGCCATCATCGCCTCGATGGCCGTGACGCCGCAGCTGCGCGCCAAGGTCGACTTCACCGATCCCTATTACCGCGCGCCTGCACGCTTCGTGTCGCGCCGCGACAACGTGATGCCGGAAATCCGCCCGGAATATATCGAGGGCAAGAAGGTCGGCGTCATCGGCGGGACCTCGCACGAGGCCTACCTCAAGGCGATGTTCACCGACGCCGAGATCCATTCCTATCCGGATAACGACACGCTGCGCGCGGCGCTGCGCCGCGGCGAGGTCGACTTCATCTTCGGCGATGCGATCTCGCTCGCGTTCTGGATCAACGGCACCGATTCCGCCGAATGCTGCGCCTTCTCCGGCGGTCCCTTTGTCGAGAGCCGGTATTTCGGCGAGGGCGTCGGCATCGCGGTCCGCAAGGGCAACGATCTGCTTCGGCAGTCGCTGAACTGGGCGCTGTTCCGGATCTGGGAAAAAGGCCGCTTCACCGATCTGTGGCTGCGCTATTTCTCGGTCAGCCCGTTCTGAGTTGGTCACTCCGGGATGGTCCGTGGGACCAGCCCGGAATCTCGAGATTCCGGGTTCGATGCTGCGCATCGCCCCGGAATGACGACAAACTTCCCGTCGTTTTGCATTTTGCCGCGAAAGCGTTAGTTTTCGCGGCCTTTTTGGAGAGAACCTGAGGAATGTCCGTGATTGATCTTGCTGCCAACCCGAGCGACCTGCGGGCGCTCGCCGAACAATCCAACGCCTGGCCGTTCGAGCAGGCGAAAGCGATTGTGGCGCGGCTGAAGAAAAATCCCAAGGACGAGGTGCTGTTCGAGACCGGCTACGGCCCGTCGGGCCTGCCGCATATCGGCACTTTCGGCGAGGTCGCGCGCACCACGATGGTGCGCCACGCCTTCCGCGTGCTCACCGAGGACAAGATCAAGACCCGCCTGCTCGCCTTCTCCGACGACATGGACGGCCTGCGCAAGGTGCCGGACAACGTGCCCAACAAGGAGCTGCTGGAGCAGCATCTTGGCAAGCCGCTGACCAAGGTGCCCGATCCGTTCGGCACCCATCCGAGCTTCGGCCAGCACAACAATGCGCGGTTGCGCGCCTTTCTCGACCAGTTCGGCTTCGATTACGAGTTCGCGAGTTCGACCGAGTACTACACCTCCGGCCGCTTCGATGCCGCGCTGCTGCGCATGCTGGAGCGGATCGAGAAGGTGATGGCGATCATGCTGCCGTCGCTGCGCGAGGAGCGCGCGGCGAGCTACTCGCCGTTCCTGCCGATCTGTCCGCGCACCGGCCTCGTGCTCTATGTGCCGGTGACGGCGCATGACGCCAAGGCCGGCACGATCTCGTACGAAGATCCCGATACCAAGGAGACCGTCACGGTTCCCGTCACCGGCGGCCGCTGCAAGCTGCAATGGAAGCCGGACTGGGCGATGCGCTGGTACGCCCTCGGCGTCGACTATGAAATGGCCGGCAAGGACCTGATCGACTCGGTGAAGCTGTCGGGCAAGATCTGCTCGGCGCTCGGCGGCACGCCGCCGGAAGGTTTCAACTACGAACTGTTCCTCGACGAGAAGGGCCAGAAGATCTCGAAGTCGAAGGGTAACGGCCTGACCATCGACGAATGGCTGCGCTACGCCTCGCCGGAGTCGCTGTCGCTGTTCATGTATCGCGAGCCCAAGGCGGCGAAGCGGCTCTATTTCGACGTCATCCCGCGCAATGTCGACGACTACCAGCAATTCCTCGATGGCTTCACGCGGCAGGAAGCGCGGCAGCAGCTGCAAAATCCGGTCTGGCACATCCATTCCGGCAAGCCGCCGCAGGCCGACATGCCGGTCACCTTCCAGCTGCTGCTGACGCTGGTGTCATCGTCGAACGCGGAGAATGCCGAGACGTTGTGGGGCTTCATCGGCCGCTACCGGCCTGGCGTGACGCCGCAGACCCATCCGAAGCTCGACGCGATGGTCGGCTACGCCATCAACTACTATCGCGACTTCGTGGCGCCGACCAAGCAATTCCGCGAGCCGACCGACGGCGAGCGCGCCGCGCTGCAGGACCTGCGCGATGCGCTCGCCAACATGCCGGCTGACGCGACCGCGGAAGACATCCAGAACGTGGTCTATGAGATCGGCCGCCGCGAGCCGTTCCTCGATACGGTCAAGAAGGGCAAGGACGGCCGTCCCGGCGTCTCGCTCGACTGGTTCAACATGCTCTACCAGGTGCTGCTCGGCCAGGAGAAGGGCCCGCGCTTCGGCTCCTTCGTCGCGGTCTACGGCGTGCAGAACGCGGTCAACATGATCGACGGCGCGCTGGCGCGGTCGTCGTAGCTTGAAGCGGGGCGGGCAAGACGCGTCCATGCGCTGTGCCCACCCTGCAGCGGTTGCTATTACGAAAAAATGTAGCCCGGATGAAGCGCAGCGAAATCCGGGAATCTCGCCGCTGGCACGGCTTGCCCCGGATTGCGCTGCGCTCCATCCGGGCTACGGCTGCTACAGCGGCTCGCCCTTCTTGGTCGTGAACTTGTATGCGCCATCGGCCCCCAGCACGGCGTGCATGTCGACGTCGGGATAGCTGATCTCGTCGCCGGCCGTGCGGTCTCCGACCACCAGCAGCTTGACGTCCTTCTCGGTGCGGTTGATGAAACGGTGCGCGTCACCGGTGCCTGCGGGGAAGCCGGCGCACATGCCTGCTGTCAGGACCTGTGCGCCGCCATTGGTCTCCATCACCACTTCGCCATCCAGGACATAGACGAACTCGTCCTGGCGCGAATGGGCGTGGCGAAACGACGATTGGCCGCCCGGAACGATCCGCGTCAAAATGACGCCGAAGTTCGTCAAGCCGGCATGATCGCCGAGCCGGCGGTTGTAACGCATCTGGTTGGCAGCGCGGTGTGGCGGCGGGATGCTGGTGGTGTTGTTCTCGGCGACCATATTTGGATCAAAAGCCGGAAGTTTTGGTCTGGCGTCGTCGGTCATTGCAGTCTGTCCGGTGTCGTGTGCGTCGCAGCGCATCATCACATAATGGTGGCGAGCCCGCAAAATTCGGATAGCAGGCCATCGGCAATTTCACCGGAGCCTGGCGCCGGATTGCGCTACAGTCGTATCGATAAAATCAGCACGGCCTCCGCCGAGAGGCCGGCACGGATGGGAGCATGCGCATGCAGTTCAGGGTTTCGCCGACATCGCTGCAGGACAGTTCGAGCGCCGAGGAATGGCAGGCGCGGGTCGATCTCGCGGCGGCACATCGGCTCGCTTACATCCACGGCTTTTCGGAAGGTATTTTCAACCATCTCACCCTCGTGGTGCCCGGCCGCACCGACCGCTACTACCAGATCCCGTTCGGCATGCATTGGTCGGAGGTGACAGCATCCTCCTTCATGGAGGTCGGCATCGACGATGCCGAGGTGAAGCGCGGCGAGGGCGAGGTCGAGCGCTCCTGCTATTGCATTCATGCGCCGATCCACAAGGCGCTGCCGCAAGCCAAGGCCGTGTTCCACACCCACATGCCGTATGCGAGCGCGCTGACGCGGCTCGAGGATCCGCGCATCAAGGAGATCGGACAGACCGAGGTCGGTCTGTCGGAAGCGATTGCCTATGACGATCTCTACACCGGCCCCGCGCTCGATCCCGAGGAAGGCGCACGGCTCGCCAGGGTGATCGGCAACAAGACCATCCTGTTCATGGCCAATCATGGCATCTCGACCGTCGGCGAGACGGTCGCCGATGCCTACGACCGGCTCTATTACATCGAACGCGCCGCGCAAGTGCAGATCTACGCGATGTGGACGCAGCAGCCGCTCAAGCAATTGCCGCAGCATGTGGTGGAAAAGACCAAGCGCGATTTCCGCGACGACCACCTCTACAACGGCCCGTCCCCGGCGCAGCGGCATTTCGATGCGCTGAAGCGGATGCTGGATCGCAAGGAGCCGGACTACGCGACGTAAGGCTGGCAGCGCCGCAAATTTCACCGTCGTCCGGGCGAAAGCCGGGAGGGGACCCATAACCACAGGGGCATGTTGTCGAATCAGCTGTGGCCCAGCTCGCCCAAGCACAATCAGTGGTGGTTTTGGGTCCCGGGTCGCGCTTCGCTTGCCCGGGACGACGTCGGTATTTACGTGCCCGGCTACTGGCTCGCCCAAACCACGCGTGCGATCCACGCGACCTCTTCGGCATCGAGCATGCGGTTGGGGTGCTCCGGATTGAGCGATCCGAGTTCCAGCATCTTGGCGGTGCGGCGTCTCAATTCCTTCACCATCACCTCGCCGCCGGTGGTGCGCACCACCACGCGGTCGCCGCGGCGGATCGCGGTCGCCGGTGACACCACGATGATGTCACCTTCGCGATAGGCCGGCTTCATCGAGTCGCCCTCGATCTCCAGCGCATAGGCGTGCTCGTCGGTGGTCGCCGGCAGCGCCACTTCGTCCCAGCCCTTGCCGGCGGGAAAGCCGCTGTCGTCGAAATAGCCGCCGGCGCCGGCCTGCGCGAAGCCGATCAGCGGCACCGACTGTCCGCCGCGCGCGCCATCGCCGAGCAACTGCACGAAGGTCTCCATGCTGGCATTGCTCGCCGCCAGCGCCTTGGAGAGCGACTCGGTCGAGGGCCAGCGCTCGCGTCCGTCGCCAGTCACGCGCTTGGACTTGTTGAAGGTGGTGGGGTCGAGTCCGGACTGCTTGGCAAGGCCGGACGGCGACAGGCCGGCGCGTTCGGCGAGCCGGTCGAGCGCGGCCCAGACCTGCGCGTGGGTCAGCGGTCGGGCGGCTTTGGACTGTTTGGCCATCGAGGATATCCCGGATGGTAGGAATTATTGCCTGAAACTTGGCGTTTTCGCAAATCTGTCGGCCGATGTGTCCCGGCACCGCTTGAGTTGCGCCGCCGCCGCCGATACGGTCCCTCGCTCGCCAGATGGCGTCTGGGGCATTTCCCCTCAAATCCGGATAAAACCCCAAGAGACTCAAGGACAAAAGGGAAGGCCGGCCCGTGCCGATGATCTACAAAATCACCCCCGCTTCGGCCTGGCGCGAGGCCGAGCGGCAGGGCGTGTACCGGGGCAGTGCCGACGACCAACGCGACGGCTTTATCCATTTTTCCACCGCCTTCCAGGTGGCCGAGACCGCGCGCAAGCACTACCACGGGCAGACCGGCCTGTTCCTGGTCGCGGTCGATGCCGATGCGCTGGGCGATGCCCTGCGCTGGGAGCGGTCGCGCAATGACGAGCTGTTCCCGCATCTCTATGGCGATCTCGACCTCGGCGCGGTCATCGAGATCCTCGACCTGCGCGCGCGCTCCGACGGTGGCCACGACGTTCCGGAGCTCAAGCCGTGATCCGTGCCTTCGACGCCTTCTCGCTGCCGCTGCTGCGCTGGTTCGATCCCGAGGATGCCCATCGCATGGCGATCCAGGGCCTGAAGCTGCTGCCGCCGATCCGGCAGCGGCCGGATGACCCCAAGCTCGCGGTGCGCGCCTTCGGACTCAACTTTCCAAACCCGATCGGCATGGCGGCCGGTTTTGACAAGAGCGCCGAGGTGCCCGACGCGCTGCTGCGGCTCGGCTTCGGCTTTGTCGAGATCGGCTCGGTCACGCCGAAGCCGCAAGGCGGCAATCCGCGGCCGCGGCTGTTTCGCCTGGAGCGCGACGAGGCCGTCATCAACCGCATGGGCTTCAACAATGACGGCGCGGAAGCCGTGCTGCGGCGGCTCGCCGCGCGCGCCAGCGCCGGCGGCATTGTCGGGGTCAATGTCGGGGCCAACAAGGATTCGTCGGACCGCGCCGCCGACTATGTGAAGCTGATCGAGACCTTTGCGCCGGTCGCGAGCTATTTCACCGTCAACGTCTCCTCGCCGAACACGCCCGGCTTGCGCAATCTGCAGCAATCGGCCGCGCTCGACGATCTGCTGGCGCGGGTCATCGACACCCGCGAGCGCGTGCGCAAGAACGCCGGCGATTCGCCGGTCCTGCTAAAGATCGCGCCCGACCTCAGCCTTGCCGAACTCGACGACGTCGTGCACATCGCCCGCTCGCGGCGCGTCGACGGCATGATCGTCGCCAACACCACGCTGGCGCGTCCCTCGACCTTGCGCGAGGAGAATCGCGCCAAGGAGCAGGGCGGCCTGTCGGGCCGTCCGCTGTTCCGGCTGTCGACGCGGATGGTGGCCGAGACCTATGTCCGCGTCGAAGGCGCGTTTCCGCTGATCGGCGTCGGTGGCATCGATAGCGGCGGCGCCGCACTGACCAAGATCCGCGCCGGGGCCAGCCTGATCCAGCTCTATTCCTCGCTGGTCTACAAGGGCATCGGTCTCGTCGACGACATCAAGCGCGATCTGTCCTCGACCCTGCTGCGCACCGGCCGCGACTCGCTATCGGAAATCGTCGGCGCCGATGCGGCGACGATTACCGCCGAGGACTGGCCGGTGAGGTAGGTGTCTGTAGGTTAAGGCTGTAGCCCGTAGCCCGGATGGAGCGAAGCGAAATCCGGGGACTTGTGCAGCGGCGAGACTGAACTGCACCCCTGATGTGAGACACGATAATCAGGGACAGGTGCCGAGCGCCTGAGGCGGCGGGGCGGGTTGATGGGTTAGGGCCGCATGGCGGGGCTGCTGCGCAGCAGCCCCGCCATGCGGTAGATTTGTTTCGAACTCGGCTGGCGGCCGGTAAGCCAAAGCCGAGTGCAGCCGCTGACGATTGTATACCTGTTCGATGAAGGCGCCGATCGCATTTCTCGCCTGCTGCGCATCGCGATAGGTCTGGCCGTTGACCTCCTCTTGCTTGAGGGTCTTCATGAAGCTCTCCGCTCTGGCGTTGTCGTAGGGATTGCCGACCCGGCTCATGCTCGGGGCGACGTCGTGCTGCTGGAGCAATTCGGTGTAGTCGCTACAGGCGTATTGGATACCCCGGTCGGAGTGATGGATCAGGCTGCCGGGCCTCGGTTGGCGCGCCGCCAGCGCCATGGAGAGTGCCGCGATCGCCAGGCGCGCCTCTAGGTGCGTCTCCAAGGCCCAGCCGACGACACGCCGGCTGAAGGCATCGAGCACGATGGCGAGATAGGCGAACTCCTCCTGCAGGCGGATGTAGGTGATGTCCGCCACCCAGAGCTGATCGAGGCCACTCGGCACCATACCGCGGGCCAGGTTCGGTACCACCCGCCACGGGTGGCGCGAGTCGGTCGTAACAGGCACGAACGGCTGCTGCCGCAGGCACAGCAGATTATCCTCTCTCATCAGGCGAAGCACGCGCTTGCGGTTGACCACAAAGCCTTCGCGGCGCAGCTGCGCGGCGATCCGGCGATAGCCGTAATGCCTATAGGCAAGCGCCAGCCGCTGGATTGCGTCCCGCACGCCGGTTTCCTCGGCACGTGGGGCGCAAGCCGCCCAATGTCGGTAGTAACCGGCCCGGCTGACGCCAGCCAGGGCGCACATCCGTTCGATCGTCAGTTCGCCTTGCCGCGGGGGGATCGTCATCGCCTGGATGACCTCGTAGACCCCGTCACGCCAGGCCCGCTGCTCGGCCGGCGTGCTTCCTTGACCCGCCGCAAGGCTTGCCGAAAAAAATCCAGTTCAATCTGCTGCTGGCCGATCTTGCGCTCGAGTTCGGCAATCCGCTCCGGCGCGCCCGGGTCGGCCGCCGCAATATCGCGCGCACGCTTCCTCACTGCTGCTGGAACAACCGCTTCGCCCTTGCGGGGGCGACCCAGCGGCCGCAGCGCTGCCGCCCCGCCTGCACGAAACAGATCGCGCCAAGCGTAGAGATCCTTGCGCAGCACCTTCAGCTCGTCTGAAAGCGCCCTTATCCGCTCGCCCGCCAGAATGCGGCGAACCGCCTCAAGCTTGAACTCTCGGCTGAAAACACGGGGTGATTTGTTGGGCATTCGTTCTCCGTTAGAGAACTGTCCCTAATTTCCCGTGTCTCACTTTTGGGGGGCACTCCAGACTGTCCCGGATTGCGCTTCGCTCCATCCGGGCTACGAATGCTACACAGTCTTGAACGTCTTCCTGAGCAGCGCCGGATAGCGCAGGCCCTGCAGGCCGCCGCGTGCGACGTAGAAGCCGAGCAGCGCGATCCACAGTCCGGTGTTGCCGAACGAGCTGAGCGCCCACCAGGTGGCGAGGAAGATCGCGAGCGAGGCCAGCATCAGATTGCGCATCTCGCGCGCCCAGGTGGCGCCGACATAGATGCCGTCGAAGCCGAACGCGAACACGCCGGGCAGGGGTGCCAGGATCACGAAGGGCAGGAACGCGCGCGCATAGCGGCGCACGTCGTCGCTGGTCGTCATCAGGTTGATCAGCGCCGGTCCGAACAGCGCGAACAACACCGATACAACCAGCGCAAAGCCCATGCCCCACAGCAGCACGAGCCGGGTCGAATCGGAAAAGCCGCGCGCGTCGCGCGCGCCGAAGGCACGGCCGCACAGCTGCTGGGCGGCATTGGCGAGACCGTCGAGGAAGAAGGCGCTGACCAGCAGGAAATTGTTCAGCACCGAATTCGCCGCCAGCGTCACGTCGCCCTCGCGCGCGCCCTTGGCGGTGAAAAACAGGAACACGACGATCAGCGCCGCGGTGCGGACCATGATGTCGCGATTGACCGCCAGCATGCGCATCAGCTTGGCGCGGTCGAACAGCGTGGCCGCGGGAACGGCAAAGCCGCCTTGCGAGATCCGCCACGCCACGACAATGCCGGCGGCGAAACCGGCGGTCTCGGCGAGCACGGCGGCGATCGCGGCACCGGCAATGCCGGCGCCGTAGACCTGCACCAGGAGCACGGTCGCGGCCATGTTGATCAAATTGATCACGATCTGCAGCGCCAGCGCCAGATTGGCGCGGGCCTGACCGACCAGCCAGCCCAGGATGACGTAATTGGCGAGCGCCAGCGGCGCCGACCAGATCCGGATCATGAAATAGCTCTTGGCCGCGCGCGTGACGCCCTCGCTGCCGCCCATCAGCTGGAACGTGACCGCGGCGAGCGGCACCTGCAGCGCGATCAGCGCCGCGCCGATCAGGCCGGCGACGATGAAGCCGCGCACCAGGATCGCGGCATATTCCTTGATTTCGCCGGCGCCCTGCGCCTGCGCGGTGAAGGCCAGCGTGCTCATGCGCAGGAAGGCGAACAGCCAGAACAGGCAGTCGAAGATCACCGAGGCCATCGCCACCCCGCCGAGCAGCGCGGCGTCGTCGAGCCGGCCGATCGCGGTGGTCGAGACGATGCCGATCAGCGGCGTGGTCAGGTTGGCGACCATCGCGGGGCCGGCGATGGCGAACACCTGGCGCGTCGTGATCTTCGGGTGGATGGGTGCGTGCATGGCTACAATTGCGAGGAATATGCGTTTCTATCGCGACATCCGTCGCGCGACCATGCCGGAATTGTTCTCAGAGCAATGCGGTGGCGGAGGGGCAGCGGGTAAGGCATTGCATGGTCAGAGCACCACGACCATGCCGTCGCTCGCTGCCGTGTAGGGCAGGGCGTCGACGCGGCCGAGCATGTCGTCGCTCATATGGGTCAGCACCACGCGCTTGGCGTTGATGGCCGGCAAATGCGCTTCCAGTGTCTTCAGGCTGAGATGGTTCTTGACCATTTTGTCGTACATGTAGGCTTCAGCGATGAAGAGGTCGGCGTCCTGTGCCGCCGGGATCAGCGCGTCGGTCCATTCGGTGTCGGCGCTGTAGCTGATGACGCGGCCTTCCGCCCCGACACGATAGGCCAGGTGTGGCCCGCCGGATTCGCCATGCACGACGGGGAAGGGCGTGACGGTCACCTCGCCGAAACTGCACGTTTCGCGCGGCGCCAGCGTGACGACGGACAGATCGAAGCGTTGTTTGGTTTTGGAGGAATGTTCGAACATCACCTCCATCACCGCAGGCAGTTTCGTTTCGATGCCTTGCGGTCCGGCAATCACCAGCGGCCGGGTGCGGCGGGAGAACTGCGCATCGAGCAGGAAGAACGGCAGGCCGGCAAAATGGTCGCCGTGGAAATGCGTGATCAGGATCAGGTCGATTGCGTCGCGGTCGATCTCGAGCCGTTTCATCGCCGGGAGCGACGAGGCGCCGCAATCGATCAGGAAATTGCTGCGCGCACCGCTGACGTGGAAACAGGTGTTGAAGCGGCCGCCGGAGCCGAATGCATCGCCGCAGCCGACAAATCGCAATTGCATCGGCTGCGCACTCTCCTTGGGATCAGCGGCCGCGCGGCGCGCCGAACAGCCGCGACAACAGCCAGATCGGAATCACGATGACGGCGCCGAGCAGGAAGTAGCGCCAGGCCCAGTTGATCGCGTCGAAGCCGAAATCCCAGATGCTCTGGAACAGCCGGCGGATGCTGTAGAGGATGTTCCATGGATCGAGGCCGATCGCGGCGAGCACGACACCGACCAGAATCGACAGCAGAATCAACCGGAACGCCACGGAGAGCGGCGATCCGCCGAGAAAGCGGTACAGGCCGTCACTGTGGCCGGCCGGCAAGTCCCGGATGTCGTTTGGCATTGCTCTCTCCAATAGCGTTTTCGCGCGAAGGCATCGGTTCGCGTGAAGAAAACGCGTCAAAACAAAACCTGGACCTCGATTCTGATCCCATCAGAACCGAGGTCTAACGGAATCGCCCGCATTATAGGTCACGGCGGTGCACATGGGAAACCCGCGCGCCGCGATCAATGGCTGCCATGCGCGCCTCGGATTTAACTTCCTGTCATGGAGATTAACATCCGTTCAAGCGTCTCCAGCCGGTCGGCTTCGCGCGGCGGCTTGTCCCAGCGCAGGCGGCTGATCCGGGGGAAGCGCATGGCGACGCCGGACTTGTGACGCGGCGAGCGCTGCAAGCCCTCGAAGGCGACCTCCAGCACCAGCCCCCGATCCGGCTCATGCACGACATGGCGGACCGGGCCGAACTTCTCGGTGGTGTTGCGGCGGACGAAGCGGTCGATGTGCAACAGCTCCTCGTCGGTGAAGCCGAAATAGGCCTTGCCGACCGGCACCAGCTCGTCGCCATCATCGCGACGGGTCCAGACGCCGAACGTATAGTCGGAGTAGTAGGACGAGCGCTTGCCGTGGCCGCGCTGGGCATACATCAGCACGGCGTCGATGATGTGCGGATCGCGCTTCCACTTCCACCACGGACCTTTCGGCCGCCCGGGCAGATAGGGCGCGTCGCGCCGCTTCAGCATCACGCCCTCGACCGCGTCGGCATCGTCGCCGGCGCCGGCGCTCTTGGGATCGGCGCGCGCCGCGGCCAGCTCTTCCCAGCTGGCGAACGGGACGGTCGGCGACAGATCGATGCGCGGATCGTTCAGCTTGGCGACGAAGGCTTCGAGATGCGCGCGGCGTTCGGTGAAGGGCAGCTCGCGCAAATCGCTCTCGTCGTCGCCGAGCAGGTCGTAGGCGCGCAGGTGGATCGGAAATTCCTTGATCAGCTTCGGCGAAACGACCTTGCGGTTCAGCCGCTGCTGCAGCACGTTGAAGGTCTGCACGCGGCCGTCGCGCAGTACCAGCAACTCGCCGTCGATCGCGCCGGGCAGGTGCAGCGACGGCGCGAGATCCGGAAAGCTGCCGGTGATATCCTCGCCGGTGCGCGAATAGAGCCGCGCCTGGACGTGGCCGCGCGCATCGCGGCCGGACACCGCCTGCACCCGGATGCCGTCCCATTTCCATTCCGCGCTGAAATCGGCGGCGTCGAGATTGGCGAAATCGCTGCCCTCGATCGCATGCGCCAGCATCATCGGGCGGAACGGCGCCGGGTCGCGGTTGACCGGTTTGTCGCCGCGGCCCTCGAGCCAGGCGAACAGGTCGAGATAGGGCGGCGACAGGCCGGGCCACAGCAGCTCGATCTCGTGCGGGTCCTTGTCGCCGAGCGCCGCCGCCGCGGTCTTCGCCAGCCGCGCCGAGATCCCGATCCGCATCGCGCCGGTGACGAGCTTCAAGAGCGCCCAGCGCCCGGTCTCGTCGAGCTCATCCAGCCAGCGCGCCAGCTGCGCCGGCAGCTCGGCCTTGCCGAGCGTGCGCAACGTGGTGACGACGTCGGTGAGGGTCGGAGGAGGCGGGTTGTTGTGGGTGCGGAGGTCGCGATCGTTGCGCGAGAGCAGATCATCGCTGACGTCTCGCCCGCGGTACCCCTCTCCCTCACCCTCCCCCGCAAGGGGGGAGGGAACCCATCCACTGGTGCGTCCCTCACCCAAGTCAGTCACCTCGTTATCGCCGTGGGGTGAGCAAGACGGTTGGGCGCCCTCCCCCCTTGCGGGGGAGGGGCGGGGAGAGGGGTGGCCCAGGAATGACTCGTTGCGAGATGCACCAGTCGCCTTCGGCCACATCAGCGCGACCGTCTCCGAGAGGTCGCCGACGTAATCATAGGAATAGCCGAACAGCACCGGGTCGGCGCGCTCGGTGATCAGGTCGCGGATCAGCCCAGGCTTGGCGTGCTTGAACGACAGCGCGCCGGTCAGCGCCGCCAGCGCGTAGCCGCGGTCGGGGTCCTCGGTCTCGCGGAAATAGGCCACCAGCAGCTTGATCTTGTTGTTGCGGCCGGGCTCGTAGGCGAGGCGGTCGAGCAGCTCGGCAAAGCGGTTCATGTCTCTGCCTCGCCGGCGGGCTGGACCTCGCCGGTCAGTGCGGCCGCCTCGCCTTCGTCCTCGTCGCCATAGCCGACCAGATCGAGCGGCCGCGCGGCAAGGCCCT
This sequence comes from Bradyrhizobium sp. BR2003, assembly GCF_009720285.1. Classification (NCBI taxonomy): domain Bacteria; kingdom Pseudomonadati; phylum Pseudomonadota; class Alphaproteobacteria; order Hyphomicrobiales; family Nitrobacteraceae; genus Bradyrhizobium; species Bradyrhizobium sp. BR2003. The sequence continues at coordinate 199,695 of NZ_SMYJ01000045.1, forward strand.
TGGTCTTGCACCAATGCACCAGCGCATCTTCCTGGCCGTGGGTGACCCAGATCTCGCCGGCGCCGGTCGCCGCGATCGTCGCCGTCAGCCCGTCCCAGTCCGCATGATCTGATATCACCAGCGGCAGCTCGACGCCGCCTTGCCGGGCTCGGGCGCGCACCCGCATCCAGCCCGAGGCGAATGCGGTGACCGGATCGGGAAAGCGGCGCGTCCAGACATCGGATGTCGCGCTTGGCGGCGCCAGCGTGATGGTGCCGGCAAGCTCGGCTTTCTTCATGCCGCGCGCGGGCCGGAGCTCGCCGAGCGCAATGCCGCGCTCCTGATAGTAATAGGTGATCTTCTCCATCGCGCCATGCAGGTAGATGGGCGCGTCGTAGCCGGCCTCGCGCAGCAGCGCGATCACACGCTGCGCCTTGCCGAGCGAGTAGGCGCCGACCAGATGCGCACGCTCCGGAAACAATTTGACCGACGCCAGCAGCTTGTTCACTTCGCCGGCGGCATCGCCATGGCGGAACACCGGCAATCCAAACGTCGCCTCTGATATGAAGACGTCGCAGGGCACCAGCTCGAACGGCGCGCAGGTCGGGTCGCGCGCATCCTTGTAGTCGCCGGAGGCGACGATGCGGGTGTCCTTGCAGGTCACCGATATCTGGGCGGAGCCCAGCACATGGCCGGCGGGATGAAACGTCACCGTGACGTCGCCGAGCCTGATTTCCTCGCCATAGGCGATCGCCTGCACAGAGCCAGCGAAACTCTCGCCATAGCGCAGCCGCATCATGTCGAGCGTTTCCTGGGTCGCGAGCACAGCGCCATGGCCCGCCCGCGCATGGTCGGAATGGCCATGGGTGATCAGCGCCCGCTCGACCGGCCTGACAGGATCGATGTGGAAGCCGCCGGGCTTGCAGCAAAGCCCGGCCGGGACGGGCATCAGGATGTCTTGCGGGCGCATCGTCCCTATATAGGCGCTCGATCCGCGATGTTTAGCCGGATCCGCGGGCTTGACCCGTGCATCCATCTTCGGAAAAAGTCCGTGCTTTGATGGATGGCCGGACCCGGCCGAGATTGGTTCCTTAAAGCGAATGGCCCCCCGCCTGTTTCTGTCCTCCGGCGACCTCGTCGCCGACCGCCGCTACGAGTTCGCGCGCGACCTGCAATTGAAGGGCGATCTGCCGGCTGCCGCCGAGCTGCTCGAACAGGCGATCGAGCTGGTGCCGAAATTCCCGTCGGCCTGGTACACGCTGGGCAAGATCCGCCTGGAGCTCGGCCAGCGCGAGGCCGCGATCATGGCGTTCCGCGGCGCGCGCGACGCCGATCCCGAAGACCGTCATGGCGCCGGCCTTCACCTGATGCAGCTCGGCGTCGAGGCCGTCAGCGCGATGCCGCCGGGCTATGTGCAGACGCTGTTCGATCAATATGCGCCGCGCTTCGAGGCCGCGCTGGTCGGCGATCTCGGCTATCGCGGCCCGGCGCTGCTGTTCAAGGCGGTGCTGTCGGTGCGTGCGGGCGCAAAGCAGCCGGCCTTCTTCAAGCGTGCGATCGATCTCGGCTGCGGCACCGGGCTGGCGGCCGGTGCGTTCGTCCGGCATGTCGATCACTTCATCGGCATCGACCTGTCGCCGCGCATGATCGACAAGGCGCGCGCAACCGGGCTCTATGCCGAGCTCGAGGTCGACGACATGTTGAAAGCCGTTTCGGCCAAGCGCGAGGCCAGCGCCGAATTGATCCTGGCTGCGGATGCAATGGTCTATGTCGCCGATCTTGCGCCGGTGCTCGCCGAGGCCAGCCGTGTGCTGGTGGCGGGCGGCGTGCTCGCCTTCACGACCGAGACCCATGACGGCGAAGGTGTCATCCTCGGCGAAGGGCTGCGCTACGCGCACAGCGCAGCTTACGTACGTGCCTCCGTCGCTGGCGCGGGGCTGACGCTGGCGCTGCTCGACGATCTCTCGGCGCGCAATGAAGACAATATCCCGGCACCCGGACTCGTCGCCGTCGCCATCAAGCCGTGACGCTCTCTTCCCTTCTCCCACAAGGGAGAAGGGAAGAGGCAGCCTCACACTCCCCAACTTGAGTCTACATGCTACGCATTTGCCGTGACGCGGCATTGCGCCGCAAAGTCATGACTTCACGCTTGCCCGGCGCGAGGCGGAATGCGAGAGCTTTTCGCCTCAGGGAGAGAAATGATGAAAAAACACACACGGCGCGAATTCGGCGCCACTGCATTGTCTGTGATCGCCGCGTCCGTGCTGCCTGCGCCCTTCGTCCGCGCCTCCGACAAGAAGTACGATCCGGGTGCGAGCGATACCGAGATCAAGCTTGGCCAGACCGTGCCGCATTCCGGTCCCGGCTCGCTTTATGGTGTGCTGGGGCGCGTCGGCGAAGCCTATTTCCAGATGCTGAACGACAAGGGCGGCATCAACGGCCGCAAGGTGAAATTCCTCACCATGGACGATGCCTACAGCGCGCCGAAATGCGTCGAGGCGACGCGCCGCCTGGTCGAGCAGGAGGAGGTGCTGGCGCTCTATGGTTCGCTCGGCACCGCGCCGCAGACCTCCGTGCACAAATACCTCAACTCCAAGGGCGTTCCCCAACTGCTGTTGAACACCGGCGCCTCGAAGTGGAACGACCCGAAGAATTTCAAATGGACCATGGCGGGCCTGCCGCTCTATCCGACCGAGGCGCGCATCCTCGCCAAGCACGTCGTCAGCGTGAAGCCGAACGCCAAGGTCGGCATCCTCTACCAGAACGATGATTTCGGCCGCGACTTCCTGGGGCCCTTCAAGAAGGTGCTGGCCGATGCCGGCGGCAAGGCACAGGTGATCATGGAGCAGACCTATGATCTCACCGATCCGACGGTCGATTCGCAGCTCATCAATCTCTCGAAGTCGGGCGCCGACGTCTTCTACAACATCACCACCGGCAAGGCGACGTCGCAGTCGATCCGCAAGGTGACCGAGCTCGGCTGGAAGCCGCTGCAATTGCTGTCGGCGGGCTCGACCGGTCGCTCGATCCTGAGCGCCGCGGGCCTCGAGAACGCCAAGGACATCGTCGCGATCCGCTACAACAAGGAAGTCGGCGTGCCGCGCTATGAGAAGGATCCGGACGTGGTCGCGTTCGAGGAGCTGCGCAAGAAGTACCTGCCGAACATCGACCCCGACAACACCATCGCCTTCGCCGGCTACGGGCAGGCGGCGACGATGGGCGAAATCCTGCGCCGCTGCGGCGACGACCTGACCCGCGCCAACGTGCTGAAGCACGCCACCACGCTCGCCGGTTTCCACTCGCCCTATTTCCTTGATGGCATCAATTACAGCTATACGCCCGACGATTACACGCCGATGAAGACGCTCTATGTCTCGATCTTCAACGGCAGGGATTGGGAGCTCTCCGGCCAGCCGATGACGGAGTAGGGGTGGGGCAAACTCCGTTTCGCCGGGACGACGTGGGGGGCCGCCTCGTGCCACCTGCCGCCATTCGGTCCGCCCTCGACGAAACCGCCTGAACCACCTACCTCTTGGGCGTGTCGACGCTCGATCTCTTCTCCGTTCCGCCGTCGGAAACGGCCGATCTCCTGCCGCGCCGGTTTCGCGACTGGTTTGCTTCACGCGGCTGGTCGCCGCGCGAGCATCAGCTCGCGCTGCTGGCGAAAGCGCGCGAGCAACGCTCGGCGCTGCTGATCGCGCCCACCGGAGCAGGCAAGACGCTGGCGGGGTTCTTGCCGACGCTGGTGGAGTTGAGTGGCGATAGCGAGGAGAGAGAGGGAGAGCTCGTGTCGCGTACTCGATCGCCACGTCCCCCCTTGCGGGGAAGGTCGACGCCCTCTGACGCGCAATTGCGCGTCGGGGGGCGGCGGGAGAGGGGTACGCGGCTTGCTCCGAACGATACGGCTCACCCCTCTCCCCAACCCTCTCCCGCAAGGGGGGAGGAAGCCCTACCAGCGAACGCCGTTGAGCCAAGAAAAAATCTCATCTCCACTGGCCGGAGTGTTCGCCGCAGCGGCGGGCTGCACACGCTCTACATCTCGCCGCTGAAAGCGCTCGCGGTTGACATCGCGCGCAATCTGGAGACGCCGGTCGCCGAGATGGGGCTGCCGATCAGGATCGAGACCCGCACCGGCGACACGCCGGTGTCGCGGCGGCAGCGGCAGCGGCGCTATCCGCCGGACATCCTGCTCACTACGCCGGAGCAGCTGGCGCTGCTGCTGGCCTCCGACGACGCGCCTTATCTGTTTTCCTCGTTGAAGCGCATCGTGCTCGACGAGCTGCATGCGCTCGTCACCTCCAAGCGCGGCGATCTGCTGTCGCTCGGACTTGCGCGGCTCTGGACCATCGCGCCGCAGATCCGTGCCATTGGCCTCTCGGCGACGGTCGCCGAGCCCGAACAACTCGCGCGTTTCCTGGTGCCGCAGCCGGGCGGCGAGACTACGTCCGCCGACGTCGTCACCGCCGGCGGCGCCGCGCCGCCGGTGGTCGAGATGCTCGACACGCGGGAGCGGCTGCCGTGGTCCGGCCACAGCGCACGCCACGCGCTGTCCGAGGTCTACGAGCTGATCAAGCGCAACAAGACCACGCTGGTGTTCGTCAACACCCGCAGCCAGGCTGAGATGCTGTTTCAGGATCTCTGGCGCATGAATGACGACGGGCTGGCAATCGCGCTGCATCACGGCTCGCTCGACGTCGCGCAGCGCCGCAAGGTCGAGGACGCGATGGCCGCCGGAAGACTGCGCGGCGTGGTCTGCACCTCCTCGCTCGATCTCGGCGTCGACTGGGGCGATGTCGACCTCGTCATCAATATCGGCGCGCCGAAAGGCTCGTCGCGGCTGATGCAGCGGATCGGCCGCGCCAACCACCGCTTCGACGAGGCCTCGCGCGCCGTGCTGGTGCCGGCCAACCGCTTCGAGGTGCTGGAATGCCGTGTCGCGATCGACGCGATCGCGGAGAATGCGCAGGACACGCCGCCGCTGCGCTCGGGCGCGCTCGATGTGCTGGCCCAGCACGTGCTCGGCTGCGCCTGCGGCAAGCCGTTCCTGTCCGATGAGCTTTTCGCCGAGGTCAGGACCGCAGCACCGTATGCCTCGCTGTCGCGGACGGATTTCGACGATGTCATCGATTTCGTCGCCACCGGCGGCTACGCGCTGAAGACCTATGAGCGTTTCGCGCGCATCAAGCAGGATAAGCAGGGCCGCTGGCGCGTTACCAATCCGAAGGTGCGGCAGAGCTATCGCCTCAACGTCGGCACCATCGTCGAGGAGACCATGCTGAAGGTGCGGCTGGTGCGCTCGCGCGCCGGCGGCCAAGGGAAAAGCGGTGGTTCGACCGGCGCGATCGCGCGCGGCGGCCGGATGCTCGGCGAGATCGAGGAGGTCTTCATCGAGGGTCTCGTGCCCGGCGACACTTTTGTCTTTGGCGGTGAGGTGGTGCGCTACGAGGCCTTGGTTGAAGACCAGGTCTATGTCTCCCGCGCCAATGATAAAGATGCAAAAGTGCCGTCCTACATGGGCGGCAAGTTTCCGCTGTCGACCTATCTCGCCGAACGCGTCCGCAAATTGCTCGACAACAGCCGTGCCTGGAACGCGCTGCCGGACCAGGTGCACGACTGGTTGTCGCTGCAGCGAAAATTCTCGCGTGTGCCTGCGGCGCGCGAGCTCTTGGTCGAGACCTTTCCGCGCGGCGGCAGCCATTATCTGGTCTGCTATCCCTTCGAGGGCCGGCTCGCGCATCAGACGCTCGGCATGCTGCTGACGCGCCGGCTGGAGCGCGCCCGCGCTCGTCCGCTCGGCTTCGTCGCCAACGAATATGCGCTCGCGGTCTGGGGCGTCGGCGATCTCTCCTTCATGATCCGGCACGGCAAGCTCGATCTCAACGCGCTGTTCGATCCCGACATGCTCGGCGACGATCTCGAGGCATGGCTCGCGGAATCCGCGCTGATGAAACGCACCTTCCGCAACTGCGCCATCATCTCCGGGCTGATTGCGCGCCGCTTCACCGACGAGGAGAAGTCGCGTCGCCAGGTGCTGTTCTCGACCGACCTGATCTATGACGTTTTGCGAAAACATCAGGCCGATCACGTGCTGCTGCGCGCCGCGCGCGGCGACGCCGCCACGGGATTGCTCGATCTTCGCCGCCTCAGCGACATGCTTTCGCGCATCCGCGGCCGAATCACCCACAAGGACCTCGACCACGTTTCTCCGCTTGCCGTCCCCGCGCTGCTGGAAATCGGCCGCGAGTCAGTTTATGGCGAAGCATCCGACGAGCTCCTGGCCGAGGCGGCCGAGGAACTCGTGCGGGAGGCGACGACGTAATACTGGCACTGTGGGGAACAGGACGTGACGGCAAGCGCGCTAGCTTTGCGAGACGGTGACGACATGCGCGTTTCGAGGGTCACGGTGGCGGATGTCGGATTCGTGGCGGATTTCTCCGGCGCGCTGTTCTGGGAAGCGCAGAGCCTGCTGGTGGTGTCCGACCTGCATCTGGAAAAAGGCTCGAGCTTCGCCAGCCGCGGCGTGCTGCTGCCGCCCTACGACACGGTCGCGACGTTGAGCCGGCTCGCCGCTGTCATCGCGCGACACGATCCGCGGCAGGTGATCGCGCTCGGCGACAGCTTTCACGATCGCGATGCGCATGCGCGCCTGTCGGAGCCGGATCGCGAGGCGCTCGCGGCCTTGCAGCTGCGGCGCAACTGGATTTGGATCTCGGGCAACCACGATCCGGCGCTGCCGTCCGATCTCGGCGGCGTGGTCGCGACCGAGGTCGCGATCGGTCCGATCGTGTTCCGCCATGAGCCGACCGGCGCAGCTGGTGAGATCGCCGGCCATCTGCACCCGAAGGCCCGCGTGCCGACCCGCGGCCGCTCGATCGAGCGCCGTTGTTTCGCTTCCGATGGCGAGCGTGCGGTGATGCCGGCGTTCGGCGCCTACACCGGCGGCTTGAGCATCCGCGACGCCGCATTCACACGGATTTTCGGATCGCCCGGCTTCATGGCCCATGTGCTCGGCGACAACCGCGTCCACGCGTTCGTCGCGTCGCGGTGTTATTGAGGATCACGCGCGCCCTGCCACACACTCAGTGTCGTCCCGGGCAAGCGCAGCGCGACCCGGGACCCCATAACCACCGATGGTCGTTGCTGCGCGACGCTGGGGCCACAGCTTGCTTCAGCAACACAACCCTATGGTTATGGGTCCGGCTTTCGCCGGGACGACAGCAGAGATTGTTGCGCGACCGCGCCCTACGCCGCCTTGGCCTGCACGCTCTCGCAATACTCCGCGAGCCTGTCCGCCAGCCGCAGGGTCGCCGGGCTGGCTTCGGGGGCGGCGACGAGGGCGACCTCGGTGCGATCGATCGGCGCAAAGCCGTCCTTTGCGGTCAGCACGCGATGCTCGGGCTGGATCGACATTTCCGACAGGATGCTGAGCCCGAGGCCCGCGGCGACCGCGGCCTGGATGCCGGCGAGGCTGGAGGAGGTGTAGGCCATGTGCCAGTTGCGGCCGGCGCTCTCCAGCGCATGGATGGCGCGGGCGCGGTAGAGACAGCCCGAGGCGAAACCGATCAGCGGAACCGAGCCGGCCGTCGTAGCGCGCGGGTGGCTCTTGCTGGTGACCCAGTGCACGCGTTCAGGCCACACCGCGATGCCGCCCTTCTCATTGGCGGCGCGCTTGATCAGCGCGAGATCGAGATCGCCGCGTTCGAGATCGCGGTACAGGAACAGGCTCTGGCCGGAGCGCACGTCGAGCCGCAAGTTCGGATGGCTGCGCGCGAAAGTGGCGAGCAGCTTTGTCAGCCGATAGGCGGCAAAATCCTCGGTGATGCCGATCCGGATCGCGCCTTCGCTGCCGGGCCGCGAGAGCACGTCGCGGGCCTCTTCGGCGAGTGACAATAGCCGCCGCGCATAGGTCAACAGCCGCTCGCCGGCTTCGGTCGGGGTGACGTCCCTGCCGCTGCGGATCAAGAGCGGCTGGCCGACATCCTCCTCCAGGCGCTTGATCTGCTGGCTCACCGTCGACTGCGTGCGATGGACACGCTCTCCGGCGCGGGTGAAGCCGCCGGCATCGACCACCGAGACGAAACTGCGCAGCAGCTCCAGGTCGAGCATCGCAGCCTTCATTCATAAATCAACTGCATACCAGTCTATCATTTAATTTCCAAATATCAAGGCGCGGGCCTAGATCATGGCTGAAGGAGAATTCGCTCATGTCCGCCGCAACCTCGATGGCCGCCCCCCGCGCCCGCTTCAACACCCTGCCGCTGCTGATCGCCCTGTTCTGTCTGCTCTGGAGCTACGCGTTCGTCGCCGGCAAGATCGGCGTCACCGATTGCCCGCCGCTGATCCTGCTCGCCGCGCGGTTTTCGCTCGCCGGGGTTCTGATCCTCGCCATCTCCTGGCTGCGCCGCGACCAATGGGATCTCACCTAGCGCGATGCGGCGGTGTTTGCCGTGCTCGGCGTCGCCAACAATGCGCTCTATCTCGGCCTCGGCTATACCGGCCTGAAGACCGTCTCCGCCGGGCTTGGCGCGCTGATCGTCTCGGCCAATCCGGTGTTCACTGCCATGCTGGCGGCGCTGTTCCTCGGCGAGAGCATGACCTTGCGCAAGGTGATTGGTCTCGTGCTCGGCATCGTCGGCGTTGCCTTGATCGTCTGGCATCGCATGTCGGTCGGTTCGGACAGCGCGCATGGCATCCTGTTCACGCTGGCCTCGCTGGCCTCGATCGTCGCCGGCACCGTGCTGTTCAAGCTGCTGGCGCCGAAGGGCAGCCTGTGGATCGGCAACGGCATCCAGAACATTGCCGGCGGCCTTGCCGTGATGCCGTTCGCCTTCGCGCTCTCCAGCGTCAGCGACATCGTGCCCAGCATCCGTCTTGCCGGCGCCTTCGCCTTCCTCGTGCTCGGCGGCTCGATCCTCGCCTATCTGCTCTGGTTTCATCTCCTGAAAGTGTGTGGCGCGACCGCCGCCAGCGCCTATCACTTCCTGATGCCGCCGCTCGGCATGCTGTTCGCCTATCTCGTGCTCGGCGAGCATGTCGAATTTCGCGACCTGGTCGGGATCGTTCCGGTCGCGCTCGGCATTTACCTGGTGACCCGCCCGGCGGCCGCCGCGGCCAACAGGAGTATGACGTGAGCATCACCATCACGCTGATCGGAGGCCCCACCGCCCTGATCGAGATCGACGGGTTCCGCCTGCTCACCGATCCGACCTTCGATGCGCCCGGCGAGTATCAGCTGCCGCATGTGAAGCTGGAGAAGCTGACGGGTCCCGCGCTCGGCGCGCGCGATGTCGGCGCAATCGATGCCGTGCTGCTGAGCCACGACCAGCATTCCGACAATCTCGACCATTCGGGCCGGGATTTCCTTAAAGGCACGAAGCGCGTGCTGACGACGGAGGCCGGCGCGAGGCGGCTCGGCGGCAACGCCGAGGGCTTTGCGCCCTGGGCCTCGACCGAGTTGCAGAAGGGGGGCCGGACGCTCACGGTCACCGCGACGCCGGCGCGGCACGGACCGGCCGGGATCGAGCCGTTGTCCGGCGACGTCATCGGTTTCGTGGTCGAGCCGGCCAAGCCCGGCCGTCCGGTCTATGTCAGCGGCGACACCACCTGGTTCGACGGCGTCGCCGAGGTCGCGCGGCGCTTCGACTGCGGCGTGGTGCTGCCGTTCGCCGGCGCGGCGCAAACCCGCGGCCCCTTCCATCTCACCATGGACACCAACGACACGATCGAGACCGCGCGCGCCTTTGCGGACGCGGTGATCGTGCCGGTTCATACCGACGGCTGGGCGCATTTCCGGCAGAGCGCGAGCGACCTGCGCGCGAGCTTCGATACGCTCGGCTTCGGCCGCCGTCTGCGCATCCTCGAGCCCGGCATCGCCACGGTCATCGAGCCGTAGGCTTCATCCCAGGAACCTTGCCGGGATCCGGCCCGTTGTCAGACGGCTGGAACAGGACATGACGCGGCAAGGGACAATCTCGCCACACGACAATCAAGACGATGCGCCGGCGGTCCAGCCCCGGCGCCTGCCGTTCAGCCGCGTCCTGAAGACGCTCGGACCCGGGCTGATCACCGGCGCGTCCGACGACGACCCTTCGGGGATCGGCACCTACAGCCAGGCCGGCGCGCAACTCGGCTACGGCATTGGCTGGACCATGCTGCTGACGTTTCCGCTGATGAGCGCGATCCAGGAGATCTCGGCGCGGGTGGGGCGCGTCACAGGCCATGGCATCGCGGGCAATGTATGCCGGCATTATCCAGGCTGGCTGCTCGCCGTCGTGGTGACGCTGCTGTCGATTGCCAACACCATCAACATCGCGGCCGACCTCTCGGCCATGGCCGATGCCACAAAGCTCCTGATCGGCGGCCCGGCCATTCTCTATGTGGTGCTGTTCGGCGTGACCTCGGTGGCCGCGCAGATCTTCATGAACTACCGGCGCTACGTCGCGATCCTGAAATGGCTGACGCTCAGCCTGTTCGCCTATGTCGCGGCGCTTGCCTTTGCCAAGGTGTCGTGGACGGAGGCCCTGGCCGGCGTGCTGCTGCCGCACATCAGCTGGAGCGCCGACTATTTCACGACCGTCGTTGCGATCCTCGGCACCACGATCTCGCCCTATCTGTTCTTCTGGCAGGCCTCGCAGGAGGCGGAGGAGCAGCGGGTCGATGTCACCAAGCATCCGCTGATCGAGCGGCATTACGGCGCCCGGCGCGAATTCTCGCGCATCCGTGCCGACACCATCACCGGCATGGCATTCTCGAACTTGATCGCATTGTCGATCATCGTCACCGCCGCCGCATCGCTGCATGCCGCCGGCAAGACCGATATCCAGACCTCGGCGCAGGCCGCCGAGGCGCTGCGCCCGATCGCCGGGCCGCTTGCCGAGGTGATCTTCGCGCTCGGCGTCGTCGGCACCGGCCTTCTGGCGATCCCGGTGCTCGCGGGCGCGACGGCCTATGCGGTCGGTGAGGGCCGGCGATGGCGGGTTGGGCTGACGCGCAGGCCGAAGGAGGCGATCGCGTTCTATTCGGTGCTGGCGCTGTCGGGCGGCATCGGCATCGCGCTCAACTTCACGCCGATCGATCCGATCGCGGCGCTGTACTGGAGTGCGGTCGTCAACGGCGTGCTCGCGGTGCCCGTGATGGTGCTGCTGATGTTCATGGCCCGCCGCCGGGATGTCATGGACCGCTTTGTGGTCGGCGGCTGGCTGTACTGGCTCGGCTGGCTCTCGACCGCCGCGATGGCGCTCAGCGTGATCGCGATGGGGATCGGCTTCCTGCTGTAGCTCGTTCGAACTCCTCAACCCTCGCCGAACAGCGAGCTGTCGATCTTGGTCGTCGATTTGACCTTTCGCAGGATGATCGTCGTGCGGTAACTCGCGATGTCGGTGTCCGGATGCATGAGGCGGTCGAGGATGAAGGATTGATAACGCGCCAGGTCGGAGGACACGATCCGTAGCGAGTAATCCCAATCGCCGGCAATCATGCAACATTCGACGACCTCCGGAAGGTCAATCACCTTCCTCTCGAAGCGTGCGAAGGATTCCCTGTTCTGTTGCTTGAGACGGACCTCGACGATCACGTCGAACCCGAGTCCAACCCGCAGCGGGTCCACCAGCGCCACATAGCAATTGATGACGCCGGCCTCCTCGAGGGTGCGAACGCGTCGCATGCAGGGGGCAGACGAGAGGCCGATCCGTTCGGCCAGCTCGAGATTTGTGATGCGCCCTTCGACCTGCAGCACGTCGAGGATTTTTCGGTCGATCTCGTCGATCACGATCGCGGTTCCCATTTCTTTCGCATTTTCCATCTTTTGCGCAATTGATTGCAGAAGAAGGGATGAAATGCATCTCAAATCGCAATGTCTTTGCCGTCGTGCGCGCATAAGATGTGGTGCGCGGGTTCTTTGGTCGCTGCGACCGAGCAGCAAGGGGCGGGCATGGCCGGAAACGACGACAAATCCTTTTGGGATCGCGCGCGGCGGCACCTCATTCGCTATGGCGGGACGTTCGCTCCCGTCATCATCGAGCGCGCCTCCGGATCCTTCGTCTATGACGCCGATGGCCGAGCCATCCTGGATTTCACGTCCGGGCAGATGAGCGCCGTGCTCGGTCACGGTCACCCGGAGATCGTCCAGACCATCAGCGAGCATGCCGAACGGCTCGACCATCTCTTCAGCGGCATGCTGACGCGCCCGGTCGTCGCGCTGGCCGAACGGCTCGCGGGCCTGCTGCCACCGGGGCTTGATCGCGTCATGCTGCTCAGCACCGGTGGCGAGTCGAACGAAGCTGCGATCAAGATGGCCAAGCTCGCCACCGGCGGCTTCGAGACCGTCGCGTTCGCACAGTCCTGGCACGGCATGACGTCTGGTGCGGCCGGAACGACCTATTCGGCCGGCCGCAGGGGCTATGGTCCCGCGCCGGTCGGCTCGCTCGCGATCCCGACGCCGAACCCCTATCGCCCGCGCTTCGGCAACGCGGCCGACTGGCGGGCCGAACTGGCCTACGCCTTCGATCTGATCGATCGCCAATCGACCGGCTCGCTCGCCTGCATGATCGCCGAGCCGATCCTCAGCTCCGGCGGGCTGATCGACCTCCCTGAAGGCTACCTTGCCGAACTGAAGGAATTGTGCCGGGCACGCGGCATGCTGCTGATCGTCGACGAAGCACAGACCGGCCTCGGCCGAACCGGTGCCATGTTCGCTTTCGAGCGCGACGGGGCCGTGCCTGACATCCTGACTTTGTCGAAGACGCTCGGTGCCGGCCTGCCTCTGGCTGCGGTCATCACCTCCGCCGAGATCGAAGAGCGCTGTCACGAACGCGGTTTCCTGTTCTACACGACGCATGTGTCGGACCCGATGCCGGCCGCGGTCGGTCTGAAGGTCATCGAGATCATCCTGCGCGACAGATTGGTCGAGCGCGCCAGGATAGCGGGCGCGCGGCTGAGGGATGGGCTCCTCGCACTTCAGAACCGGTTCGAATGCATCGGTGACGTGCGCGGCAGGGGGCTGATGCAGGGCATCGAGATCGTGCGCGACCGTTACAGCAAGGAGCCTGACGAAGCGCTCGGAACGCGTGTCTCTCAGCGCTGCATGCAGCTTGGACTGAGCACCAACATCGTTCAGTTGCCCGGCATGGGCAGTGTGCTCCGCATCGCCCCGCCGCTAACGATCAGCGACGACGAGATCGACCTTGGCCTCGCGATCCTCGGCGACGCGTTCGAAAGCGCGTTGCAAAGCAGGGCTGGCTAATCAATCCTTGCGGAACACGATCGAGGCCATCCAGCCCGTCATCAGTGCCATGAACGCGGTGATCAGCCCGTAGACAAAGCCGTTCTGCCGCGCGGTGGTGGCGACGAATTGCTCGAAGCCGACCTTGACGATCTCGAACGCGGTCTCGGCCTTGGTCACCAGTGCGCCGTCGGAAAACAGCTTGATCTCGACATTATAGGTGCCAATCGGCACCTGCGCGGGCAGCGGAATGCCGGTGCGGAACAGGGTCGGCGTCAGGAACGTCACCGCCGAGGTCGCCTCACGGTACAGCCCGTGCTCGGAGCGCAGCCGCACGAAGGCGCTGCGGAACGGGTCGTTCGGCACCACGTCGGCATAGTCGGGCCCGACCCGCTGCATCAGCAGCACATTGTTGAGCCCGAGCTGCTGCCGCCGCTGCACCTCGGGCGAGGCGATCTGGTCGAACCGGCGATTGGAAAACAGCGCGAGATAGCCCGGCACCTGCAGGAACTGGCGCGAGTCGGTGTTGATCCAGATGCCGAATTTGCGCTCCTTGCGCCGCGTGACCATGTCGGCGCGCGGGCCGGACACCGTGACGACGAGGTCGTAGTTCGTGCGGTTTGACGGCGTCTTGTCGTCTTTCTCGACCGAGCCGAACAGCACCAGCTCGCCGCCGGAATAGTTCGGCGTCACTGTGACGCGGTGGTTGGAGACCGACACGATCAGCCGCTCGGCATGAGCGGGCGCGGCCGCCAGGCTGGCGACGGCGAGGCCGATGATCGCGAGCGCCGTGCGCAGCCTCATGGCGGGGCTCCGCCGGTTTCGCGGATGCTGAACAGGTCCTGCGGCCGGATAACCAGCTCCACCGCAAAGCGGATGCCGACCGCGAGCACGAGCAGGCCGAGCAGCAGGCGCAGATGCTCGCCGCGGATCTTCTGGCCGGCGCGGGCGCCGAACTGCGCGCCGGTGACGCCGCCGACCATCAGGATCAGTGCCAGCACGGCGTCGACCAGATGGTTGGTCGCCGCGTGCAGCATGGTCGCGAACACCATGGTGACGAGGGTGAGCACCATCGAGGTGCCGATCACGGTCGAGGTCGGGACCCGCAGCACATAGATCATCAGCGGCACCAGGATGAAGCCGCCGCCGATCCCCATCACCGCGCCGATGAAGCCGATCGCGAGCCCGACCACGACCACCGGGATGACGGAGAGGTAGATCTTGGAGCGCTTGAAGCGCAGCTTCAGCGGCAGGCCGTGGATCCAGCCATGGCTACCGGGCTTGCGCAGGGTGACGGGGCGGCCGCCGCGGGCGCGCAGCATCGCGCGCAGGCCTTCCCAGAACATCAGCCCGCCGACCGTCGTCAGCAGGATGACGTAGGACAGCGCGATCATCAGGTCGAGCTGGCCGAGCGAGCGGAGGAAGGTGAAGGTCCACACCCCGAGCGTGGTGCCGAGCGTGCCTCCGACCAGGAGCACCGCCGCCAGCAGCGGGTCGATCGCACGTCTGCGCCAATAGGAAATGGCACCGGAGAACGAGGAGGCCGCGATGTGGCTGGCGACCGAGGCGACCGCGACCGCGGGCGCGATGCCGACGAAGATCAGCAGCGGGGTCATCAGGAAGCCGCCGCCGATCCCGAACATGCCGGAGACGAATCCAACCGCCGCGCCCATCGCCAGGATGAGGAAGACATTGACCGGAATGTCGGCGATCGGGAGGTAGAGCTGCACGCGCGTCGCTTCTTGTCGGTTCGCCGCGAGTTCGGCGCAAGGCCGCATCACGGCGTGATGTCGTTCTGGTCGGGCATTCTCCGGCTGAACGAATCCGGTCGGCGCGCAAGACGCAGGCGGACGCGGGTCGATTGCCGCGTTCTTGCATAACCGAATTTGGCGGGGGGGGGGACTAAAGTTTCCGCCCCGGGTGGCATTTTTCGCCGCACGTGGCGGCTCGGCTGCGGACGTGGTTGATAATTCAGATTAATAGCAGCGGCGGCTGATCAGGGCTGGTCGACTGGCGTGGTAATGAGGTTCATCGCAAGCGCCTCTCTCGCGCCCAGCCAGCGGATGTCCGAGGTCTGCGACATCGCCTCGACGATTCGGGACGAGATACCCATCTTTCTCATGTAACTGAGCACGATGCCCTGCGAGCGCTGAGCTTCGGCCACGGGATCATCGCCTGGCTTGCTCATGGTAAAGCGATGCACGCCCAGCCTGGAGCCCGCGATGCCATAGCGCGTTTCGCCACCGGCATAGACCAGAACGCAGGCGCTGGCGCAGGCAGCGGCACGCAAATTTCCCGATGCATCTGATGTCGCCACCGCGGTGACGAGCCGGCGGGCCCGAATGACTTCACCCATGATGGCAGCCTGATCCAACGCGCCGCCCGGCGATGACAGCAGCACGACGTCATCGGGTGACAATCGCGCCTCGTCGAGCCGATCGCGGAACCAGATCGCGCTGGCCGAGCCGATCCTGCCGCTGATCGCAAGCGCGCGCCGTTTAGATCCGTCGATGACGACACCGGGAATGACCGACGACGTCATGGTCGCGGCGACGTAGCTCTCGCG
Source organism: Bradyrhizobium sp. BR2003 (assembly GCF_009720285.1). Classification (NCBI taxonomy): domain Bacteria; kingdom Pseudomonadati; phylum Pseudomonadota; class Alphaproteobacteria; order Hyphomicrobiales; family Nitrobacteraceae; genus Bradyrhizobium; species Bradyrhizobium sp. BR2003. The sequence goes on from NZ_SMYJ01000045.1 coordinate 215,459, forward strand.
CCAGACATCCCAGGCACCCGGCTCCGAAAGCTCGCGATAGGCGCGGATCGCAACGCCGGACAGCAGCAGGACGAAGATGGTCACCGACCAGATCGAGGGTCCGAAGAGGCCACCCGAATTGGTGGCGCTGGGTGCGACAGGCGGCGGAGTCTGGCGAGGTGCGCCAAACGGAGAAGGTTGCTGGCGCGGCGGCGCGACGCGGGGACCGGTCGGCGACGAACGGTGGCCCGTTCCTTCATCCTGACGATCGTCGACGGACAAGCCTGACCCTCCGGAACGCGAGCGCAACTGGCGCGGGACTGCGCGCCTGTCTACACGGCGGTGGGGCAGAGGTGCAAGACAGCGGCGGCGCCAGGCGCCGCAGCTGCTACTATCTTAGTGAACGGGAGCGGCCAGCGCCGCCGTCCGCTTCGACGGCGGCTTGACCGATTTCGCCGCCGCGGGCTGCGCGGGGGCGCCGTCCCAGCCACCGGCCGGGGCCGGCACATTGACCGCATCGCTCGGCTGCGGTTCGGGGGTAAAGGTCTGGATCGCAAGCTTCGCGGCGGCGAGCGACTGCGGGTCGAGCCGCTTGGCGATATCGTCGCGTTTGTGGCCGGCGTCGGCGTCGCCCTGCGCGGCCGCGAGGCTGAACCACTTGAAGGACTCGGCGAGGTTCTGTTCGACACCGATGCCGCGGGCATAGAGGATGCCGAGATTGACCTGGCTGTCGGCAACGCCGCGATCGGCCGCCTTGCGGAACCACTGCGCGGCGCTCTTGTAGTCGGCGCCCTTGCCGCCGCCATCGGCGTCGAGCACGGCGAGATTGTGCATCGCCTTGGCGTTGCCGCGCTCGGCGGCCTGCACATAGTAGCGTCGCGCCACTTCGAAGTCGCGCTTCACGCTGAGGCCCTTCTCGTAGAAGGTGCCGAGCCGGAACATCGCGGGCACCACGCCGGCCTGCGCCGCGCGGGCATACCATTTGGCGGCTTCGTCGACATTGGCGGTCACGCCCTTGCCTTCGGCATAGCGGACGCCGACCTCGTAGGCCGCAGCCGCATCGCCCTTGATCGCGGCGCTGCGCAGCGCCGGACCGCCGATCGCCTCGGGCAGCTTCTCGCCGGCCGGAATCTGGATCGTGGCGAGCTTGCCGCCGAGCGGCGGTGCGGTCGGAATCGTGCCGGTGACGTCATTGGCGGCGGCTGTTGGCGCCGCGGCCGGCTCAGGCGCGGCGGGTGCGGGCACGGTTGCCGGTGGGATCGTCACCTGCGCGCTGTCGAGCGTGTTCGGCGCCGGCGTGTTGTTGGACTGGCGCCCGAGCGGGGTCGGCGAGGTCATTGACGGCCCGGGCACTGACGACCCGGGCACGCCGGACGGTGCAGCCGGTGCGGGGGCTGCGGAATTCTCGGCGGGCGGCTGCATGGGCGGCGTGGCCGGCTCGCTGTGCTCGATCGCCGGCATCTGTGGCGCGGAGCTGGTGTCGAGCAGGTTCATCGCCATCTTGGCGGTCGAGAGCAGGATCACGACCACGCTCGCGCCGACCAGCAGCGAACGGATCTTGGAGGTGATGGTCGAAGGCTGCGCTTCGGGCGCGCCGGCCGCGGCCGTGCCGGCCTTGGCGGCAGCTGCCTTCGCGGCCTTGTCGGCCTTCTCCTTGGCCTTGGCTGCAGCCTTGCTCGCGGCGCGCGCCGCCTTCTCGTTGACGGGTTGCGCGGCGGCGGCCTGCGCGGCGCGGCGCGCGGCGGCGATGAAGCTCGATGTCGAGACCGGCTCCTTCTTGCCGGCGGGAAGATCGCTGATCGCGCGCTCGGAATCCGCGATCCGCTCCGACGGCGAAGCGACGCGGCCGGAGGGGCGCGTACCCGGTTCGAGCGGATGATCCGGTGGCAGTTCCGGCGCGATCGCGGCGCGTGCGGACGCCGCATGCGGCTCGAGGATCTCGCTGATCGCGCGCGGCGGCAGCGGCGGCGGCGGACTCTCGATCGGCTGCGCGGCATGGAATTCGCGCGGCGCGGACATGAAGTGCTCCTGCGCCAGCGCAGGATTGGGCAATTCGGGCCTGTACGATTCAGGCTTGTATGCTTCGGTTTTGGGCTGCGACATCGCCGCGCGCGGCATCTCCATCCGCGGAGCTTCCATCCGCGACTCGGCCGGCGCGGGAGCAGGCGGCGGCGCGGTGCGCACCGTACGCAGATCGTTCTCGATCATCGCGAGACGATCGACGACATGGCCGAGCGTGTTGTGAACGGTCTCCAGCGAATCCTGGGTGCGGCGGTCGGTCTCCGACTGGCTGAAGCGGATGTCGGACAGCTCGCGCTTCACCAGGTCGACGATGCCGCTGTCCATCATCGGCTGCGGCGAGGAGGTATTGAAGTTGCGGGCGGCGTCGGCCAGCGAGGCGATGTGGGCGTGCTGTGCCTCGAGGTGCCGCATGATGTCATGCAGCCCTTCCTCGACTCGGCCGAGATTGCCGGAGCGCTGGTCGGCGGACTCCAGGCGCTCGAGCAGATAGGAGACACGCTGCTCGAGATGGGTGAATGCCGACGAACTGTCGTTGCCGACCTGCAGGCGGTCGATCCGCTCCGACAGCGAGCGCAGGGCGCCTTCGATGGCATCGGTGTTGTCGTAGCCGGCCGGCCGCTCGCGGGTCTCCAGCGTCGAGGCCAATGCGGCAATGCGCTGCTCGATCCCGGCGAAGGCATCGCCATGGCTCTCGGCGCGCGACATCTGCGACAACTGGTCGACCTTCGCGGCCAGCGCATGCACGTCCGCGGACAGCTGCAGCAGCGCGTCGTTGGAGGCGACGTTGGAGACGATGGCGCGCAGCGCGGCGATCGCGCTCTCGAGCTGATGCACCGTCGACGGATCGTCGTTGGCGCGCAGGATCATGTCGAGCTTGGCGCCGAGATTGCGGATCGCCTCGTCGTAGCCGGTGAGCTGCTCGGCGGGCGTCAGCGTGCGCAGCGCCTCGCGGATTTCCGACAGCGCGCGTTCGATGCCGGCGATCGCCTGGCCCTGGCCGTTGCGGCCCTCCTGGCGGAGCTCATCGATCCGGTGATGCAGCGAGCGGATCTCGTTCTCGATCGACTCGATCGCCCGGCGCGGCATCGCCTCGGTGATGGCCTGGCGGATTTCCGCAAGCTCGCCGCGGAAAGCCGCGATCGATTGTTCGATATGGTCGGGCCGCTGCAGCGCCTCGATCTGGCTCGTGATCTTGAGCAGATGACGCTCGAGCGAGGAGAAGTCGGGCCCGGCCGGCGTAGCCGGTGGCGGCGGATAGGCGGCCATCGGCGGCGCGCTGCGCGGCGGCATCTGGCGGTGCGCTGATACATCGAGCTCGTTCTGGCGCGCGGCGATCTCCGCGATCGCGGAATCGAACGAGGCCGGGCTCAGCGGCGGCGAGGGGCGATAGACCTGGGCCGCGGCGCGCTCGACCGCCTCCGCCTGGCGCAGCCTCTCCTCCAGTTGCCGGTCATGCATCTGCGACTCACGCTGCATCTGCGATTCACGCATCGGCTGCGGCTCGCGCGCCGGCTGCGGCCGCGAAATCTGCGACAGCCGGGCATCGAGGCGCGAAATCGCGTCGTTAAGCTGCCGCGCGACGGCGGGCTGGCCGCGCGACACTTCGGCGCGCACCGCTTCGGCGCGCGTCACGGGCTTTGCAATCTGTTCGATCTGGCGGGTGATGGCGTCGAGCCGCTGGTGGATATCGGCGACCTCGCGGCTTTCCCGGCTCGGCATCGGCTGCCGCTGCTCCATGCGCCAATCCGGCGGGCTCGGTTCGCCGACGGTGGAGTTGAGCCAGTCGTTGAGCGACATGCCGGCGCGGCGCGCAGCCGCCTCGGCCCTTTCGCGGACGGAGGGATCGATGCCGTCAACACTCCACGATACGCGCGAATTCATGATTCCGTCCGGTCCCGACTCCGGCGCTACACCCTGCGCCCGCAGCCTCCCCGCGCATTCCCGTTAAGAGACAATCGAATTCTGCGCTGGGCGTCTGCCTCAGCTGCTGACTTTTTCCCGTCACGGTAAATAACGGGTTAAGGAATGCGGCCGACGGGCTCTAAAGTTAGGGAATCCGGGAACCTGTTGCGCCGGATCAGGACAGCGACAGCGACTTGTGTTGCCGCCGAACTTCTCCTTCCCCCTGAAAGGGGAAAGGTCCGGATGGGGGTTCTGCCCCAGGCGACGCTGTATGTGGAGAGAGCGGATCCCCACCCGCTTTGCTCTGCGAAAAAAGCAACCTCCCCCTTTTCAAGGGGAGGTTGGAGATTTGTTTCTAGCCGTTGCTCTCGCGCTTGCCGTCGTCGAGCGGCAAGACGTTGCTGCGGCCGGACATCGCCGACAGCGCGTCGAGCGCCTCCTCGCACCACTCCACCACCATGCGCTCATGGCGCATCCCGAGGCGCAGGCTGAGCATCTTGCCAACGTCGGCCGGTGGCGCGGTGCCGTCGGGAAAGCGCTTGTTGAGCAGGCGCTCGTAGCGCTCATAGCGGTCGCGGTGATGCTCCAGCCGCGCCATCAGGTCGGTGCGCAGCGGCTCGATCTCGACGCAATCGAGCGCATAGAGCCGGACCAAAAGGTCGTCCTTGATCGAGGGCGGAACGCTCGGTCGCGCCGCCCAGTGCTTCAGCGCCGCGCGGCCCTCGGCCGTCAGCGTGTAGACCAGCTTGTTGGGCTTGCCCGACTGCACCACCTCGCGGCCCTGGACGTGACCCTTGTCGCGCAGCCGCGAGAGCTCGCGGTAGATCTGCTGGTGGTCGGCCTTCCAGAAGAAGCCGATCGAGGCGTCGAATGTCTTGGCGAGTTCATAGCCCGTCATCGGACGTTCCGTGAGGCATGCGAGGATTGCGTCACCGAGTGCCAACGCCCACCTCCATCTCAGTTCCCAGGAAGACCATTCTCAAGTTCGCTTGACTTTATGCGTTACTGTGCATATGCGTCAATATGCATATGGTGATCGGCGTGCCGCCCTGTCAGGCGCGCCGGTGGTTCAGGCTTTTCTTAAACCCCGCCGCAGGAGACGTCCGAATGAGCAAGCCGGGCCTCGACAAGTGGTACGCCTACATGAAGTCCCACGACACCGCCGCTTTGTGGGATCTGCTGCATCCCGACGCGGTGTTCGAAAGCCCGGTCGTGCACACGCCGCAGCACGGCCGTGACATCACCTTCAAATATCTCACCAGCGCCGCCAAGGTGCTCGGCGGTCCGACCTTCAAGTATCTCGGCGAGTGGCGCAATGACGCCGGCGCGGTGCTCGAATTCGAGAACGAGATCGACGGCATCAAGCTCAACGGCGTCGACATCATCACATTCGATGGTGACGGCCGGATCACGCATTTCAAGGTGATGGTGCGTCCGCTCAAGGCGATCAACCTGCTGCATCGGATGATGGGCGAGGAGTTGATGAAGCAAAGCGGCGCAACGTCGCAATCACAGTCGCGATAGCATCTGCCGCGGACCTCCGGAACCGGATAAGGTCCGCTCCAACAAACCCAAGGATACGCTGCGCAGCGTCCGTCGACATGCGGCCACGTGCCAGCCGGGAGACCAGCATGCCAGCCTACAAAGCCCCCGTCGAAGACGTCAGCTTCCTGCTCAACGACGTTTTCCAGATCGACCGCTACGGCAATCTTCCCGGCTTCACCGATGCGTCGGCCGATGTGCGCGAGGCGATCCTCGGCGAGGCCGCCAAGCTCAGCGAAGAGGTGCTGCAGCCGCTCAATCGCACAGGCGATCTCGAAGGCTGCAAGCGCAATGACGACGGCAGCGTCACGACGCCGAAGGGCTTCAAGGACGCCTTCAAGCAGGTCGCCGAAGGCGGCTGGCTCGGCCTGTCGGCGCCGACGGAATTTGGCGGTCAGGGCCTGCCGGTGACGCTCTCGCAGGCGGTCAACGAATTTCAGATCTCCGCCAACATGGCATTCTCGATGTATGGCGGGCTGACCATGGGCGCGACCGCGGCGCTGCTGGTGCACGGCACCCCCGAGCAGAAGCAGACCTACGTGCCGAAGATGGTCGCGGGCGAGTGGACCGGCACCATGAACCTGACCGAGCCGCATTGCGGCACCGATCTCGGCCTGCTCCGCACCAAGGCGGTGCGCCAGGCCGACGGCAGCTTCAAGATCACCGGCACCAAGATCTTCATCTCCGCCGGCGAGCACGACCTCACTGAGAACATCATCCATCTCGTGCTGGCGCGCATCGAAGGCGCGCCGGCTGGCATCAAGGGCGTCTCGCTGTTCGTGGTGCCGAAGGTGCTGGTCAATGCCGACGGCTCGCTCGGGGCGCGCAACGGCGTCAGCTGCGGCTCGATTGAGCACAAGATGGGCATCCACGGCAATTCCACCTGTGTGATGAACTACGACAACGCCACGGGCTGGCTGATCGGCGAAGAGAACAAGGGCATGCAGGGCATGTTCGTGATGATGAACGAGGCCCGCCTCGGCGTCGCCGTGCAGGGCCTCGCGCAGTCCGAGGTCGCCTATCAGAACGCGGTCGCCTATGCCCGCGAGCGCCTGCAGGGCCGCTCGCTGACCGGTGCCAAGGAGCCCGAGAAGCCGGCCGATCCGATCATCGTGCACCCCGACGTGCGCCGCACCCTGCTCACCATCCGCGCCTTCAACGAGGCGGCGCGCGCCATGGTGGTGTGGACCGCGCTGAAGAGCGACGTCGCGCACCGCTCCAACGACGCTGGGGATCGCCAGGCCGCCGACGATCACATGGGCCTGATGACGCCGGTGCTGAAGGGCGTCCTGACCGACACCGGGTTCGCCAACACGGTCTCGGCGCAACAGATGTTCGGCGGCCACGGCTACATCGCCGAGCACGGCATGGAGCAGTTCGTGCGCGATGCGCGCATCGCGATGATCTATGAGGGCGCCAACGGCATCCAGGCGCTGGACCTGGTCGGCCGCAAGCTGCCGCGCGATGGCGGCCGCGCCGCGATGGCGTTCTTCGGCGAGGTCGGCGCCTTCGCCAAGGAGCATGGTGCCGACGAGGCGATGAAGCCGTTCATCACCCCGCTCTCCACCGCGCTCGGCCATCTGCAGCAGGCCACCGGCTGGCTGATGCAGAACGCGCTGACCAAGCCCGACAATGCCGGCGCCGCCGCGACCGACTACATGAAATTGTTCGGCCTCGTCGCGCTCGGCTATATGTGGGCGAAGATGGCCAAGGTGGCGCAGGACAAGGCCGCCGCCGGCGCTACGCCTTACCTCAACACCAAGCTCGTGACGGGCCGCTTCTTCATGGAGAAGCTGCTGCCGGAGACCGCCGTGCATCTGGCCCGGATCCAGAGCGGCAGCGCAACCACGATGGAACTGGCCGCGGAAGCGTTCTGAAGCGTTTTCCAGCGAAGTGGAGACCGGTCAACAAGAAAGCCTTGAAAATTGCCGCCGCACCGCTGCGGCGGCGGGTCCTTCCGTATATATTATGATCCTCATATCAAGGAGGGCGTCATGCCTGAGGCATACATCTACGATCACGTTCGTACCCCGCGCGGCCGCGGCAAGGCCGACGGTGCGCTGCACGAGGTCACCGCGCTGGCGCTCGCCACGGTGCCGCTGAAGTCGCTCAAGGAGCGCAACAATCTTCCCGCGGACTCCGTCGACGACGTCGTGCTCGGCGTGGTCGATCCGGTCGGCGAGGCCGGTTCCGACATCGCCCGCTTCGCCGCGCTGAACGCCGGCCTCGGCGAGAAGGTGCCGGGCGTGCAGATCAGCCGCTTCTGCGCCTCCGGCCTCGATGCCGTGAACTTCGCCGCAGCCCAGATCATGAGCGGCCAGCATGAGCTCGTGATCGGCGGCGGCGCGGAATCGATGAGCCGCGTCGGCATCGGCGCCTCCGGCGGCGCCTGGCCGATGGATCCCTCGATGGCGGTGCCGGCCTATTTCATGCCGCAGGGCATCTCGGCCGATCTGATCGCGACCAAATACGGTTTTTCGCGCGACGATGTCGACGCTTATGCGGTGCAGAGCCAGCAGCGCGCGGCTAAGGCCTGGGACGAGGGGCGCTTCGGCAAGTCGGTGGTGCCGGTCAAGGACGTCAACGGCCTGACCATTCTCGCCAAGGACGAGCACATGCGCCCGACCACGACGATGCAGTCGCTGGCTCAGCTGCAGCCTTCATTCGCGGCGATGGCGGCGATGGCCGGCTTCGACGCGGTGGCGATCCAGTCGCATCCCGAGGTCGAAAAGGTCAATTACGTGCATCACGCCGGCAATTCCTCCGGCATCGTCGACGGCTCCGGCGCCGTCCTGCTCGGCAGCAAGGAGGCGGGCGCCAAGCATGGCCTGAAGCCGCGGGCGAAAATCCGCGCCTTCGCCAATATCGGCTCGGAGCCCGCGATGATGCTGACCGGCCCGGTCGACGTCACCGAAAAGCTGTTCGAGCGCTCCGGCATGAAGAAGTCGGACATCGACCTGTTCGAGCTCAACGAGGCCTTCGCCTCGGTGGTGCTGCGCTACATCCAGGCGTTCGACATCGACAACGCCAAGATCAACGTCAATGGCGGCGCGATCGCGCTCGGCCATCCGTTAGGGGCGACCGGCGCGATGATCCTCGGCACCGTGCTCGACGAGCTCGAGCGCACCAACAAGGAAACCGCGCTGGTGACGCTGTGCATCGGCGGCGGCATGGGCACCGCCACCATCATCGAGCGCGTCTGAGGCGAGGGAGCGAGCAATATGGCTTACAAGAATTTCAAGTTCGAAGTCGACGCCGACGGCATTGCGCTCGTCACCTGGGACATCCCTGATCGTTCGATGAACGTGTTCGACGAGCTCTCGACCCAGGAGATCGACGAGATCATCAAGCAGACGACCGGCGATGCCGCGATCAAGGGCGTCGTGATCACCTCGGCCAAGGAGGCGTTCTGCGCCGGCGCCGACCTCTCGATGCTGGAGGGCATGAACCGCAGCTACGCGCAGCTTTTCCAGGCGAAGGGCGAGGAAGCGGCGAACCAGATGCTGTTCGAGCAGAGCCGCCGGATGTCGCAGTCGTTCCGCGCGATCGAGACCTCGGGCAAGCCGTGGGTCGCCGCGATCAACGGCCTTGCGCTCGGCGGCGGCTTCGAGATCACGCTGGCCTGCCACTACCGCGTCGCGGCTGAGAACCCCAAGACTCGCCTCGGCCTGCCCGAGATCAAGGTCGGCCTGTTCCCCGGCGCCGGCGGCACCCAGCGCGTGCCGCGTCTCGTGCAGCCGGCGGACGCGATGCAATTGCTGCTCAAGGGCGAGGCGGTCAACCTGACCCGCGCCAAGGCGCTCAACCTGATTCACGCCGTGGTGCCCGCGGCCGATCTGATCAAGGCCGCCAAGGACTGGATCAAGGGCGGCGGCAAGGCGGTCGCGCCGTGGGACGAGAAGGGCTTCAAGCTGCCCGGCGGCCCCGTCTTCTCCAAGATGGGCATGCAGATGTTCCCGGCCGGCAACGCGATCTACCGCCGCGAGACCTACGACAACTATCCGGCCGCGCGCGCCATCATGAGCTGCGTCTATGAGGGCCTGCAGCTGCCGATCGACGCTGCATTGCGCGTCGAGTCGCGCTATTTCACCAAGGTGCTGCGCTCGAAGGAAGCGGCGGCGATGATCCGCTCGCTGTTCCTGTCGATGCAGGAACTGAACAAGGGCGCCCGCCGCCCTGCGGGCGTGCCGCCGACCAAGGTGAAGAAGCTCGCCGTGATCGGCGCCGGCTTCATGGGCGCCAGCGTCGGCTATGTCTCGGCGCAGGCCGGCATCGACGTCGTGCTGGTCGATCGCGACCAGGAAAGCGCCGACAAGGGCAAGGGCCACGCCAAGACCGTGGTCGACGGCCTGATCGCCAAGGGACGGATGAAGCAGGACGCGGCCGATGCCATCCTGGCGCGGATTTCGGCCACGGCCGACTACAACGTGATCGCAGACTGCGACCTCGTCATCGAGGCCGTGTTCGAAGACCGCAAGGTCAAGGCTGACACCTATGCCAAGGCGCAGCCGCTGCTCAAGGAGGGCGCGATCTTCGCCTCCAACACCTCGACCTTGCCGATCAATTCGCTGGCCGAGGAGTTCAAGGACCAGGGCAAGTTCATCGGCATCCACTTCTTCTCGCCGGTCGAGAAGATGATGCTGGTCGAGATCATCCTCGGCAAGAACACCGGCGACGTCGCGCTGGCGACCGCACTCGACTATGTGCGGGCGATCGGCAAGACGCCCATCGTGGTGAACGACTCCCGTGGCTTCTTCGCCAATCGTTGCGTGATGCGTTACATCTCCGAGGGCAACGAGATGCTGCTCGAGGGCGTGCCGCCGGCGATGATCGAGAACACCGCCAAGATGGCCGGCATGCCGGTCGGGCCGCTGTCGCTGCAGGACGAGGTCGCGCTCGATCTCGGCCTGAAGATCACCAAGGCGACCGAGGCCGATCTCGGCCCCAACGCGATCGACCAGGCGCAGAAGAAGCTGATGGTCGAGATGGTCGAGAAACAGGGCCGCTTCGGCCGCAAGAACGGCAAGGGCTTCTACGACTATCCCGAGAAGGGCAAGGGCCAGAAGAGCCTGTGGCCCGGGCTCGCCAATCTGCAGCCGAAGCAACTCGATCCCGACACGCTCAGCGTCGAGGAATTGAAGCAGCGCTTCCTGGTGGTGCAGGCGGTGGAGGCCGCGCGCACCGTCGAGGATCACGTCATCACCGACGTGCGCGAGGCCGATGTCGGCTCGATCCTCGGCTTCGGCTTTGCGCCGTTCACCGGCGGCGCGCTGTCCTACATCGACTTCATGGGCACCAAGAACTTCGTTGCGCTCTGCCACAGCTTCGAGAAGAAGTACGGTTCGCGCTTCACGCCGCCGAAGCTGCTCGAGGAGATGGCCGCCAAGGGCGAAACCTTCTACGGCCGCTTCCCGCCGAAGAAACAGGCTGCGTAAACTTCCGGGGCAAACTCGCGCAGGATCAAGCCGGTCATCGATCCGACTTGATCCTGTTGTGCGACGGTCATGCCCGTCAAAGTCCCGCCACGCTTGTTCCGCACTGGCACCACGCTGCTGGCATCACTCTTGCTCGTCGATCGCCGGGGCGACGATCAGCGTGAGGGTGTCGTGCGATGAGTTTTGCGCTCAAGAAAGGTGCCGCGGACGCGGAGATCGCAGCGAACGATTCCTTGCTTTCGTTGCCGCCGTCGCGGCGGTGGAAGCCACTGCGTTTGCGGGGCAAGGGCCCGTCATGGACCGGCCTCGCGCTACTCGTTCTGGCCGTGGATATCGTGCTCGCCGCGGCGGTCTGGCAGGCCGTCAATTTCTTCCGCCATTGAGTCGTTATTCGAGAGAAAAGCGCCGGCGAGATAGGCGAACTGGTTGAAGGCGAGACAGGCGACGACGATCGGAGCGCCGGTGGCAAAGGCGAAACCGTCGGATTGGAGCACGATCGCCGCGAGCACCGCGACCAGCGGTGACTCCAGCATCAATGTCCAAACCCGAAAGTACAAACTGGTTGCCAGCCCAACCAGGGTGCTGGTCAACAAAAGGGTAAAGGCGATCGTCACACTTTTAGACCAGTTGGAGCGGAGGGCGCGCCGCAGGTCATAGTCGGTCAGTTGGATCGCTCGAACAAGGACGGCCACGCCCTCAGCCGGAACTACACCGACTTAGTATTAATCGGTATAATGCAGGTTAAATTGGGACGTTCCGCCGCCGCTGTCGAGAAAAGGGATCGGCGAATCCACAACAAAGAAGAGCCGGATCGGTCGACCCGGCTCTTTCGCGGTCATGGTGAGCGAGCTCAGGCCGCCTTGAGCAGGCCTTCCTTCTTCAGCGCCTCCTGCACCTTCGGGCGCGCCGCGACGCGGGCCTTGTACGCCGTCAGGTTCGGCAGGCCGGAGAGATCGAAGCCGAGCCGGTCTTGCGCCCACATGATCATGGTGAAGAGGTAACCGTCGGCGACCGTGAACTGGTTGCCCATCAGGTAGTCGCGTCCGGCGAGCTGGCTCTCGACATATTTGAACTTGCCCATGGCGCGGTCCTTGAAGAAGGCCTTGGCGTCGTCGGCGAGCACGGGCGAGAACATCGGGCCGAGATTCTTATGCAACTCGGTCGTGGTGTAGTTCAGCCATTCGAGCAGCTTGTAGCGCTCGTTGGAGTCCCTTGCCGGCGCCAGCTTCTTGTCGGCGGCCTTGTCGGCGATCATCTGGATGATGATCGGGCCTTCGGTGACCATCTCGCCGGTATCCAGCGCCAGTGCCGGCACCTGGCCCTTAGGGTTCACATGGAGGAAATCGTCGCCGTTTTCGAGCTTCTTGGCGCGCAGATCGACCTTGACCAGGTCGTAGGGCAGCCCAGCCTCGAGCAGGGCGATATGGGGGGAGAGGGAGCAGGCACCGGGGGTGTAATAAAGCTTCATAGGGGTATTCCTTCCCTTGTTCTTGGCGTCCGGAGAGGGATTGCCTACATGCGCCTGCATGAAATAGTCAAGATTGATGCAGATGCATTCAGTGCGGTACAGTCGGTGCCGGGACCCCTATGAGCTAGACCATGAAACGCAAGCTATCGAGCGAGGCGACGGCCGCCTGGATCCGCCTGATGCGGGTGCCGAGCCGGGTGCTGGACTGCGTCGAGCAGGACTTGAAGAAGGCCGGTTTTCCGCCGCTCGCCTGGTATGACGCCTTGCTCGAGCTGTCTCGCGCGCCGTCGGGCGAACTGCGCCCGGTCGAGCTCGAGCGCCAGATGCTGATCCCGCAATATTCGACCTCGCGGCTGATCGACAAGCTGGTCGACGAGGGGCTCGCCGCCCGGCGCGAATGCAAGATCGACAAGCGCGGCCAGTTCGTCGAGATCACCGAGGCCGGGCGCGAGTTGCAGAAGAAGATGTGGAACGCCTATTCCGCCGCGATCGACAAGCATGTCGGCTCCAAATTGTCCGACGCCGACGCGACCAGGCTGTGCGGTCTGCTCGACCGGCTCGGCTGCGCCTGTGGCGACGCCAAAGGCGACGTCAAGAACGAGACCAAGGCTGATGGCAAGGCTGCGCCTGCGCGAGACGGCGTGCCTGCCCGATGATATTGCTGATTCCATCATCCGCGGCCGTTGTGGCTCGCGGATGTCCCTGCCACCGCGCGCCTTCGATCGAAGCGCCCTTGAGTTGGATTATCTATGGCGCGTGACCAGATCGACATGACGCCGCTGCAGTCGCGCGACGAACTCGTGGCGTGGCTTGAAGCCGGCGTGAAGCCTGAGTCCGAATTCCGGATCGGCACCGAGCATGAGAAGACTCCGTTCACGCTCGAGGGCCATCAGCCCGTGCCCTATGAGGGCGCCAAGGGCATCGGCGCGCTGCTCGAGGGCATGAAGCTCTTGCTCGGCTGGGAGCCGATCATGGAGCGCGGCAACATCATCGGCCTCTATGACGTCACCGGCGGCGGCGCGATTTCGCTCGAGCCGGGCGGGCAGTTCGAATTGTCGGGCGCGCCGGTCGAAACCGTGCATCAGACCCAGTCGGAATTGATGGCGCATCTGGCGCAGGTACGGGAGATTGCAACCCCGCTCGGCATCGGCTTCCTCGGCCTCGGCATGACGCCGTCCTGGTCGCGCGCGCAGATCCCCGTGATGCCCAAGGGGCGTTACAAGATCATGCGAAACTACATGCCGAAGGTCGGCAAATACGGCCTCGACATGATGTTCCGGACCTGCACGGTGCAGACCAATCTCGACTTCTCCTCCGAAGCCGACATGGTGAAGAAACTCCGCGTGTCGCTGGCGTTGCAGCCGATCGCGACCGCATTGTTCGCCAACTCGCCGTTCACCGAAGGCAAACCCAACGGCTTCCTGTCGTTCCGTTCCGAGATCTGGCGCGACACCGACAATGCGCGCAGCGGCATGGTGCCGTTCGCGTTCGAGGATGGCATGGGATTCGAGCGCTATGTCGATTACGCGCTCGACGTTCCGATGTATTTCGTCAAGCGCGGCGAGGAATATATCGACGTCTCCGGCTCCTCGTTCCGGGATTTCTTCGCCGGCAAGAATGCCGCTCTTCCGGGCGAGCGTCCGACCTTGTCGGACTGGGCCAATCACCTCTCGACCATCTTCCCCGAGGTGCGGCTGAAGCGTTACCTCGAGATGCGCGGCGCCGACGGCGTGCCGTGGGGCCGGCTGCCGGCGCTGCCGGCGTTCTGGGTTGGGCTGCTCTACGACAATGACAGCCTCGATGCCGCCTGGGACATCGTCCGCCACTGGACCGCGCCGGAGCGGCAGGCGCTGCGTGACGACGTGCCGCGTTTCGGCTTCAAGTCGCGGATCAAGGACCGCTATCTGTTCGAGATCGCCAAGGAGTGCCTGATCCTGTCGCATGCCGGATTGCGGCGGCGCGGCCGGATCGATCATCTCGGACGCGACGAGAGCCGTTTCCTCGAGCCGCTCGAACGCATCATCGAGACCGGCCGCTCGCCGGCGGAGGAGATGCTGGAGAAGTTCAACGGCCCCTGGCAGGGCTCGGTGGAACCGGCCTATCAGGAGTACGCGTTTTAATCCCCGCTTGGCCCGGTCCGGGCCCCGAAACGCGCGTGAACGGCGGTGGTGTCGCACCCGCCGTTCATCCGCCGTACAGGTTCATGGCGTTCAAATGACGCCCCGCTAAACGCGCGGGGCTGCGCGAATTTGAAAGCAATCTCATGGGGATAGGCCGCCACTTTAGGGCGTGTGTGGTGATGTTTGCGGTCCTTGCGGCCGCTGTCGTCGCGCGCCCGGCATTGGCGCAGACCAATTTCGACCGTCCCGGCGGCGACTATCTGAACGCGCCGGTGACGACGGGCGATCCGGCCGATTGCGCGCTGACCTGCGAGCGCGACCGCCGCTGCCGCGCCTGGAGCTTCAACTATCCGACCGACGCCAACAACGGCGCGGTGTGCTGGCTCAAGAGCACCGTGCCGCCTAGGGTGCAGAACGTCTGCTGCGTCTCCGGGGTGCGCGGCGCAGGCGTGGTCGAACCGCGCAACGGCGCCATCGAAACCTCGATCGACCGCCTCGGCGGCGACTACAAGAATTTCGAATTGAAGAGCAGCGACGGCGGCGACGAGGCCTGCCAGGCCGCCTGCACCGCCGACAACAAGTGCCGCGCCTGGACCTACGCCCGCCCCGGCTATGCCGGCCGCGACGCGCATTGCTTCCTGAAGAAAGAGATCAAGCCGCCGCGCCGCAAGGCGGGGTTCACGTCGGGCGTGGTGCGGTGACTCCGTAGCCCGGATGAAGCTACGACATGCTCACTCCGCCGCCAGCACCGTGATCTCCGGCCAGAGCGCCTTCCACCGCGCCGCCTTCGTCGCATAGTTCGCCGCCGAAAAGTTCGCGGTCCGGTTCGGCCGCACGATCATGCCGGCGACATCGTCGAATCCGTGCGGCGCATAGACGTCGTAGCCGCGCGTGGTGCGGCGGATGCCGATCTGCGTGTTTTCGGTGAGGAAGCGATCGATGCCGTCGGTCGAACGCGACAGCGCCGGGTAGGGCAGGCCGTGCTTGTCGGGATACCAGAGATGGACGCGGGCCTGGTTGCGTACCTCGATCGCGACACCGAGATGGCCGAGCCGTGCCTTGAGCTCGCGGATCACCGCGTCCTCGGCCTCCCATGAGGTATCCGGATCGAAATAGAAGATGTCGTGGTCGCTGATGCCGTGATCGAGCGGCCGGCTGGTCAGCACGTTCCACACGGTCTGCACCAGGCAGCCGGCGACCAGCCATGCATCGGGCAGACCGAGGCGGTACAGCTCGTCAGTGACGGCTTGATTGGCCGGGTTGCGCAGCGCGGCTGCGAGGAATTCGCCGTGCGTCACGACGAGGCGGTCGCGTCGGTGTCCCGGACCGCCTTCTTCGATGCCAGCGTGCGCCAGCGCCGGCGCAGCAAGGGCTCGACGGTGGCGCGTTTGGCCTTCGACAGGCGGATCAGGACCATCGGGTAGTCCCGGTAGTGATCGGTGAAGTAGAACACCTTGGGCTGATGCTCGACCAGCATGTCGCGCTCATCCGGCGGCACGCCCGGCATCACCAGGCTGTCGCCGTCCTCCTTGAGCCGCACCAGCATCTTGTTGCGCACCTTCAGCGCCGCGGCGTGCCGTAGGAAGAACCGTCCTCGACCTCCGGCCACGCCAGCGCGATGCGCCTGATGTCGTCGAAGGTCACGGCGTATAACCGTAGCCCGGATGAAGCGAAGAGAAATCCGGGATCGGTTGCCCATGTGAGATGCCGCGGATTGCGCTGCGCTCCATCCGGGCTACAGGTCTGTTCGAGTTCACTGCACCGAGGTGAAGAAGCGCGCGAGGCGGAAGCCTGAGAGCCAGGTCCAGACCGGCTGGCTGCGGATGCCGAGGTCCCAGGAGCCGACCACGGCGTCGGCGCGGCCGATCAGATTGTCGATCGGCAACAGGCCGACGCCGCCGTCGCGCACCGGCACGCGGCTGTCGGCGGAATTGTCCCGGTTGTCGCCGAGCACGAACAGCTTGCCCGGCGGCACCGTCACCTCTTGGGTGTTGTCGAGCCGGCCGTTGTCGCGGATCTTGAAGATCGCGTGGTTGACGCCGTTCGGCAGCGTCTCGATATAGCGATACGCCTCCTCGCCGCCGCCGCGATCGTCTTCGGCGAAGCCGGTGCCGTCGGGCTTCAGCGTCGCCGCATGATCGTTGATGAAAAGCTGACCCTGCCGCATCTGGATGCGGTCGCCGGGCAGCCCGACCACGCGCTTGACCCAGGCCTGCGAGCGGTCGCCTGGCCAGCGGAACACCACGACGTCGCCGCGCTTCGGCGTCTCGCCGAACACGCGGCCGGTTTCCGGCAGCGTGATCTGGATCGGCAGCGAAGCCGCGCCGTAGCCATAGGGATATTTCGAGGCGACCAGCGCGTCGCCGATCAGCAGCGTCGGCTCCATCGATCCCGACGGCACGTAGAACGGCTCGGCGATCGCGCCCTTGGCGAGGAACACGACGGCCACGATCGCGGCCAGTTGCACGGCCTGCCCGCGCCAGCTGGTCGGCTTGGCCGTCACGACTTCGTTTCCGCTGCTCACTAGCCCGTTCCTCCGACCGTAATCCGTTCCATCCTGAGTGTCGGCTGGCCGACGCCGACCGGCACGCCCTGGCCGTTCTTGCCGCAGGTACCGATTCCCGTATCCAGCGCAAGATCGTTGCCGATCATGGTGATCCTGTGGAGATCGGTCGGTCCGTTGCCGATCAGCATGGCGCCCTTCACCGGCGCGCCGAGCTTGCCGTTCTCGATCTTGTAGGCCTCGGTGCACTGGAACACGTATTTGCCCGAGGTGATGTCGACCTGGCCGCCGCCGAAATTGGCGGCGTACATGCCGTTCTTCACCGAGGCGATGATCTCGGCCGGGTCGCGGTCGCCCGACAGCATGTAGGTGTTGGTCATGCGCGGCATCGGCACATGGGCATAGCTCTGCCGCCGTCCGTTGCCGGTCGGCTTCATGCCCATCAGGCGGGCGTTCTGGCGGTCCTGCATGTAGCCGACCAAAATGCCGTCCTCGATCAGCACGGTGCGGTTGGTCGGCGTGCCCTCGTCGTCGATCGAGAGCGAGCCGCGGCGCGAGGCCATGGTGCCGTCATCGACCACGGTGACGCCCTTGGCCGCGACCTGCTGGCCCATCAGGCCGGCAAAGGCGGAGGTCTGCTTGCGGTTGAAATCGCCCTCGAGCCCATGGCCGACGGCCTCATGCAGCATCACGCCGGGCCAGCCGGCCCCGAGCACCACGTCCATCTCGCCGGCGGGCGCCGGCACCGATTCGAGATTGACCAGCGCCTCGCGCAGCGCGCCGTCGGCGGCGTCGCGCCAGGCCTTGGTCTCGATGAAACGCGCATAGCCCTCGCGGCCGCCATAGCCCTTGCTGCCGCTTTCCTGCCGGTCGCCCTGACCGGCGACCACCGAGATGTTGACGCGCACCAGCGGGCGGATGTCGCGATAGCTCTCGCCGTCGGGCCGCAGGATTTCGACCACCTGCCAGGTCGCGGTGAGGCTGGCGGATACCTGCCGCACCCGCGGGTCCTTGTCCCTGACATAAGCGTCTATCTCGCCGAGCAGCTTGACCTTGGCCTCGAATGCCGGCCCGTCCAGCGGGTTCTCGTCGCCATAAAGCTTGATGTTGGTGTGGGCCGGCGCCGCGGCGAAAGTGCCGGCATAGCCGCCGCGCACGGCCGCCACCGCATCCGCGGCGCGGATCAGCGCCGGGATCGAGACGTCGGAGGAATGCGCATAGCCGACCGCGTCGTCCTTGACCGCGCGCAGGCCGAAGCCCTGCGAGGTGTCGTAGGTCGCCTGCTTCAGCCTTCCGTTGTCGAACACCAGCGCCTCGGTTTGCCCAAACTCCAGGAACAGCTCGCCGTCGTCGGCGCCTTCAAGTCCACGCGCCACCTCGCGGCGGACGGCATCGCGGTCCAGATTGGCGCGGTCGAGCAGGGAGGTCGTGGCGGGATTGGTCATGGTCACTCCGACGCAGTGGCGATTCCTGGTCATCCTTGCCTGAAGCGCAACTGATTGCCAGTGGGGAACCCGCAGCAGGGATTTCGGGGGATTGAAGCAGAGACGAGCGGAAAACTCATCTTACAACCCGGAAACCTGTACCGGTCCCGGTTCAGGCCCGGACGGCGATCATCAGAGATAGTGGTTGGGGTGGCAAACCGGGAGTGCCTGCGACCATGCGGTCGATCACAGTGCCCCGTCGGTGTCCTCACCTTGTCGTCATCACCTTGAGCGTCGATCCGCCTTCCGCGGCCGGCTTTCGCGCTCGGCTATATCGCCCGATTGCGGCTTCGGCTGCGCGGTGCCCTGTGCCGAGGTCGGAAAGCCATGCTCCTGCGCCCAGCGGTACAGTTCGTCGAACACCGGCTTGAGCGCCTTGGCCGACGGCGTCATCTCGTACTCGACCCGTGGCGGCACCTCGGGATAGACCGTGCGCTTGACGAGGCCGTTGGCCTCGAGATCGCGCAGCTGCGTGGTCAGCATGTGCTGGGTCACGCCGGGGATCGACTGGCGCAACTCGCCGAACCGCCGCTTGCGCTCGACCAGTTGCCAGAGAATGTCGCCCTTCCATTTCCCGGCCAGCACCGACAGCGCGCGATGGAATTGCGCCGACAAGTCGCCGTTGCAGGGCTCGGACGCCGCCGGAGGCTCGGGAGGCTCAATAGTCAGTTTTTTCATACTACCTCACAAAAAGCATCCTACTTGTTCTTTTCATCTTACTCCCGAATTTAGACCACCGAAAGCCGCGGCCAGCCGCGGATCGGTCGGGTGGCCGCGCGGTCCGGCCTTACGAACAACTCGGGAGTCATCAATGTCAGTTGCAGTTGCCGCGGCGCCGTCGCGCTGGAAGTCCATCAGCCTCTGGGTCGTCAGGGGACTGCTCGCTTTGGCCTTTGCCGCCGCGGGCGCCGCCAAGCTCTACGGCGTGCCGATGCTGGTCGAGGAATTCGAGCATATCGGGCTCGGTCAGTGGTTCCGCTATTTCACCGGATCGCTCGAGCTGCTCGGCGCGGTCCTGATCCTGCTGCCCCCGGTCGCGGCGTTCGGCGGCGTGCTGCTCAGCTGCATCATGGTCGGCGCCACCATTACGCATCTGTTCGTGATCGGCGGCACGCCGGTGCCCGCTCTGGTGCTGCTGACATTGAGCGCGATCGTCGCCTACGCCAAGCGCAGCCAGTTCGCCCTGCTAGCGAGCGCGCCGTGAGGTGAGCGCGATGCGCGTCTCTCACCTCAAGCTGGCGGTCGTGACCGGGCTGGTGCTGGCCTTCGCGTGCCGTTCGCCGCGACGATGCTGCTCACCGGTTCGGTCGCGGCTGTCTCGAAACCCGAGCCCAAGAAACCTGAGTTCAGCAAGCCGGAGCCGCGCATGCACCGCCTGGTGCTGCCGATCAACAGCGACGACCCGACCACGATGCGGGCGCTGATCTCGACCGCGCTCAACCTCCCGAGATATTATCGGGAGCGCAACGAGCCGTTCGAGATCGAGGTCGTCGCCTACAATGCCGGCGTCCACATGCTGCGGGCCGATACCTCGCCGGTGAAGGACCTGCTCCGGATGGTGCGGGGGCTCACGCCGGACATCCGCTTCGTGGTCTGCGAAGCCACCAAGCTCGGCATGGAGCGCGCCGAGGGGCATCCGCTGGTGTTGCTCGATCATGTCGACCTGGTGCCGAACGGGCCCGGACGCATCATCGAATTGCAGGAAGCCGGCTGGTCCTACATCCGGTCCTGAGCGATATGGCCATCAAGCCAAGCGGAGAACTTGTCATGACGTCAGCTCACGCACCGACGCGCCGCGCGGTCGTTGCCGGCATGATCGGCGTCGGCGCCTCGCTCGCAATGCCCGCCGGAGTGCGCGCAGCGTCGGGACCGCCGCAATTCGGCACCATCCGGCACCAGTTCACGCAGGTCGAAGGCGCCCGCCCGGTGCCGCCGGTCGCGATCCCGGCGCTCGCCGGCGGCGCGCTCGATCTCACCGCGTTCAAAGGCAAGATGGTGCTGGTGAACTTCTGGGCCACCTGGTGCGCGGCGTGCCGGACCGAGCTGCCGATGCTGGACCGCCTTGCCGCCAGCGGCCGCAGCGATCTCGTCGTTGTCGCTGTCAGCACCGATCGCAACCGCGCGCCGGTCGCGTCCTACGTCAAGCAGCTCAAGCTGCGCCATCTCGCGATCGGCTTCGATCCGGGCGGTCTCGTCTCGCGCGTCGACGCCGCCGAGGTCGACACGCCGTTCGCGCTCTACGGCATGCCGATCTCATTTTTGATCGGCATCACCGGCCAGGTGGAAGGCTACATGACGGGAGAGGCGGACTGGCTGTCCGCCGACGCGAGCGGGCTGTTCGATTATTATGCGGGCGTCCGCTGAGATGACGAAGCCCGGATGAAGCGCAGCGAAATCCGGGAAGACACGCTCCTGCGGTGGCGCCGGTCCCGGATTGCGCTGCGCTTCATCCGGGCTACGGCCTCTGTAATTGCGACGCCAGCCTAACCCCTAGGGCAATTTGTCATACCCCTCCGACAGGCCGTTCAGGCTGAGCGGAAAGCCGATCCCTTCTTCCGGGGTCTCGAAGATGATGAAGGTCGCGGTCTTGGCGTTCTTGAGCTGGCCGAGCAGCTTGTCGTCCATCACCACCTCGGCGACGCAGCCATTGGGCAGGCAGCGGACGAAACCGGCGCGGCCGACGTCCTGATTGTCGAGCTTGAGGCCGAGGCCGGAGGGCAGCAGCACGCCGAGCGGGGCGACCACGCGCATCAGGCGGCTCTTCTGGTCGGCGGTCTTCAGCACGATCACGGTCAAGCCGGCGTTGGAGCGGTCTTCCGCTACCACGCTCTGGATCAGCGCGCATTGCTCGGCCTGGGCGCCGGGCGGGGTGTCGCAGCGGATCTGCCAGTCGCCGTGGACCGAGCGCACCGCGCCTTGCGCGTTCGCGGGCTGGGTCAGGCCAAGAGAAAGGCCGAGAGAAAGGCCAAGGCAAAGGGCCAGAATCGCGAGGCCGCCGAGCCGGCTGGCCATCGTCAAACGAGTGTTCGAAGCGCCCATCCGGGTCGATCCTTATAGATGTTCGGTCGGTCCGGCCGTCCGGCCGCCGGTAGCACGCGCGCCATGATGCGCTTCCCGGAGCGAATCATGATCTCATCTTCTTGTTTGAGCATGATCTTTCGGAAGACCAGTCTCCACTTTTCCGGATCATGCTCAGGCGTCGACTGATACCGCAATGACGGCGCCTTGAAGGCGATCTTGAAGCCATTCTCGCGCCGGATTGGGGCAGCCCGCAGCGAATCAGGTTCCTGTGCGCTGCCCTGTCTGTGGGTACATCCGGTAATCCCCCTGTCAACTGCATGCGGCGTCGTTTCGGCGACTTTCGCTTGATTTTGCGGGAAAAATCGCAAGCGGCAGCTTCATCGCAGGCGCATGGCTTTCGGCCCCACTACTGCATTGCGAGCGCCGGAGAATTATGGTTTGAGAGGCTGGATTTCGACGCGTTCTAGCGATCTGGCTCCCGTACCCACCTTGACTCAGAGACGGGTATGTCCGGAAGGCCGTTTGTCAGGGCGGATCGTGCTGCATTTTCGGCCGCATGCCGGGGGTGCTTTGGGGAATAATGCAAGGGAGCGCGAGCGGCATGAAGATGTCGATTGGCCGGTTGGGCAGGCAATTGCTGGGGTTGGCGGTGGCGGGTGTGGCGTCTGTCGCTGCGGGGTCTGCCTTCGCCGAAATGGGGCAGCCGGCGCCGTGGGAGCACACGCTGCAGGAAGGCGCGACCC
The DNA here is from genome assembly GCF_009720285.1 of Bradyrhizobium sp. BR2003. NCBI lineage: Bacteria > Pseudomonadati > Pseudomonadota > Alphaproteobacteria > Hyphomicrobiales > Nitrobacteraceae > Bradyrhizobium > Bradyrhizobium sp. BR2003. Next base: position 237,678 of record NZ_SMYJ01000045.1, read on the forward strand.
CGGTGATGGAAAACATCATCTGGTTTCATAATTTCCTGCTGGTGCTGATCACCCTGATCACGCTGTTCGTACTCGCGCTGCTCATCATCGTGGTGGTGAAGTTCAACGCCAGGGCCAACCCGGTCCCCTCGAGGACCACCCACAACACCCTGATCGAGGTGGCCTGGACGCTGATCCCGGTGCTGATCCTGGTCGGCATCGCGGTGCCGTCGTTCCGCCTGCTGTTCCTGGAGCTCGACGTGCCGAAGCCGGACCTCACGGTGAAGGTCACCGGCAAGCAGTGGTACTGGTCCTACGCCTACCCGGACAACGGCAAGTTCGAGTTCGACTCGCTGCTCGACAAGGACAAGCAGCCGCGCCTGCTCGGCGTCGACAACGAGATGGTGGTCCCGGTCAACAAGGTGGTGCGGATCCAGACCACCGGCGCCGACGTGATCCATTCCTTCGCGGTGCCGGCCTTCGGCGTGAAGATCGACTCGATCCCCGGCCGCCTCAACGAGAGCTGGTTCAAGGCCACCAAGACCGGCGTGTTCTACGGCCAGTGCTCGGAACTGTGCGGCAAGGACCATGCCTTCATGCCGATCGCGGTGCGGGTCGTCAGCGACCAGGAATTCGCGACCTGGGTTGAAGGCGCGAAGAAGAAGTTTGCGACCAACCCGGCGAATTCCTACGCCTCGGCTGGTCAGGCGGCGCAGTAAGCCTCGCGGCTTACGGCGCGGATGGACAAGGGCGACGGGACCGCAAGGTCCAAGAGGGACTGCAAGGCAGGATTTTGAACATGGCGACAGGCGCAGCGACACACGACGATCACGCCCATGATGATCACGCCCACCATCCGACCGGATGGCGGCGTTATCTCTACTCCACGAACCACAAGGACATCGGTACGATGTACCTGGTCTTTGCGGTGATCGCGGGCATCATCGGCGCGGCGATGTCGATCGCGATCCGCGCCGAGTTGATGTATCCGGGCGTCCAGATATTCCACGAGACGCACACCTATAACGTGTTCGTGACCTCGCACGGTCTGATCATGATCTTCTTCATGGTCATGCCGGCGATGATCGGCGGCTTCGGCAACTGGATGGTGCCGCTGATGATCGGCGCGCCGGACATGGCGTTCCCGCGCATGAACAACATCTCGTTCTGGCTGCTGCCGGCCTCGTTCGCGCTGCTGCTGATGTCCACCTTCGTCGAGGGTGAGCCGGGCGCCAACGGCGTCGGCGCAGGCTGGACCATGTACGCGCCGCTGTCGACCTCCGGCCATCCGGGTCCTGCGGTCGACTTCGCGATCCTCTCGCTCCATCTCGCGGGTGCCTCGTCGATCCTCGGCGCCATCAACTTCATCACCACGATCTTCAACATGCGCGCGCCGGGTATGACCCTGCACAAGATGCCGCTGTTCGTGTGGTCGATCCTGGTCACCGTGTTCCTGCTGCTGCTGTCGCTGCCGGTGCTCGCCGGTGCGATCACCATGCTGCTGACCGACCGCAATTTCGGCACCACGTTCTTTGCGGCCGACGGCGGTGGCGACCCGGTGCTGTTCCAGCATCTGTTCTGGTTCTTCGGTCACCCCGAAGTGTACATCCTGATCTTGCCTGCCTTCGGCATGATCAGCCAGATCGTCTCCACCTTCTCGCGAAAGCCCGTGTTCGGCTATCTCGGCATGGCCTACGCCATGGTCGCGATCGGCGGCATCGGCTTCGTGGTGTGGGCGCACCACATGTACACCGTCGGCATGTCCTCGGCGACGCAGGCCTATTTCGTCGCCGCCACGATGGTGATCGCGGTGCCGACCGGCGTGAAGATCTTCTCGTGGATCGCCACGATGTGGGGCGGCTCGATCGAGTTCAAGGCGCCGATGATCTGGGCGATCGGCTTCATCTTCCTGTTCACCGTCGGCGGCGTCACCGGCGTCGTGCTGGCCAATGCCGGCGTCGACCGCGTGCTGCAGGACACCTACTACGTGGTGGCGCACTTCCACTACGTGCTGTCGCTCGGCGCCGTGTTCGGCATCTTCGCCGGCTGGTACTACTGGTTCCCGAAGATGTTCGGCTACATGTACTCGGAGCGCATCGCCAAGCTGCACTTCTGGTTCACCTTCGTCGGCGTCAACCTGGTGTTCTTCCCGCAGCACTTCCTCGGCCTGTCGGGCATGCCGCGCCGCTATGTCGACTATCCGGATGCGTTCGCCGGCTGGAATCTGATCTCGTCCTGGGGCTCCTACATCTCGGGCATCGGCGTCCTGATCTTCATCTACGGCGTGATCGATGCCTTCGTCCGCAAGGAGCAGGCCGCGAACAATCCGTGGGGTGCTGGTGCGACCACGCTGGAGTGGACGCTGACCTCGCCGCCGCCGTTCCACCAGTTCGAAGTGCTGCCCCGCGTGCAGTAAGTCCACGACAACGCGGCGCACTTAAGGGTGCGCCGCGCCTTTTGAGAGAAGCGAGATCTGATCTTGTCGGTTGTCGATCACAACGCCATCGAGCTGCCTCGGATCTCCGAGGCCGAAGTGGGCGACTACATCGCGCTGTTGAAGCCGCGCGTGATGTCGCTGGTGATCTTCACCGCGCTGGTCGGGCTGATGATTGCGCCAGTGCACGTGCATCCGGTGCTGGCATTCACCTCGATCCTGTGCATCGCGGTCGGCGCCGGCGCTTCCGGCGCGCTCAACATGGCCTATGAGGGCGACGTCGACGCACTGATGACGCGCACCGCCAACCGGCCGATCCCGCGCGGCCGCATCACGCAGACCGAGGCGGCCGCGTTCGGCATCACGCTCGCCTTCTTCTCGGTGATGACGCTCGGCATTTTGGTCAACTGGGTGGCGGGCGCGCTGCTTGCCTTCACCATCTTCTTCTATGCCGTGATCTACACGATGTGGCTGAAGCGCTGGACCGCGCAGAACATCGTGATCGGCGGCGCCGCCGGTGCCTTGCCGCCGGTGGTGGCGTGGGCCGCCGCGACCGGATCGCTCTCTGTCGAGCCGATCCTGCTGTTCCTGATCATCTTCTTCTGGACCCCGCCGCATTTCTGGGCGCTGGCGCTGTTCCGCAGCGACGATTATGCGCGCGCCGGCATCCCGATGCTGCCGGTCGTCGCCGGACCCGACGCGACCCGGCTGCAGATCCTGCTCTACACCATCGTGCTGGTCGCGATCGCGCTGGCGCCGTGGCCGCTCGGCTATTTCGACGCGATCTACGGCGTCACCTCGCTGGTGCTTGGCGCCGGCATGCTGGGGCTCGCCATCGAGGTCTATCGCCGCCGCGAGGGCACGGCCGCCAACCGCGCCACGCGCCGGCTGTTCGCCTTCTCGATCCTCTATCTGTTCGCGCTGTTTGCCGTCCTGCTCGCCGAGGTCGTGGTCCGCGCGATTGCGCCTGTCTTCATCGGATAGGGAGCCGGGGGGCGAGATGGGGGCGCATGGGATATCAATGGACGAGAAACGCGAACCAGAAGGAATCGTCCTCACGGAGGCGCAGCTTAGGAGCCGCCGCCAGCGCTCGATCGCCATCGCGCTCGCGCTCGGCATCCTGGTCGTGCTGTTCTTCGCCGTCACCCTCGTCAAGGGGCCAGCCGTGCTGGTGCGACCGCTGTGAGTGAGATGGCGAACCAGGGACCGCAGCAGGGTGGGGGCGCCAAGGTCACGCGCCGCACGCTGACGCGCGACGCCGTGGTTGCCTCGATCTGCGGCTTCGTGGTGGTGCTGATGGTCGGCGCGTCCTACGCGGCCGTGCCGTTCTACAACTGGTTCTGCCGCACCACCGGCTTCAACGGCACCACCCAGGTCGCGACCTCGGTGCCTTCGGATGCGCCGCTCGAGCGCACCATTGCGGTCAGCTTCGATTCCAACGTCGCGCCGGGCCTGCCCTGGAAGTTCGAGCCGGAGCAGAACATGATCGACGTCAAGATCGGCCAGGTGGTCACGGTCTACTACACCGTCACCAACCAGTCGGCGCGCTCCACGACCGGCCAGGCGTCCTACAATGTCGCGCCGCTGACGGTCGGCGCCTATTTCCAGAAGATCAACTGCTTCTGCTTCACCGAACAGACCATGGCGCCGGGCGAAAAGCGCGAGATGGCCGTGGTGTTCTATGTCGATCCGGCGCTGGCCAGGGACAGCGAGAACGACACGCTGAAGACGATCACTTTGTCCTACACCTTCTTCCCCGTGCGCGACGCCACGCCGAAGCCCGTGGCGGCCGGCGAGGCGGAGCAGCGCAAGGGCGGCTAGAGCATGATCCGGAAAAGTGGAACCCGGTTTTCCGGGAAGATCATGCTGAAGAGATTGGAATTTGAGATTTAAGACGTGCCTTGCGGCACGCGAATGGAGAGACGGCAATGGCTGAGGCGCAAGTCAAGCATCACGACTATCATCTCGTCGACCCGAGCCCGTGGCCGGTGGTCGGCTCGTTCTCGGCCTTCATCATGGCGTTCGGCGCGATCGGCTGGATGCACCACATGTTCTCCGCGGCTCCGATCGTGTTCGGCGTCGGCACCATCGGCGTGCTCTACACCATGGCGAGCTGGTGGGGCGACGTGATCAAGGAAGCCCAGTACAAGGGCGACCACACCCGCGTGGTGCAGATCAGCCACCGCTACGGCATGATCCTGTTCATCGCCTCCGAGGTGATGTTCTTCGTCGCCTGGTTCTGGGCCTTCTTCAACTCGGCGCTGTTCCCGGCCGACGCGGTGCACGCCACGCGCGACGCGGTGTTTGGTTGCGGCGCCGGCACGGCGATGGGCGCCTGCTCGGTGCCGGGCACCTGGCCGCCGAAGGGCATCGAGACCTTCGATCCCTGGCATCTGCCGCTGCTCAACACGCTGCTGCTCCTGACCTCGGGCACCACCGTCACCTGGGCGCACCATGCGCTGCTGGAGAACGACCGTCAGGGCCTCAAGCAGGGCCTGATCCTCACCGTTATCCTCGGTGCCCTTTTCACCTGCGTGCAGGCCTATGAGTACGCCCATGCGACGTTCTCGTTCGGCGGCAACGTCTATGGCGCGACCTTCTTCATGGCGACCGGGTTCCACGGTTTCCACGTGCTGGTCGGCACTATCTTCCTGCTGGTCTGCCTGATCCGCGCCTATGCCGGCCACTTCACGCCGAAGCAGCACCTCGGCTTCGAGTTTGCCGCCTGGTACTGGCACTTCGTCGACGTGGTCTGGCTGTTCCTGTTCATCTGCATCTACGTCTGGGGCCACGGCGCCGAGACGATGGCCCACGGCGCACACTAATCGCCGGCCGACGTGCTAAGAGGGGGCGGCCGAATGGCCGCCCCTTTGCTTTTGAAGAGAACAGATGACCGATACCCCCCCGACTGTGACCGAGAGCGCACTGCGCGGCATCGCCTGCCGCTGCCCGCGCTGCGGCAAGGGTAAGCTCTATTCCGGCTTCCTGACGCTGGCGCCGCGCTGCCAAGCTTGCGGCCTCGACTTCGCCTTCATCGATTCCGGCGACGGGCCGGCGATCTTCGTCATCATGCTGGCGGGCGCCATCGTGGTCGCGGCGGCGCTGATTGTCGAGGTGAAATACCAGCCGCCGTTCTGGGTGCATGCCGCGCTGTGGCTGCCGTTGATCCTGGTTACCACGATCCTGCCGCTACGATCGATGAAGGCACTTCTGATCGCGCTGCAATTCCACCACAAGGCCGCCGAAGGCCAATTGATCGAGCGCGACCCGAAATGAATGATGTGACGACGCGCCGGCCGAGCGCGGCCGGCTTCGGCATTTTCACGTTGATCCTTATCGCGGTGTTTATCGCCCTCGGCTTCTGGCAATTGCAGCGCCGGGTCGAGAAGCATGCGCTGATCGCGGCACTCGACGCGCGGCTGGCTGCCCCGACCGAGGCGCTGCCGCCGCCGTCGGCATGGCCGAAGCTGACCTCCGCCAAGGATGAGTTCCGCCGCGTCACCCTGACCGCGACCTATGCGAAGCAGCCGGACGCGATGGTGTTCAGCTCCGGCTCCGCGGTGCGCGACGACATTTCGGGTCCCGGCACCTGGGCCTTGCTGCCGGCGAAGCTCGCGAGCGGCGAGACCGTCGTGATCAACGCCGGCTTTGTCCAGAACACGATGCAGGATCGCGCTTTCGAGGATCGCGTGGTCGGCCGCCTCGTCACCGGCGCGCCGGTTGAACTGACCGGCTATATCCGCTTTCCCGAGCCGCCGGGCCGGCTGACGCCGAAGGAAGATCTACCGAAGCGGCTGTGGTTCGTGCGCGATCATCGCGCGATGGCGCAGGCGCTCGGCTGGGGCCAAGGTGGTGCTCAGGTCGCGCCGTTCTACATCGACCTCGAGGCGCCGGTGCCCGACAGCGGCACGCCGAAGCCCGGACCGCTCAAGGTGCGGCTCAAGGACGACCACATGCAATACGCCATCACCTGGTTCTCGCTGGCTGCTGCAGTCACGATCGCCTTCGGCCTGTGGTGGCGCGGGCACCGGCGGCGCGCCTCTGGTCGAACCTAGAGCCTTTTTCGTTCCGATGGCATCGGAGCGGGGCTCTAGATTCTTATTTTGACGCGTATTCTTGATGCGAACCAGTATCCACTTCGCTCGGAAACGCTTTAGTCGCTCATGGTTTGATTGGCCTGCGAAGGGGACTTCGCGGTGAACAATCAGGGTGTGCCATGGAGAAAAACGGCGGCGGGCCAATCGTTGTCCTGGACTATGACCCCAACTGGCCGGTCATGTTCGAGACGGAGTGCGCGAGGATCAAGCATGCGCTTGGCTCGCTGGCCTTGGCCATCGAGCATGTCGGAAGCACTGCGATTCCGGGATTGCCGTCGAAGCCGATCATCGACCTGATGGTCGGTGTCCCCAGCCTGGCGGAGGCACGGGAGCGCTGCATCGAGCCGATCGAGGTGCTCGGCTACAACTACATACCAGAATACGCGGCGTGGCTGCCTGGCGAGTTGTTCTTCCGCAAGGGCCCTCCGGGGCCGTGGACCCATCATCTGCATGTGATGGAACCATCCAATCCGCGCTGGGAAACGCTGCTGGTGTTTCGCGACTATCTTCGCGCGCACATCGAGGCGGCCCGCGCCTACGCGGATATCAAGAAGGCCCTTGCTGCCTCCTCAAGAGAGGACATCGCGGCCTATCGCAACGGCAAAACTCATTTCGTCGAGGAGACGACCGCGAAGGCCCGCGCGTGGCGCGCGGAGTTGTTCGGTTGATAGTGCGGCCTTGCGACGTCTGAATTCCGCCCTAGCACATCCATGTCCGCGCCGGGGATCAATGACCCATGGGGGCGGGGCCGCCGAGCTTGACCTTGCCAAGGTCAGCGCCAGCGGGATCGCCGACAGCGCGATCAGCATCAGCACCCAGAACGCATCCATGTAGGACAGGAACGAGGCCTGGGTCTGCACCTGTTGCCCGATCCACTGGATCGCCTGTTGATGCGCCTGCGCCAGCGAGTTGCCCTGGGCGACGAAGAAGTCGGTGATCTGGTGCAGCCTCTCCTGGTATTGCGGGCTTGACGGCGTCAATCGCCACCTCTGAAGAGGAAGCGCGTTGCCACAGGGCGACCCACCGGCACAGGATCAGGTCGTAAGCCCCGCCTCGGGTTCGCGGGGGGCGACCTTTTGCGTACCTTTGCGCAGCCTGGCGAACCGCCGCGTCATTCCGTCGAGATAGATGTACACGACCGGTGTCGTGAACAGCGTCATCAGCTGCGAGACGATCAGCCCGCCGACGATGGCAAAGCCGAGCGGCTGGCGCAGCTCCGATCCAGTGCCGGTGCCGATCATCAGCGGGACGCCGCCGAGCATCGCGCACATCGTCGTCATCAGGATCGGGCGGAAGCGCGCCTTGCAGGCCATATACACCGATTGCTCCGCCGAGAGATGCTGATGGCGCTCGGCCTCCAGCGCGAAATCGATCAGCATGATGCCGTTCTTCTGCACGATGCCGATCAAGAGGATGATGCCGATCAGGCCGATCACGTCGAGCCCGAAGCCGAAGGCCCACAGCGCGAGCAGCGCGCCGAGCCCGGCGGACGGCAGCGTCGAGAGGATCGTGACCGGATGGATCGTGCTCTCATAGAGCATGCCGAGGATCAGGTAGACCGCGACCACCGCGGCGAGGATCAGGATCGGCGTCGACGCCAGCGCTGCCTGGAACGCCTGCGCATTGCCCTGGAAGCTGGTGACCACGGTCGACGGCACGTTGAGGTCGGCGGTCGCCTTCTGGACGGCTGCGACCGCGGTGCCCACCGCCGTGCCCGGCGGCAGGTTGAAGCTCAGCGTGACCGACGGAAACTGGCTCTGGTGGTTCACGGCGAGCGGCGCGGTGCCGTAGTCGATGCTTGCGATCTGGCTCAACGGCACCATCGTCCCCGCGGACGAGCGGATGTAGATGCGGTTGAGCGCATAGGGGCCGAGCTGGAACGACGGATCGACCTCGAGGATCACGTAGTAGGTGTTGAGCGTCGTGAACAGCTGGGCGACGTGACGCTGGCCGAAGGAGTCATAGAGCGTATTGTCCACCGCCGCCGGATCGATGCCGAGTCGGGAGGCCGCGTCGCGGTCGATCTGCAGCTTGAGCTGACGCGCGGTGTTGGCCTGGTCGGTCGCGACGTCGGCCAGCTCGGGTAGCGTCTTTAGCTTCTGATACAGCTTGCCGGCCCACAGATTGAGCTCGTCCTGGTTCACGTCGGTGAGGGTGAACTGATACTGCGTCTTGGACAGGCGGCTGGCGAGATTGATGTCCTGCGTCGCCTGCATGAACACCGACATGCCCTTGATCTTCTGTAGCGCGGTGTCGAGCTGCCGGATCACCTGATCGGCGGAGGCATTGCGCTCACTTCGCGGCTTCAGCAGCACGAACAGGCGGCCGTTGTTCTCGGTCACGGTCGGGCCGCCCGGTCCGATATAGCCAGTCGCATTGGCGACGGCGGGGTTCGTGGAAATGACGTCGATGACGCTGCGTTGCAGCGCCGCCATCTGTGCCGGCGAGATATCGGCCGAGGCCTCCGTGATGCCGGTGATCATGCCGGTGTCCTGCTGTGGGAAGAAGCCCTTGGGGATGCCGACGAACAAGAGGCCGGTCACCACGACGCTCGCCAGCATGATCGACAGCGTCGTCGCCTTGTGGCGTAGCGCCACAGCCAGCACGGCCTCGTAGCCTGCCTGGATCGCGCCGAAGCCGCGCTCCAGCGCGCGCGAGACCACTCCGGCCTCGGTGCCCTGGTGCGGCGACAGCAGATAGGCGCACATCATCGGCGTCAGCGTCACCGAGACGATCACCGACACCACGATGGCTACGCACACCGTGACGGCGAACTCCTGGAACATGCGGCCGATCACCCCGCCCATCAGCAGCAGCGGAATGAACACCGCGATCAGCGAGACCGAGATCGAAATGATCGTAAAGCCGATCTCGCCGGCGCCCTTCAGGGCAGCCTGCATCGGAGAGAGGCCTTCCTCGATATGGCGCGAGATGTTCTCGATCATCACGATGGCGTCGTCGACGACGAAGCCGACCGCGATCGACAGCCCCATCAGCGACAAATTGTCGAGGCTGTAGTTGAGCAGATACATCACGCCGAAGGTGCCGATCAGTGAGATCGGGACCGAGACCGCGGGGATGATGGTCGCCCACAGATTGCGCAGGAACAGGAAGATTACGCCGACCACCAGCGCGATGGTCAGCACCAGGGTGAACTGCACGTCGGCGACGCTGGCGCGGATGGTCTGCGTACGGTCGGAGGCGATCTGGACCTTGATGTCGGACGGCAGGCTCGACACCAGCTGCGGCAGCAGCTTCTTGATGCCGTCGACCGTGCTGATCACATTGGCGCCAGGCTGGCGTTGGATCGCGAGGACAACGGCGGGCTTGTCGTTGTACCAGCCGTGCAGGGTGATGTCCTCGGCCGCCACCACGGCATGCCCGATGTCGCGCAAACGGACCGGCGCGCCGTTGCGATAGGCGATGATCAGATCGTCATACTTGCTCGCGACCAGCACCTGGTCGTTGGTGGCGAGCGTATAGGCTTGCTGGCTGCCGTAGAGCTCGCCCTTGGGCTGGTTCACGGTGATATTGCCGAGCGTAGCGCGCAATTGCTCGAGATCGAGCCCCGCGGCGGCGAGCTTGGCAGGATTGAGCTGGACCCGGATCGAGGGCTTCTGCATGCCGCCGATGGTGACGAGCGAGACGCCGGGCACCTGCGACAATTTCTGCGCCAGGATGCTGTCGGCATAGTCGTCGACCTTGGTCAGTGGCTCGGTGTCCGACATCAGTGCGATCAGCAGCACCGGTACGTCGGCCGGATTGACCTTGTGGAAGGTCGGCGGCGACGGCATGGTCTTGGGCAATTGCCCCGATGCCGCATCGATCGCGGTCTGCACGTCCTGCGCGGCCGCATCGACGCTGCGGTTCAGCGCGAATTGCAGCGTGATCTGGGTATTGCCGACCCCGCTGCTCGAGCTCATGCCGGTGAGGCCCGCGATCTGACCGAATTGCCGCTCCAGCGGCGTCGCGACCGAGGACGCCATGGTCTGCGGATCGGCGCCGGGCAGTTGCGCGGTGACCTGGATGGTCGGGGTATCCACCGTCGGCAGCGCCGAGACCGGCAGCCGCACGAAGGCGATCATGCCGACCAGCACGATGGCGATGGCCAGGAAGGCGGTGGCGACGGGCTTGCGGATAAAACCTGCGGAGATGTTCATGGCAGCATGCCTGCGCTTGCGGTGGTTGCGTCCTGGACCTGGTCCTTGCCGTCATCGGGCACAATCTCGACCGTCGTCCCCGGATTGAGCCGGTACTGGCCTGCGGTGACGACGGTCTCCTTGGCCGCGAGGCCCTGTTCGATCAGCACCTGCCCGTCGCGCGATTGCCCGGTCGTGACATTGCGGATGCTGACGACGTTGTTCGGGCCGACCACATAGGCGAAGCTGCCGTCCGGTCCCTGGCGTACCGCCGTCAGCGGCACCGTGAGCGCATTGTGGCGAACCGCGATCGTCAGATGGACGTTGACGAAGCTGCCGGGCCACAGCGTCTTGCCCGCATTGGGAAACGATGCCTTCAGCTGCACCGTGCCGGTCGAGCTGTCGACCTGGTTGTTGATCAGCATCAGGCTGCCGTGGTCGAGCCTGTGCTTGTTCTGTGCGTCATAAACGTCGACCGATGAGTCGCCGTTTGCCAGCGCCTGCTGCACGCCGGGGATGTCGCCGGACGGCAGCGTGAAGATCACCGCGATCGGCTGCAGCTGGGTGAGGACCACGAGCCCGTTGGTGTCGGTCGGGTGCACGATATTGCCGGGATCGATGCGGCGGATGCCGGTGATGCCGTCGAACGGCGCCGTGATCGTGGCGTAGCTCAGCTGGGTCTGCGCGGCTTCCAGCGCCGCTTTGTCGAGCGCGACGGTGCCTTCGCCCTGCGCGACCTGAGAGTCCTGGGTATCGAGCAATTGCTGGGTCGCGAAGCCGCGATTGGCGAGCGGCTGCGTTCGCGCCAGATTGGTCCGCGCGTTCTTCAGGCTCGCCTGGTCGCGCGCCAACGCGGCCTCGGCCTGGTCGACCTGGGCCTCATAGACCCGCGGATCAATTCTGGCGAGCACATCGCCGCGTTTGACCTGCTTGCCCTCGACGAAATCGACGCTGTCGAGCGTGCCCTGCACCTGGGTACGGATGGTGGCGGTGTTGATCGGCGTCACGGTGCCGAGGCCTTCGAGCACGATCGGCACGTCATGCTGCAGCACCCTCGCCGCCGTTACCGGAACGGCGGATGTTGTGGTGGTCGACTGGACCGCCGGTGCATGGTCCGTTGCTCCGTCCGGTCGATGCACGGCGTAGGCGGCGGCGCCGATTGCGGCGGCGGCCACGAGGCTCGCGGCCGTGATCCTGAAGGTCCTCGATCTCATGGGTCACCAGCTCCATCGGTTGTCCGGCGGCCGATCGTTGCGACCAGCTCCAGGACGAAGGTTTCGGTTGCGCTCGCTGCGGCCGCCTCGGCCCCGTGGCCGGCGGCTAGGTCGAGGTGGATGATGCGTGCGTCGAGATCGGCGGCGCGCAGTGCGCCGATCAGGCTGCCTTGCGGCGCATCGTCGTTGTGGTGCACGACGAGTCGGATCGCGGTTACCGTCGGCAAGATGGGAAGGGGCAGCGCGTCGGAGGCGGCGTCGATCGCGACAATGCCGCCGCAGGGCAATTCACCCCGCAGCGCCAGCTCGAGCATGCGTCGTGCGAGCGGACCCTCGCCGAGCAGGATCAGCTGCCGCGCGATCATGCCGACGCGATCGAGCGCGGCGGCAACGCCGGTCAGGATGCCGGCATAGCTGGTTTCGCGGAGCTCGATCGGCAGCCACGTCGCAAGCGGCGTGAGCCGGCGCCAGCGCGCGAAGGTTTCGGGCACGGCGATCGATGCGGTATCAGGGGCACCGAGGACGCCGACCAGCACGCGTGCGGTGGCGCGACGGGGCCGGGCTGCGATGGTGCTGTGCGGGCTTTCGGACATGTCCGGAAGCTGGGCCCTGGCCTGATATTATTCAAATGAATTGTCTTTATCTACTAATTCACATTGTGCATGATGGCGGCATGCGGATGCGCAATCTCGACCTCAATCTCCTCTTGGTGTTCGACGCCGTGATGCGCGAGCGCAGCGTGGTGCGCGCGGCCGGTGCGCTTGCCATCAGCCAGCCCGCCGTAAGCCACGCGCTGAACCGGCTGCGTCATGCGCTGAAAGACCAGCTATTTGTCCGTACACCGTCCGGCATGCTGCCGACGCCGCGGGCGGAAGCGCTCGCGTTGCCGGTCCGCAAGGCGCTCAACGAGCTGCAACTCGCGGTCGAGGGGGATCGCTTCGATCCGGCGCAGGCGGAGCGGCGCTTCGCCATTGCCGTCAACAATTATGCCGCGGTGGTCGCGGCCGGCGCGATCATCGCGGCGGTGCGCGCGCAGGCGCCCAAGGTGCGGCTGACACTGGTGCCGAGCGGGACGCTCGATCTAGCCGACCGGCTCGACCGCGGCGAGCTCGATCTAGCGATCGCCGCCCGCGCGCTGGAGAGCGAGCGCTTCGCTTCCCGCCGGTTGATCGAGGATCGCTTCGTGGCGGTGCTGCGGGCCGGTCACCCGGCCTTGCGCAAGAAGCTGACCGGCGAGGCGCTGGTCGAGCTGCCGCACCTTGCGATCACCTCCAGTGGCGAGAACCTGGATTTCATCGACGTCTGGCTGCAGACACGCAAGGCGAGCCGCACCATCGCTTCCGACGTGCCGTATCTGTCCGCCGGCGCGGTCCTGGTGCAATCGAACATGGTCGCGATTCTCGGGCGCAAGCTCGCGCTTGAATTCCGCCGCGCTTATCCGATCGAGATGCGGGAGCTGCCGTTCGATGCATCGAAGCTGCAGAGTATCATGAGCTGGCATCGCCGCTTCGACGATCTGCCGGCGCACCGCTGGCTGCGGGACACGATCGTTGCCGCAACGCGCGGCATTTGATCGTCATCGAGATGCCCGCGCCGATCCGCGGCGCGGGGTCTCGCGTCCGATCTCCGCAGGCGTTAGTGGCCGACGGGAGCGGGGCCGCCGAGCTTGACCTTGCGCAAGGTCAGCGCCAGCGGGATCGCCGACAGCGCGATCAGCATCAGCACCCAGAACGCGTCCATGTAGGACAGGAACGAGGCCTGGGTCTGCACCTGCTGGCCGATCCACTGGATCGCCTGTTGATGTGCCTGCGCCAGCGAACTGCCCTGGGCGACGAAGAAGTCGGTGATCTGGTGCAGCGTGTCCTGGTATTGCGGGCTGGACGGCGTCACCTGCTCGACCAGCCGGCTCTGGTGGAATTGCTGACGATGCGTCAGCACGTTGGACACGATCGAGACGCCGATCGAGCCGCCGGTGTTGCGCGCGGCGTTGATCAGTGCGGAGGCCTGGTCGGTCTTGTCGGGCGGAATGCCGTCATAGGATGCCGCCATGATCGGCACGAAGATGAGCGGCAGGCCGACGCCGATCAGCATGCGCGAGCGCGCCATGAACCAGAAGCCGAGATCGCCATAGACGTTGGTCATGCTGTACATCGAGGCGGCGATCACCAGCGCGCCGGCAACGATCAGATATTTCGGCTGCACCCGGGCGGCGAGCCGGCCGACCGCGAACATCATCATCATGGTGACCACGCCGCCGGGCGAGAGCACGAGGCCGGCCCAGGTCGCGGTGTAGCCGAAATCCTGCTGCACCAGCTGCGGCAAGAATTGCGTGGTGGCGAGCAGGATGGCGCCGGTCGCCAGCATCACCAGGAAGCAGGCGCCGAACTGCCGGGTTGCGACCATGCGCAGGTCGATCATCGGATTGCGCCGGGTCATCTCCCACGGGATCATCAGCACGAACGCCGTGGCGCAGATCACAGCAAAGGTGATGATGAAGGGCGAGGCGAACCAGTCGTCCTCGAGGCCGCGATCGAGCGCCACCTCGAGCGCACCGAGGAAGGTCGCGACCAGCGCGAAGCCGATGAAGTCGAACGTGTTGCCGCGGGGCTGCGCCCCCTTGGCTTTCACGGTCGCGGGCTCCTGCAGCACGGCGGCGATCAGCGCGATCGCGAACACGCCGACCGGCGCGTTGATCAGGAAGCACCAGTGCCAGGAGAGGTTGTCGGACAGCCAGCCGCCGAGCGTCGGGCCGACCACCGGCGCCACCACGACGGCAATGCCGAATACCGCGAACGCCTGCCCGCGCTTGGCCGGCGGGAACGCGTCGGCGAGAATCGATTGCGCCACCGGCACCATGCCGCCGCCGCCGAGACCCTGCAGGATGCGGAACAGCAGCAGCGCGTTCAGATTGGGCGCGAACCCGCACAGGATCGAGCTGACGGTGAAGATGCCGAGGCAGATCAGGAAGAAGGTCTTGCGCCCGAGCGTGCGGGCGAGAAAGCCGGAGGCGGTCAGGATGATGGCGTTGGACACCAGATAGGTGGTGACCACCCAGGAGGCCTCGTCCTCGCTCACGCCCATGCCGCCTGCGATATAGGGCAGCGCGACATTGGCGATGGTGGTGTCGAGTACCTCCATGAAGCTCGCGAGCGCGACCACGATGGCGATCAGCCAGGGATTGACGGTGACGCCTGGCGCCGGAACGCCTTTGGCGTCGATGGCGGCGACACTCATCACAGCCTCCCAAGATTCAACTTCTCGAGGCGCTCGAGCAGCGACGGCGCGGGATTGATCCGTACCGTCGGCACGACGGACATGCCCGGGCCGAGCGCGACGTCGGCCGGCGGGTTGTCCATCACGATCTTCACCGGCACGCGCTGCACGATCTTGACGTAGTTGCCGGTGGCGTTCTGCGCCGGCAGCAGCGAGAACGCGGTGCCGGAGCCCGGCTGCACGCTCTCGACATGGCCCTGGATGGTGCGTCCGGGATAGGCGTCGATCTTCATCGTCACCTTCTCGCCCGGCCGCATCTTGTCGAGCTGGATCTCCTTGAAGTTCGCTGTGACCCAGGTCTGGTCGGGCACGAACATCGTGAGATTGGTGCCGGCCTGCGCGAACTGGCCGACCGCGGCCGAGAGGTTGACGACGCGGCCCGGCTGCGCGGCGGTGACCGTCGTATAGGACAGATTGAGCCTGGCCTGGTCACGCTGCGCCTCGACCTGGGCGAGGTTCGCGAACGCGCTCTTGCGCTGCGCCTTCAGCGATTCGATCTGGCGCTGCGCGAGGTTGAGCGTCGCCTGCGCGCTCAGCAGCGCAGCCTGCTGCTGATGCAGCTGCGAGGTGAACTGCTCGGAATTCTGCACCGTGCCGTAGCCGGATTGCTCCAGATGCTGGTAGCGCGTCGCCTGCTGCTGGGCGAACACCAGCGCTGCCTGCGCCTGGTCGACCTGGGCCTGGTTGGCCGATATCTGCGCCTGCTGCACGTCGAGCTGCGCATCGACATTCTCGATGTTGGCGCGGGCGGCTGCGACCTGCGCCTCGGCCTGCGCCAGCGCGACGCGATAGTCGCGATCGTCGAGCCGGGCGATCACGTCGCCGGCCGCGACATGCTGGTTGTCGGTGACCGGGACGGCGGTGATGTAGCCGGAGATCTTCGGCGCGAGGGCCGACTGCCGCGCGGCGATGAAGGCGTCGTCGGTGGATTCGAAATGCCCACTATAGTCCATGTAGAGATACCCGCCGCCGATTGCCGCCGCGAGCAGCACGGCGCCGATCGCGGAGACGACCGGACGGCGGCGCAGGAAGCCGCGCTTCGGCGCCGTGCCGGTGACCTCGGGCGGGACGATTGCCGGCGGGGCGGGCTGCTTGTCAGCGGGACGCTCCTGCGCCGGAGCTCGTGTCGTGATCTCCGGCCGCTCCGATGTGACATGGGGCTCATGCGAGGCCGGCGCCGAGGACGCCCCCTCGATGCCCTCATGCCCCGGTTGGTCGCGCTCCAAAACAGTATCTTCGAACATGATGGCTGCTCCTGGCTGATCAGCGAGGTCTACAAGGTCTTCGCGAAAGGGAACGACACCGTTCCGTTCTTCGCGACAAATAATCCCGCTGCGGCGCAGCGTCAACAAGAACGGAACTGTACCGTTCTATTTACAACTAGATGTGATAAGGCTATATGGTTGGATATTGCCGGCCCGACCGGCCCATCGAACCCGGGTCGATGCGATGACCACCAGTACCCTGAAGAAGCCGCGGGCAGCCAAAGCCAGGCCGGTCGAGGTGCGCGCCGGGCGGCCGCCGAAGGAGCTTGCCGGCGAGGTCGATGCGCGGATTCTCGAGGCCGCGCGCAAGGTCTTCCTGCAGCGCGGGTTCGAGGGCACGAGCATCGACGAGATCGCGGAAGCCGCGCGCTCCGGCAAGCGCACCATCTATGCGCGCTTCCGCGACAAGCGGGCGCTGTTCACGGAAGTGGTGACGCGGGACATCCTGTCACGCATCGCCGAGTTCAAGGCCGATCCGCCGGTCGGCGCGACCTTCGAGGAGCGCCTTACCAGCGTTGCCTCGACCTTGCTGCATTGGGGCTTCGATGCCGACCGGATCGGCCTGATGCGGCTGGCCATCGCGGAGGCGCACCGCTTTCCGGATCTCGCCGCCAACGTCAACCGCAGGGCGCGCGCGCTCAGCACCGAACTCGGCATCCACCTGCTGCGCGACCTGACGCAATCCGACGAACTCGGCAAGCTGCCGGCCTTCGCGCCCGAACAGCTGCCGACCACGGCGCGGATGTTTCTCGACATCATCGCGGTGCCGATGCTGCTTCGGGCGCTGTTCGAGGTCGATCTCAAGGCGCTCGATCCCGAGATCGATGCCCATGTCGCGCGCGGCGTCGCGTTTTTCGTCGCCGCGTGCCGGACCGGCTGGGTGGAGAATCCCAAGCCATAGGCGCGGTCAGTCCGGCGTGCGCTCCACGGCGTGACGCAGCCAGACCATGCCGCCTTCCAGCGTCTCGCAATGGGTGAGCCGGAGCGACTGTCCGGCGCCGGGGCGGTCGCCCGCCTCGCCGTGATAGTCGACGATGCTTTGCGATCCGGCGACGCCGTCGACCGCCGGAAAGATCAATGTGCTGAACTCGTCGATCAGACCGTGCTTGAGGAAGGCGCCGTTGATCCCGCCGCCGCCTTCGAGCAGCAGCGTCCTGGCGCCGAACAGTGACGCGAGCTGCGCCATCGCGCCCGGCAGATCGTCGCCCTTCGCGCCGGCAAACAGATAGGACGCACCGTCCTCGCGCAGTTCGGCGAGATGCGCGTCGGACACCTGTTCGCCCAGCACCGCGACGGCGTGATCGCCGCCGACATTGTCCTTGCCGAAATGCACGCGGCCCGACGGATCGATGCCAACGGCAAGCTTGCGACCGTTACGGTTGCCGAGATGCGCCTCGCGCGGCAGCCTCAGTGGGTTGGCGATAGGCCGCTCCGTTCCTTTGGCCATCTCGTTCATGGTGACGCGGCCGATGATCCATCCGTCGGCATCGAAGCCGTCATGAATCCGTTCGTAGTGCGAGCGCAGCACGTCGGCCGGAATCCCGGCGGCGGCCTTGGTGAAGCGGCTGGGATGAAGCCGGCCGTCGATCGACGTGCCCATGTGGCAGATAATGTGGGGGCGCATAGGCTGAACTCTTCGATGGGGGATGACCGCGCCGCAGGGGCGGGTGGGATAGCTTCAGATTTATAGACGCGCAGGCAGGTTCTCAACGCGGATAACGCCGCGCCGTTTCAACTTCGCTTGTTTAATCGAACCAGCCGTGCCGCTTGAACCAGAGCACCGGCAGGATGCCGCTCGCGATGATCGCAGCCCAGGCCAGCGGATAGCCGAACGTCCAGCTCAGCTCCGGCATCGCCTTGAAGTTCATGCCCCAGACCCCGACCAGGATGGTCGGGGGAACGCCGACGACCGACACAATGGTCAGGATCTTGAACAGGTCGTTCTGCTGGATGTTGATGAAGCCGAGCACGGCGTCCAGCAGCAGCTGGATCTTGTCCGACAGCCGGGTCTCGTAGTCGCCGAGCGAGGCGACGTCCTTGGTGACGGCTTCGAGCCGGCGCTTCGCTGCCGATGTGATCCATTCATTGCCGACGTCGTCGGCGAAGCTCGCGACCCGGCCGACGCCGAGCAGCACGTCGCGCGCGTTCGCCAGGCGATCGGCGAGCTCGCCGATGTTCTCCAGCGCCTCGCGCAGCCTGCGGCTGGAGCGCACCGGACGCTTGCTCCGCACCAGGCCGCCCTTGAAGACGCCCCGCGACAGCCTGTCGGTCTTGGCGCCGAGATGCTCCAGCACGTCGGCGCCGCGATCGATCATGGCCTCCAGCAGCGCGGTGAACACGCACATGCCGTTCTGCAGGCTCTTGTCGGTGCCGATCCGCTTCAGGACGTCGTCGAACGTGGTCAGCTGCGCGAACCGCACGGTGACCAGCACCTTTGGGCCGATCACGAAGCCGATATTGGTGATCTCGGCTTCGTTGTTTTCGTCAAGCCGCACCGCCGGCGAGCTCAGATAGAGCCGGTCATGGTCGGTGATCAGGCGGCTCGACGCCTCGATCTCGCCCAACGATCGCTCGGACGGGACGCGGATGTCGAGCACGCACTCGACGAACTGCTTTTCGTCCTCGGTGGGATCGAGCAGATCGATCCAGATGATCTCGGATGGCAATTCCGCGCCGATGCTTCGCCAATCAGAGGTCGCCGACCTGTACAGCTTCAGCAATGATCGGGCTCCATGCATGGTGGGTCGTGCGTCCCACGACAATCGCGAGGACAGCAAACCCGTTCCATGTATTCGGAAGCCTGCTGGCCCTCACTTCAGTCGATGAGAGGTTCCGCCGAGCTTTCTAAGCCGGCGCAGGTCGCTTGCGGCCTCCGAGAGCAACCAATCGCGAAACGTCATGATCTTCGGCAGGTTTGCGGTCGCCTTCGGGCAGACGATCCAGTAGGTCTTCGACAACGGCAGCGACTGCGGAAACGGCCGCGCCAGATGGCCGTTGATGAGGTCCCATGCCGCCAGCGTGGTGCGCGCCAGCGCAATGCCTTGCCCATTGATGGCGGCATCAATCACCATGCTGGCGCGATTGAGGACCGGGCCATGCGTGGCGGCAGCATCGTCAAGTCCCGCTTCCTGAAGCCAGTTATTCCAGTCGGCGCGACTGTCCGTATGGATCAGCGGAAATTTCAGGATGTCAGCAGGGTTGCTCAGGCGTCGCTTGCCGGACAATAGCTTTGGGCTGCACACGGCAAATAGCTGCTCCGGGCTCAGCCGCACCGCGTCAAGCCCCGGCCAGTTGCCGTCGCCATGGCGCACCGCGAGATCCACTTCCTCGCGCGCGAAGTCGACGTGGTGCAGCGTGGCGGAGACGCGCAGGTCGATGCCACTATGCGCCTCCACAAAGTGGCCGAGTCGGTGCACCAGCCATTTCGCAGCAAAATCCGGCGAGGTCGAAACCGTGAGCACACCGTTATTCTGCCGCAGCAATAGCCGCTCGGTGCCGATCGCGATACGATCGAGTGCGTCGCGCACGACCGCCAGATAATCGCGTCCGGCTTCCGTGATGATCAGTCGCTGCCGCTCACGGTTGAAGAGCTTTATTGCGAGCTCCGCCTCCAACGCCTTGACCTGGTGGCTCACCGCGCCCTGCGTAACGCAAAGCTCTTCAGCGGCGCGCGTAAAACTCTCGTGTCGCGCGGCGGCCTCGAAGGATTTCAGGGCGTTCAGTTGCGGCAGGCGTGGGCGCATCGCAATACTTCATGAGAAAAATTAGGGCAGGCACGAGAAACGATGCTTTGCGGGAAACCGCCCGGCGCCATTATTGAACAGCTCCAGTGCAGCATTTTCAAGCAATTTGGAGCCCCATCATGTCCGTCCTATTAATCGATACATGGTCGATCCCGCCGGTGCACGCCGCCGACCCGGCCACTCCACATCATCAATCCAGCTCAGGAACGT
This sequence comes from Bradyrhizobium sp. BR2003, assembly GCF_009720285.1. Lineage (NCBI taxonomy): Bacteria > Pseudomonadati > Pseudomonadota > Alphaproteobacteria > Hyphomicrobiales > Nitrobacteraceae > Bradyrhizobium > Bradyrhizobium sp. BR2003. The sequence goes on from NZ_SMYJ01000045.1 coordinate 258,032, forward strand.
CGCTAGGCGCTCCGCGCCCCGGATGGTGGAGCTTGCTTGACCGGCCGTTTCAGCGCATGGCGCTGCGCGCGATTGCCGATGACCCGCATCTGCTTCGCGATCTCGGCCTGACGCGCGAAGAGGCGCTGCGCGAGGCCTCCAAGCCGTTCTGGCGCTGAGACCAAATCAGAAAGGAGAAACGGATGTCCGATCCGATCGTCTACGGTTTCCCACGCAGCACTTTTGTCAACATCGTCCGCTTGATCCTCACGCACAAGGACGTAGCTTACCAATTCCACGACCTTGAACCGGTCATGGGCAAGCCCGATCACCTGGCGCTGCACCCGTTCAACCGTGTCCCAATTCTGAAACACGGCGATCTCACCGTCTACGAGACAAGTGCGATTGCCGCCTATGCCGACGAAGCCTTCGGCGGCGTGTCGCTGACGCCGAAAGACATCAAGGCGCGGGCACGCATGAACCAGTGGATCAGCGCCGTTAACAACTATTACTACCCCTACATGATCCATCACGTGACGCACGAGCGTCTGGTTTTCCCGGAGCTCGGCATCGCCCCCGACGAGAAGGTCGTGGCACATGCGCTGCCCAAGGTCGAGACCGGGCTTGCGGTGGCCGAGCGCCAGCTTGCGCACGGCATGGATTTTTTGCTCGGCGACGAGCTCTCGATTGCGGATTTCTATCTGCTGCCGAGCACGTTCGCCTTCAGCCTCACCGCCGAAGGGCAGTCGATGTATCCGAGATTCCCGGCATTCTGCCGCTGGCGGGAACGCATGGACAATCTGCCCGCAACGCAAAAAGTTCGCGCCGCCGTGCAGCGGGTGCCGATCGAACACGCGCGCGAATGGGCTACTTCGCACCGGCCGAAATATTGACCGGCACTGTTGGCGTGCAGAGCGCCCGGTTCCGACCACCACGTGCAGCCAGAAGCCCGTTTGTTTCCGAACAAAGGGCGATGACGGAGCGTTAGTGCAGAACAAGAGGAAGGGACAACCCCATGAAAAATTCTATATCGGTTGCGTTCATCTCCGCGGTCGCAATGACCTTCGCATGTGCCGGAAACGATGCAAAAGCGCAGTCTACGCCTGTCCAACAGGCCCAGCCGCCTCAGCAGTCGGAGCAAACCCGCGAGCAGGATCGCAGTCGCGCCGGGGACGTTAAGATCGGGCGTGACTGGAAGGCTCAAGGCGGCGAGCGGGACCACGCCGGCCAGCCAACACCTGACGACAGCCGGCAGACTGTCGGTCGAGACTGGCGAGCCCATCCAGAGAACCGGGACCGCCGGTAGCTATCGAGGCGGAATTGGCGACGCTTGGTGTGCGGCGTGACCTTCGAAGAAGGAAAGCGGAAAGCCGAAGGTCAATCCCGCACGTATCTCGTTTACCGGATGGCCTCCTGTGAGCGCGTGCCGCACCGCGATGTCGAAGCTGAGGTCGTCGCGCACACGATAGATCAGCCCGACCAACCCCGAGAACGTATCCTCTTTTCCAAACTCGTTCTCGTAGAAGATCTCGGCGACGGGGCGCACCGTCCAGGTCATCGGTCCTTCGATGATAGCACCCACGAACACGTCGCCATGATGGTCGCGGGTGATGGCAGTCTCGGCATTCAAGTGAATGGTGCCCCAATCCCAGCGCTGCGAGACGATGCCGGCCAAGCTGACGCCAACGCCCGAATTGCCGGTACTGTCAGGAAGAAGGACGCCAAATTCGGTCGCAACGCTCGGGCCGGTCTTGTCCTGCAGGCTGCCGGGTACGACCACGTGCTTGAGAAACGCTCCGGCTGCAGTCAGGCTGGTCGGCCCGGGCGGAGAGAGCGACGTTTGTCCCTGGCCTTCGAAGACGGTCTCCCAACTCTCGCTCAGACCGTAGTTGAGAACCCAGGTCGGCGCGATCAGGCTTGTTCCGCTCTCATCACGCAACCGTCCGGCCGGCTGGAGCTCGACCTCCATTTCCCCCTTCTTGGCAATGGCGGCATCGGTGCCATCGAAGGGGCGATAGGCGGAGGCGGGGTCAGACCAGGCGATCAGTCCAAGAGCGATCATGAAGCGAGGCGCAAGGCATCTCGAAAAGCTGCGAAAGCCCCGGCTGCGTTTCCACATGCGCCGTCTCCCCACAAAGTCGATCTCAAGGCATTGGCTTGAACACCCAGATTGCCGCCGGTCCGGTAGGTCCCGCACGGACCGCAACAAACAGACGGTCCATCTCCGGCACAAAGAGCGATGTTCGTGCGCCCGTCGCCGTCGGCAGGCGCGCGATCAGTCGATAGTTTGCTCCGTCAATCTCAAATACATCGACGTATCCACCGCCGCAGCTCACATAAATGCGTCCGCGCTTTGCATCTACAAACAGGTCGTCGGCATCGCCGCAAGTGCCGGTGACTGCAATCGCCTTGCCGTCGGTCGAAAAGGCTGCAAGCTCGGCTGGGCTGCGATACACCAGGAGAACGCGACTTCGTTCGTGATCGATGGCCATCGCGAAATTGCCGCCCTTGTCCAACGGCCAGCTGGTGAGTTGTTTGCCGGAAGCAACGTCCACCACCGCGACGGCTCGCGCGTCAGGCAGATTGACAAAGATGCGCCCACTATCGGGCTGAAGCTGGAAGCTTTCCGGATGTGCCTTAAGGGGTAGGCTCCGGACCTTCGTCCGGGTGGATGGGTCGACGATTGCCAGGTCACCATCGCCATAGCCGACGATGACGCGCTTGGCCGCCGCGTCGACCCGAATATTGTCGGCGTCGCTGCCGAGTTCGATTCGCCCGATCGCCTTGTACTGGTTGGCTTCGTACAGCTGCACCGATCCGTCGCGGGCGTTGGCGACGTAGAGGGTGTCGGTCGACGGCTCATAGCCGACGCCTTGGGGTTCGCTCAATCCGTCAATGGTTCGGAGCAAACTGCGCGCAGCCAGATCGACGACTCCGACGCTGTCATTGCCGAGCTCGGCCACGAACAGTCGCTGCCGCTTCAGGTCGACCGCCAGATGATCAATCCGACCGCGGACATCACCGAGCAGGATCTTCGTTTCGAGCTGAAGGGGCGTTTTGTCTTCTGCCGGTTCAGTTGCCGCTGCCAACGTCGGAATGAGGGCGTCGATGCGCCGGACGATCTGATCCCGGGCCGACTCATAATCATCGGTACCCAAGGGAATGCCGGACCAGTAGGTCACGTCGGCCCGTCCGTGCCGCTCGGCGGGGATGTGATCGAACGCGACCACCTTGTCTGCGGCGGCCATGTCGTCGATGGTCAGCTGTTGCGGTGTGTTGGCCGCCTCCAGACCATCGAGTGCTAGGCCGTCATGCACCCTGACCGGCACCGACCGATGGAGGTCGATGCCGCGTGAGACCGCCCTGAACCGCAATCCGCTCTCCTGGGCAGCCTTGTTGAAATAGGCCGCCGCCATCTGGCTGTTCACCACGCCGTGCAGGCAGACAAAGACAACGATTTTGCCATCGTCCGCCGGCGCCGGCCGAGCCGATGTCAGCACGATCGCAAGCAATGTGGCGGCAATGCGCAGCGTCGCGTGGGCACTCCTGAGCAGCGTGCGCATCGTCAACATCTCACTTCAGCCCGGTCAGCACCCACGCCGGTTGCAAGGACGCCCCTGTCATTTCTTGCAGGCTTTCTTGCACATCTGATGCTCGGATTTGCAGGTCGGCCCGGCATAGTTCTTCATGCACGCCTTTTGCCGATCGGCGCAGACCTGACAGCTGGTCTGGCCGATCGCAGCGTCCATGCCCGCAAGAACTCCAACGACAACCATCGACATGACCGTGAGGCTTCGCATCGTTGATCCCTCCGAGACCAGCGTCAGCTTTTTGTCGTGGCCGTCTTGTCCAGCGCGGCACGCAGGCCCTTGGCGAGCTTGATGGCGTCGTCATTGGCCCAGAAATGCATGAAGAACAGGCGCGGCTGTTCATCCAGCATGTGGCTGTGGAGCGCGGTGACGTCGATGCCGTGCGTCCGCAGCGCCATGATGACGGGGTTGACCTCGTCATTGGTCAGCACGAAATCGCCGGTGATCGCCGCCTTGCCGCCGCCGGTCGGCTGGAAGTTGATGCCGATGGCGACGCCCAACGGACCGACCGGGCTCAATGCCATGCCCTGTTCGGTGATCGGATCGCGGCGGGGCACATTGAACTGATAAACGCCGCCATTGGCCTGGCCCTTGGCGCCGATGACCTGGTCGAGCTGCGCGGTATCGAGATCGATGGCCGGCGGCGGTGCGGCCGGCGCCGCGGCCGTGAGCGGCGTCTTGCTTTCGGCGAGGCCGTCCCGGATCGCGGCGGCGATCTTGACCGGGTCGCCGTGGCCGGCGACGTGCATGTAGAAGGTGGCCGGGCTCGCGCCAAGCAAATGGTTGTGCACGGCCGTGATCTGCAGGCCGTTTCCGATCATCTTCAGCATCACAGGGTTGATCTCGGATTCGAGCAGCACCAGGTCGCCCATCGCCATGACGCCGTCGTGCATGGGCTTGAAGGCGACCCAGCCGCCGAGCGCCAGCGCCGGCTTGATGGTGACGCCGTCGAGCGTCACCGCAAGGTCGCTGCGCGGAAAGCCGTAGCGATGCACGTCGCCGGTGACGGCGGGTTTTCTGCCCAGCGTGTCGTCGACCTTCTGCCAGTCGATCGCCTGCGCATGCGCCGACGAGACGAACGGCTCGGTGAACACCTGCCAGTCGATCTTTTGCGCGCTCCCGCCCGTGGCGAAGAGACAGGCACCGACGCCGATCAGCGCCGAAATCGTGTGTCGCATTGGATTGCTCCTTGAACCTGTTTCGATGCTTCGGATCGCGGCCCTATTGCTTCGAAAGCCCGACGATGGTCCGGAACCCGGCGATGTTCTGCACCGAGATCTCGACGGGATCGCCGAAGCGGACGGCATTGAAGATCAGGCCGTCCTGGACCTTGAACGATTCGGTCCGGTCTGGAGACAGCCGTATCAGCAGCGTGTCATTGCGTTCATCGACGCGGTCGACGACGCCGCGCAAGGTCCGGGGTGCCGGCGGGTGGACCGTAGCCGCCTCGGCCAATGCGGCGACGGCGTCCAGCCGCTCGCTGCCGCCGGTTGGCGCCGCGAGAGCTATGGTCGGCCACAGTGTGGCGACACACAGGGCCAAAGCTGATTTGGTCATGATTGTTCCTCGTTGACTTCGATTTCGTTGGTTTCGCGGCCGCTCAGTCCCGCTCCTTGACCTGGCCGCTGCTGTCGATCACGAGCCGCACCGGTTTGCCGTTCTTCATCGCCTTCGCCGTCGTGCCCTCGGCCGTCGACTTGACCTCGCTGATCTCGGCGTAGCCGGCGGCGCGAAGTTTCGCGACCAGCTCGTCCTGCGTCAGGGCATGGGCCGGCATGGCCGCACCCGCGATCGTCAGTGCGAGAATCAAATGGGAAAGTTTTCGTTTCTGCATGGTTGTTCTCCTGGTTGTGTCGTGCTGCCCCAGGTTCTCAAGACGTGCGCGGCTCCGGTCAGATGATGCCCGCTAGGCGCAGCAGTACGCCCGTGATGCAGGACGCGGCGAGGACACTGAGCATCCCGACATTGAAGCGGAAGATCGCGATCGCGGCGGCGATCGACAGCGCCAGCGCCGGCCAGTCGATGCTACCAGGCACCGGCGCGTCGAACGACAGGCCAAGCCCGTGCACCGGGAAGGTTTGCCGAAACAGCGTGTGCAGCGCGAACCAGATCGACAGATTGAGGATCACGCCGACCACCGCGGCGGTGATCGCCGAAAGCGCGCCCGCGAGCGCCTTGTTGCCGCGCAGCGCCTCGATGTACGGCGCTCCGACGAAGATCCACAGGAAGCACGGCGTGAACGTCACCCACGTCGCGAGTAGCCCGCCGAGCGTGGCGGCAAGCATCGGCGACAGCCCGCTTGCCTCGCGGAACGCGGCCATGAAGCCCACGAACTGCACCACCATGATCAGCGGGCCGGGCGTGGTCTCGGCCATGCCGAGCCCGTCCAGCATCTCGCGCGGGCTGACCCAGTGATAATAGTCCGCGGCCTGTTGCGCGACATAGGCGAGCACGGCGTAGGCGCCGCCGAACGTCACCATCGCCATCTTGCTGAAGAAGATCGCGATCTGCGTGAACACGTCGCCGGGCCCGAGCGCAACGAGTAGGGCGAACACCGGCACCAGCCAGAGCGCGAGCCAGATGGCGCCGACCCGCAAGGTGCGCGATGCGTTGGGACAGACATGATCCGGCATCGCTTCACCGAGCGTGCTGTCGATCACGGCCGAATTCTTGCCGCCATGTTCGATCGCCGCAAATTCGCTCCGGCCGAGGTGTGCGCCGACCAGTCCTGTGACCGCGGCTATTCCGATGATCAGCGGAAACGGCACGGCGAAGAAGAAGATCGCGACGAAGGCGATCGCCGCGAGGGCGATCATCACCCGGTTGCGCAGTGCGCGCTTGCCGACCCGCACCACGGCCTGGATCACGATGGCCAGCACTGCGGCCTTCAGGCCGAAGAACAGCGCCTCGACAAACCCGACATTGCCATACGCCGCATAGATATAGCTGAGGCCCATGATGGCGAAGATGCCGGGCAGGATGAACAGCCCGCCCGCCACGATGCCGCCGAGCGTCCGGTGCAGCAGCCAGCCGATATAGGTCGCCAGCTGCTGCGCCTCCGGCCCCGGCAGCAGCATGCAGTAGTTGAGGGCGTGCAGGAAACGCCCCTCCGATATCCAGTTCTTCTCCTCGACCAGGATGCGGTGCATCACCGCGATCTGGCCGGCCGGTCCGCCAAAGCTCAGGATGGCGACGCGCATCCAGACCAGCAGCGCCTCGTTGAAGGAGATGCCGTGCGCGGGCTCATGCCCGCGCGCCTTCGCTGTCGTTGCGAAGTCGGTCATGGCTTCACCTTGCTGGTCGGCCAGTTGTGCGTCTCCTTGGTCGCGTCGCGGCACCATCGGTAGAACGCGTCGTAGAGCAGCAGCCCGGCGCTCAACTGCTCGAGGTCGTCGTCGAACATGCGCGACAGCCCGAGTGAGGCGGCGAGCAGCCCGGGCGCCTCTGGCGAAAGCTCGAGCCGCGCGGTGTCGGCCGCCCGCACCATCGTCGCGAGCCGCTCCAGCGCCGGCGTCGCGAGGCCGAATTCCTTGACCATCACGTCGAAGGTGCAGAGCTCGCCGCGATGGCTCCAGAACACGTTCTCGATGTCGAACGGCGTGGCGTCGAACCGTTCGGCGACCGCCTCGACCTCCGCGGATGTGACGAACAGGAACACCGCCGCGGGATCGACGAAGCGGCGGATCAGCCATGGACAGGCGATGCGGTCGATCTTCGGCCGCGATCGCGTCACCCAGACGGTGCGGCCCCGCCCGTCGCGTTTCGGAATCTTGTCGGCGGGAACGGTCGGTAGCTCCGCTTCCCTCCAGCCGAGGTGGCCGCCCTCGAGAATCTCGGCCGTGATGTTGTTGCAGCGGAGCCAGGCGGCGGTGCCTTCGGCAAGCTTCTGCCCCTTCTGGCAGACCACGACCACGGACTGGCCGGTGAGGCGGGAAGCCCAGTCCTGGACATCGCGATGGGAGTAGCGGACCGCGCCCGGGATCAGGCGCGGATCGGCGGCGAAATCTTCATCGAGACGAACGTCGACGAGCGTCGGCGCCTTGGCCGTGCCGATGAGACGGGACAATTTTTCGGATGAGATCGATGTGTATGACGACATGGTGCGCCCTTGGTGACAGGACGCGATTCTTGGGCATGTCGCCTCGCGGGGAGATCGCACATCCCCGTAGCCGTATCAAAAACCCTGATCCCCGGACTGTCAACCGGGCTTTGCTAAATCAAGCAGCGATCGCCGATCGACAGTCACGAAAACTTCATCGCGCAGCATGGAACGAACATCCGCTGCGGGAGCGGCGCACTGCCCCGTTCAATCGCCAGCCGAAGCCGGCTCGAGCCGATCGGGCGCCTCTCCATCTCCGACGAGTTGCGAATAGGAACATACAATTCGCTGCCGAGTTGCGCGGTGGCAGGGACCAGCTCAGGTAGATGCCGACACCGAACGTGTCGCGCTCCCGCCTGTATTCATTGGAGCAATGCCGATTGATGGACAGTCATTATTGGCATGCGACGCCTGTTGCTCTTGTCGCTATGCTGCTCATCACGACAACCGGCGGCGCTCTCGCCCACGATCATCAGCACCCCGATTTGAACGGTTGGTACGAGGGCTTGCATAGCAGCAAGGGTCCCTGCTGCGATGGCACGGATGCGCAGCACATCGACGACGTCGACTGGGAAACCAGGAACGGCCACTATCGGGTGCGCATCGATGGCGAGTGGGTTGACGTTCCGAGCGAAGCCGTCGTGCCCGGGCCAAACCTGTCCGGCCGACCCATCGTGTGGCCCTACTACATAGACGGTCATCCGAAGGCGCGTTGCTTCATGCCTGGAAGCATGGGCTGACACCCGCCGCTGACATCCCGCCCGCCATCTCTGGATGCGCGCCCGGCTGGACGAGGGCGCGGTTGACCAAAATAGGGTACCCCCCTATACTACAATCATGTCGCATACCATCAAGCACAAGTCCAAGCTCGTCGGCCGGGTTCGCCGCATCAAGGGCCAGCTGGAGGCCGTCGAGCGCGCGCTGGAGTCCGAGATTGGTTGTGCCGACGTGCTGATGCTGGTGGCCTCGGTTCGCGGCGCCATCAACGGGCTCACCGCGGAATTGCTCGAGGATCACATCCGCCACCACGTCGTGGATCCTGCCCGGGAAAAGGATCCCGAGAAGGCGCAGGGCGCCGCGGACCTGATCGACGTCGTTCGTACCTATTTGAAGTGAGTGCCATGACCGACCTGTCTCAGCTGCTCCAGCAGGGCAGCGCGCATGCATGGCTGTTCGTACCCAGCGCGATCCTGCTCGGTGCGTTGCACGGGCTCGAGCCCGGCCACTCCAAGACGATGATGGCGGCCTTCATCATCGCGATCCGCGGCACCGTGGTGCAGGCGGTGCTGCTCGGCTTGTCGGCGACGATCTCGCACACCGCCATCGTCTGGCTGGTCGCGCTAGCCGGGCTTCACTTCGGCCAGCAATGGTCCGGAGAACGCAGCGAAGCCTGGCTGCAACTGGTGTCGGCGGTGATCATCATCGCGATCGCGGCCTGGATGGCCTGGCGCACCTGGCGCGAGCAGACTGCCGAACACGATCACGATCATCACCATCATCACGACGAAGCGCGCCGGCTGGTCCTGGCCGGACAATCGCTGTCGCTCGAGGTCTTCGAGGACGGCGTGCCGCCGCGCTGGCGATTGCGAAGCGAGGCCGGACCGCTGCCGGCGCCGGGCGACGTTGCCGTCGTGACGATCCGTCCCGACGGCAGCGAGCAACGCTTTCGTTTCGCCGGCTACGACGGCTATCTGGAAAGCATCGACGAAATTCCGGAGCCGCATGCGTTCAAGGCGCGCGCCTCGGTGCGCGCGGACATGGCGGAAGTCCTGTTCGAGGAGCACGACCATGCGCATATGGATCTCGGCGACGAGGACGACGCGCATGCGCGCGCGCACGCCGCCGACATCCGCAAGCGCTTTGCCGGACGCACCGTCATGACGTGGCAGATCATCCTGTTCGGCCTGACCGGCGGGCTGATTCCGTGTCCGGCGGCGATCACCGTGCTGCTGCTCTGTCTCCAGCTCAAGCAGTTCAACCTCGGCTTCGTGCTGGTGCTTTGCTTCGGCATCGGGCTTGCGATCACCATGGTCTCCGCCGGTGTTGCGGCCGCGCTGAGCCTGCGTCATGTCGAGCGCCATTGGGCCGGCTTCAGCCGCTTTGCCCATCGTGCTCCCTACGTGTCGGCCGCGCTGATCGTGTTCGTCGGCCTCTACACGGGCTGGCTCGGGTTGCACGGGATCACGGCGTGATCCGCTTGGCCCCACTTCCATCTTGAAACCTGCGCGCGGTGGTCTAGATTTGCCTCGAGGGGACAAGGCAGACTCCCCGTGAGACCTCGGTCCAAGCTCTGCGCGACATTCACCGTCGTGGAGCTTTCACATGGACACCGAACCACACACACTTCTTCGTTCCGAAAATCGTCGCTGCAAAATCGCTATCCTGTCGCGTGGCGACGCCGCGTCGCGCCGGGAGGCGACCGCGCAAAACAGCCGTTTCGTCCACGTCTTCGAAGCGCTCGCCGCCACCGGCATCGAGGCCGTTCCCGTCGTCTATGACGAGACATTCGCCGATACGCTCCGCGTCCAATTGCTGACGATGGACGGTGTTCTGGTCTGGGTCGATCCAATCCATCAGGGCAAGACGCGCGCGGCCCTCGATCCGCTGCTGCGCGAGGTCGCGGCGAAGGGACCGTGGGTCAGCGCACATCCCGACGTCATCCTCAAGATGGGCGTCAAGGACGTGCTGTACCGGACGCGTCACCTGGGCTGGGGCGCCGACACCCATCGATACGCCACGGTCGATGCGTTCCGCGCCGAATTCCCCTCGCGCTTGCGTGCAGGCGGTCCGCGCGTGCTCAAGCAGAACCGCGGCAATGGCGGGCAGGGCGTCTGGAAGGTGGAAACGGTGCCGAACACCGGCACGACGATTCGCGTGCTGCATGCGCTGCGCGGCAGCCGGCCGGAGCAGATGCCGCTGGAGGACTTCATGGCGCGCTGCGAGCCGTATTTCGGCTGGGGCGGCTGCATCATCGATCAGGTATTCCAGCCGCGCCTGCCCGAGGGCATGATCCGTTGCTATGTCAGCGCAGCGAAGGTCGCGGGCTTCGGGCACCAATTGATCAAAGCCTTGATCCCGCCGCCCCCGCAAGGCCCGGATTCTCCGGAAGCTCAGCCCGGACCGCGCATCATGTACGGCCCCGATGCGCCGCAATTCCAGGCACTGCGAAGGTTGATGGAGGACGAATGGATCCCGCAAATGATGGCGGCGCTGACGATCGATGAAGGGTCGCTGCCGGTGATCTGGGATGCGGATTTCCTCTACGGTCCACGCGACGCTGATGGCGCCGACACCTATGTGCTCTGCGAGATCAACGCGAGCTCGTGCTTTGCGATCCCCGACGAGGCGCCAGCGGCGATCGCGCGGGCGGTCAGGGATCGTATTCGTCGGAACATGGAGAACGTGAGGTGAGCACGACCTCCAGGCTCCCTCACGAATCCGCCAGGAGGCTTCGGCGGATAGGAGGGGAGGAGCCTGCCGCCGATGCTTGCCTCACGCGCGGCTCGCTGACTGCGCGATGCGAAGACGGTGACAACAAAGCCCAGTCTCGCCGGGGAGAGCACGTATCAGCCGTAACCCATCGTGCAGGGAAAGCCGGGTTGTTTCCGGTTACACCTGTGGTCCTACCCCCGAGCTCATCTCCATTGCTCGGGGCCCATGGGTGCGATCGGCGCCCGGCTTTCCCTGCGCCCTCTGCCCAAGAGGGCGGAACGAAGAGCAAAGCTCGGACAAAACATGTCGCGAGAATGCGAATGTTCGTCTCACAGCCGACGCCACATATTCGCTGTCGTCCCTGCGAAAAGCAGGGACGACAGTTGTGTTTGCGGCGTGCCCGCCAATCTCCCTCAGCAGCGCCACTCACCACTCCCCGCGACGCCGAAGCGCGCGCTTCGGGCTACCCATTGCCAGTCCGATCTTCTATGGTGAACCGTTCGGGTCGCGCGAGGCGAACTCGATAATTCCATGATATCAAAGGCTTAAGCCTCGGATCGAAGCCTTTGGAGGGCGGTTTGACGCGGTATATTTCGACCAGGGGCGAGGCCCCGGTGCTTGGCTTCTGCGATGTGATGCTGACCGGGCTTGCCCGTGACGGCGGGCTCTACGTGCCCGAGACCTGGCCGCAGCTGTCGCCCGAGACCATCGCCACCTTCTTCGGTCGTCCCTATTGGGAGGTCGCGGTCGAGATCATCCGGCCGTTTGTCGCCGGCGAGATTTCCGATGCCGAGCTCGGCCGCATGGCGAACGAGGCCTATGCCACGTTCCGCCATCCCGCGGTGGTGCCGCTCGATCAGGCCGGGCCGAACCAGTTCCTGCTCGAGCTGTTCCACGGGCCGACCCTGGCGTTCAAGGACGTCGCGATGCAGCTGATCTCGCGGCTGATGGATCACGTGCTGGCCAAGCGCGCGCAGCGCACCACCATCGTCGTCGCGACCTCGGGCGATACCGGCGGCGCCGCGGTCGAGGCTTTTGCCAATCTCGACAATGTCGACCTCGTGGTGCTGTTCCCGAACGGGCGCATCTCCGAGGTGCAGCGCCGCATGATGACGACGACCGGCGCCGCCAACGTCCACGCGCTGGCGGTCGAAGGCACGTTCGACGATTGCCAGGCGCTGGTGAAGGCGATGTTCAACAACCATCGCTTCCGCGACACGGTGGCGCTGTCGGGCGTCAACTCGATCAACTGGGCGCGCATCGTCGCCCAAGTGGTCTATTACTTCACTTCGGCGGTCGCGCTCGGCTCGCCGCAGCGTACCGTCGATTTCACGGTGCCGACCGGCAATTTCGGCGACATCTTCGCGGGCTACGTCGCCAAGCGGATGGGGCTGCCGATCCGGAACTTGCGCATTGCCGCCAACGTCAACGACATCCTGGCGCGCACGTTGAAGACCGGCATCTACGAGGTGCGCGAGGTGCACGCCACGACGTCGCCGTCGATGGACATCCAGGTGTCGTCGAACTTCGAGCGGCTGTTGTTCGAGGCGAGCGGCCGCGACGCCGATCAGGTCCGCCGCCTGATGGCCTCGCTGAAGCAGTCCGGCCGCTTCGTGCTGCCGGATGCGACGCTGGCCGCCGTGCGCCGTGATTTCGACGCCGGCCGCGCCGACGAGACCGAGACGGCGGCGGCGATCCGCGCCGCGTGGCGCGAGGCCGGCGATCTCGTCGATCCCCACACCGCGGTGGCGCTCGCGGTCGCCGACCGCGACACCTCGGATTCCAGGATTCCAAACATCGTGCTGTCGACCGCGCACGCGGCCAAATTCCCCGACGCGGTGGAAGCCGCCTGCGGGGTGCGTCCGCAGTTGCCGGTCTGGCTCGGAGGCCTGATGAGCAAATCCGAACACATCACGGTCATGAAGAATGATTCTGCCGAGGTCGAGCGCTTCGTGCTGTCGGTCAGCCGTGCTGCCAAGCAGGGAGTTGCCTGATGGGCGTTGAAATCACCAAGCTGCCGAGCGGCCTGACGATCGTCACCGACACCATGCCGCATCTGGAAACCGCGGCGCTCGGGGTCTGGGCCGGCGTCGGCGGGCGCGACGAGAAGCCGAACGAGCACGGCATCTCGCATCTGCTCGAACACATGGCGTTCAAGGGCACGGCGCGGCGCTCCTCGCGCGAGATCGTGGAGGAGATCGAGGCGGTCGGCGGCGACCTCAATGCCGGGACCTCGACCGAGACCACGGCCTATTATGCGCGGGTGATGAAGGCGGACGTGCCGCTGGCGCTCGACGTGCTGTCCGACATCCTCGCCAACCCCTCCTTCGTGCCGGACGAGCTGGAGCGCGAGAAGAGCGTCATCGTGCAGGAGATCGGCGCGGCGCAGGATACGCCCGACGACGTCGTGTTCGAACATCTCAACGAGCTCTGCTATCCGGAGCAGCCGATGGGCCGCTCGCTGCTCGGCACCGCCAAGACGCTGAAGGCCTTCGATCGCGACATGCTGCGCGGCTATCTCTCGACGCATTACCGCGCCCCCGACATGGTGGTCGCGGCCGCCGGCGCGGTCGATCACGCGCGCATCGTCGAGGACGTCGTGCAGAAATTCGCAAGCTTCGACGCCACGCCGGCGCCGAAGCCGCAGGCCGCGATGTTCGGCAAGGGCGGCGGCTCGCGGGTGGTGCATCGCGACCTCGAGCAGGCGCATCTGACGCTGGCGCTCGAAGGCGTGCCGCAGACCGACCCGTCGCTGTTCTCGCTGCAGGTCTTCACCAACACGCTCGGCGGCGGGATGTCGTCGCGGCTGTTCCAGGAGGTGCGCGAGAAGCGCGGGCTGTGCTACTCGATCTACACCTTCCACGCGCCCTACACCGACACCGGCTTCTTCGGCCTCTACACCGGGACCGATCCGGCCGACGCGCCGGAAATGATGGAAGTGATCGTCGACGTCATCAATGACGCGGTCGAAACCCTGACCGAGGCCGAGGTCGCCCGCGCCAAGGCGCAGATGAAGGCCGGCCTGTTGATGGCGCTGGAAAGCTGTTCATCCCGGGCCGAACAATTGGCACGCCATGTGCTAGCCTATGGCCGGCCGCAGACGGTGGAAGAACTGGTGGCGCGGATCGACGCAGTCAGCGTCGAATCGAGCCGCAACGCCGCCCGTGCCCTGCTGGCGCGCAGCCGGCCCGCCGTTGTCGCGCTCGGCAGCGGCAGGGGTCTGGACACGGCGGTGGCTTTTGCGGAAGGATTGACGAAGTCGAAGGCAAAGACGCTGCTGCATTAAGGGGGCCGCGAGGCTCGGGGCAGGGTGTCACGCCCGAATGGGCGGGGGAGTGTTGGGCCATGGCCCTGTTTCGTTTGCCGTCCAATGGACCCGCCGCACTGATGCCGCGCGGTCACGGGCTCTTGCTGCGCGCCCCGCAGATGTCGGATTTCCCGCAATGGGCGCAATTGCGCGAATTCAGCCGCGCCTATCTCACGCCATGGGAGCCGATCTGGCCCTCCGACGACCTGACCCGCGCCGGCTTCCGCCGCAGGCTGCGCCGCTACACCGAGGATATCGCCGCCGACCGCTCCTATCCGTTCATCATCTTCCGCGAATCGGACGGGGTGATGATCGGCGGCATCACGCTCGCCAATGTGCGGCGCGGCATCGTGCAGGCCGGCACCATCGGCTATTGGGTCGGGCTGCCGCACGCCCATCGCGGCTACATGACGACGGCGCTGCGGGTCTTGCTGCCCTCGCTGTTCGGCGAGCTCAATCTGCACCGCATCGAGGCGGCCTGTATTCCCTCCAATGCCTCGTCGATCCGCGTGCTGGAGAAGTGCGGCTTTACTCGCGAGGGCTTGGCGCGGCGCTATCTCTGCATCAACGGGATCTGGCAGGACCACCTGCTGTTCGGCCTGCTGCACGAGGATTTCCGCGGTTGAATCATAAGCCTATTGGCTGATGGCGATGTCGATTCCATGCCTTGGGTTCGCCGCCATTGCCTTGCTATAACGCCCGCGAAACGGGGAACCGGGCTTGGAGATCTGAGGATATTGATGGGTGACAGGGTGATCAGGTTCGCGCTCGCGGCGGCGGTATCGATCGGTCTCGGTGCCACCCTGCTGCCGTCGGCAGCTTCCGCGCAGTCGCTGAGCGACCGCTTCAAGAGCTTGTTCGGCGGCGGTTCGTCCGACCAGGACAAGCCTGCCGCGCCCGCGGCGCCGCAGCAGCTCAACGATGCCGACGCCGAGCTGACCTGCCCACCGGTGCAGATCCGCTCCGGGGCCTCGACCTATTCGGTGGCCGCGAACGGCAAGGAAGCGGTCGGCAACGACGTCAAGTTCCTGGCCTCGATCACGCGCACGGCGCGGCAATGCAATCTGAATAGCGGCCAGATCACGGCCAAGATCGGTATTCAGGGGCGGATCATTGTCGGTCCCCAGGGCGCGCCACCGAGCATCCAGGTGCCGCTTCGCGTCGCCGTGGTGCAGGGCGGCGTCGGCGAGAAGACGATCATGACCAAGGCCTACACCACCACGGTGCAGATGGACGAGAGCGGCAACGTGCCGTTCAGCCTGGTCGCCGAGGATGTCGTGTATCCGGCGCCGTCGCCGGCCGACAACGACAATTACATCTTCTATATCGGCTTCGATCCGCAGGCCCTGAAGCCGGAGCCCAAGCCCCGCGCGCCGCACAAGAAGAAGTAGGCGCCAGAGCGTTTTCGAGCGAAGTGGGTACCGGTTCGCGTGAAGAAAACGCGTCAGAACAAAAGCACCCCGCATCATGCGGACAGATACGGGCAAAGAAAAAGGCCGGCGCGATGAGCCTCGCGCCGGCCTTTTGTCGAAGGAGTTGAGATCGCGTCAGTTCAGCTTGGAGCGGACTTCGGCGATGCCCTTGCCGACGAGGTCGTCGGCAACCGAGCCCTTGACCGACTGCGACAGGATGGTCGAGGCGGCGGTCACGGCGGCGTTGGCCGCGGCGGCGCGGACATCGGCCACGGCCTGGGCCTCGGCCTGGGCGATCTTGCTCTCGGCGGTCTTGGTCCGCCGGGCGACAAAATCTTCCATCTTGGTCTTGGCCTCGGCCGCGATCCGCTCGGCTTCGGCCCTGGCGCTCGAGACGATCTCCTCGGCCTCGCGCTCCGCGCTGGCGCGGCGTGCCTTGTACTCGCCGAGCAGCTTGGCGGCCTCGTCCTTCAGACGGCGGGCGTCTTCCAGCTCGGCCTTGATGCGCTCGGCACGGTGGTCCAGCGCTGTCAGCAGGGTGCGATGGACACCGAGATAGCCGAACACGACCAGCAGAATGACGAAGGCGATCGCAACCCAGGTTTCCGGTTCGTAAAACATCGTCTATCCCTTCAGCGACGCGTCGACGGCGCTGTTGACCGCATTGGCGTCCGGCGTGACGCCGGCGAGTTGCTGGACGATGGCGCCGGCCGCATCCGCCGCGATGCCGCGGACGTTGCTCATGGCGTTGGTCCGGGTCGTTGCGATCTGCTTCTCGGCGTCGGCGAGCTTTGCCGCCAGCTTCTCTTCCAGCGCCTTGCGCTCGGCTTCCGAGGCCGCGTTCAGCTTCTCGCGGGTCTCGTTGCCGATCGCCTGCGCGTTGGCGCGCGCATTCGCAAGCTCGGTCTCGTAGGCCTTCAGCGCCGCGTCGGACTTGTCCTTCAGCTTCTGCGCTTCGGCCAGATCGCCCTCGATCTTGTTCTGCCGTGCGTCGATCGTCCCGCCGACGCGCGGCAGGGCGAAACGCGACACGATCAGGTAGAGCGCGACAAATGCAATCGCCAGCGACACCAGCTGCGAGGCGAAATTGGACGAATCGAACGGCGGAAAGGCTCCGCCGTGATGTCCACCATCGGTCTCGGTGTGGGCGCCGGCTTTCTGGCCTTTTGCCTCGCCATGACTCTCAGCCATGGTGTTCTCCTGTTGCTGTCATGCGCGCCGCCCTCGGGATGGTCTTTGGGACGACCTTTGGGCGGCGCGAAGGGGTTACCGCTAGTGCGGAACCGGGTTGCCGCAGAGCGGAACCGGGGTGCCGCTCAGAGCGGAACGAACAGCAGGAGCAGCGCGATCAGCAGCGAGAAGATGCCGAGCGCTTCGGTCACGGCGAAGCCGAAGATCAGGTTGCCGAACTGGCCCTGAGCGGCCGACGGGTTACGCACCGCAGCGGCGAGGTAGTTGCCGAAGATGATGCCCACGCCGACGCCCGCGCCGCCCATGCCGATGCACGCGATGCCCGCGCCGATAAGTTTTGCTGCTGCCGGTTCCATATGTAGCTCCTTGAGAAAGATAGACAGATTGGTGGGTGGAGATTCCCCGGACCGCTTAGTGTCCCGGATGAATGGCGTCGTTGAGGTAGATGCAGGTCAGGATCGCGAACACGTAGGCCTGCAGGAACGCGACCAGCAGTTCGAGGGCGTACAGTGCAATCGTGAGCGCCAGCGGCAGCACGCCGCCGACCCAGCCGAGCGCGCCCAGCGAGAAGCCGAGCATCGCGACGAAGCCCGCGAACACCTTCAGCGCGATGTGGCCGGCCAGCATGTTGGCGAACAGACGAACGCTGTGCGAGACCGGCCGCAGGAAGAACGACAGGATCTCGATGAACATGACCAGCGGCAGGATGTAGATCGGAACGCCGTGGGGGACGAAGATGCTGAAGAATTTCAGGCCGTTCTTGTAGACGCCGTAGATCAGGACGGTGAAGAACACCAGAAGCGCGAGCGCCGCGGTGACGATCAGGTGGCTCGCGATCGTGAAGGTGTAGGGGATGACGCCGACCAGGTTCGAGACGCAGAGGAACATGAAGAGCGAGAAGATCAGCGGGAAGAACTTCATGCCTTCCGCGCCGGCCGTGCTGCGAATCGTGGTGGCGACGAACTCGTAGGAGATTTCGGCGACCGACTGCAGCCGTCCCGGAACCAGTTCCCGGCCGCTCGCCAGCATCAGCAGCGCAATCAGCAGCACCGCGATGAGCATGAAGAGCGACGAATTGGTGAAGGCGATCGTGTGATTGCCGATGTGGCCGAGCGTGAAGAGGGGCTCGATATTGAACTGGTGGATCGGGTCGATTTTCATCCGCGCGGCTCTTGGTCCACCGGCTATCGTGCCGGTAATCGAATTTCAAATGTCGTGACTTCCCGCCAGCGCTCAGCGCTTGCCCGAGGCCACGCCCGCGGACCTCACCACGTTGACTACCCCGGCGACGAAGCCGAGCAGCGTTAACACGATGAAGCCGAATGGCGACGTCGACAGCAAACGGTCGACCCCCCAGCCAATCGCCGCTCCGACGGCAACGCCCGCGATCAGCTCCGAGGAAAGACGAAAACCGAGCGCCATCGCCGAAGCTCTGGCCGCACTGTCCCCGCTTTCATTTCCGGATTGATCAGTCTTGCTCCTGCGGCTGTCGCGAATTTCTGACAACCGATGATCGAGACTTCCGAGCCTTGCGGAAAGCGCAGCTTCGTCAGGAGGCGATTGATCGCGACTTCCATTTGCGCCGTCGTTGGTGTTCTCAGCCATGCTGCAAACACTAACCGATGCCGCGGATGATGGAAATTGCGCCCGTCCCCGTCAAAAGCCGCGCGGACCATACTTACCGCGTCTAATCAAGTCAAGATTGCGTCGTAACCGGTTATTGCTTTGATTCTGCTGGTTTTATTGGAAGATATTCAAGGTCAGAGTGACGCAGTGATCGCAGTGCAACAGCTTGCGTGGCATTGAGCGATATTGCGTGGCTTTTCCCGCTCTGCTGGGATCGCCGAGAGTCCCGTCCTCTCACGCAGTCAGGTTCCGCATGCCGCGCCAGATCGACTACTACTTCTCGCTGCAATCGCCCTGGGCCTATATCGGCCACAAGCCTTTCGTTCGACTCGTAAGCACTTACGATCTCAAGGTAAATTACCGGCCTGTGCTGCTGGTCGATCTGTTCTCGGAGACCGGCGGACTGCCGCTCGCCAAGCGCCATCCGGTGCGGCAGCGCTATCGGATGATCGAGTTGCAGCGCTGGCGCGACAAGCGTGGGCTGAATTTTCATCTGCAGCCGGCCAACTGGCCGTTCAACGGGCGCCTTGCCGATGGCGTGGTGATCGCGATGCTCGAGGCCGGCCTCGACCCCGAGCCCTTCCTGCAACGGGCCTATCCCGCGGTCTGGGAGCTTGAGCTCAACCTTGCCGATCCCGCGACGCTGGTGAAGCTAGCCGACGATGCAGGTTTGCCCGGCCGGCAGCTGGTCGAGCGCTCCGGCACTGAAGCGATCAGCGCGGCCTATGAGCAGAATCGCCAGAATGCACTGGACGCCGACGTGTTCGGCTCGCCCGGATATGTGCTCGATGGCGAGGTGTTCTGGGGCCAGGACCGGATCGAATTGCTTGAAGACGCGTTGAAGTCAGGCCGCAAGCCCTATAGCTCTGTTGTGTAGGGGCAGGAATCAGGTCGAGGCGGAGCAAGCCATGCCCATCGCGATGTCGCCGTCGAAATCGTCCATCGCAATTGCTGCCATCCTGATCGCAAGCGGCGGCGCGGCGATCGCGCAAACCGCACCGGACACCGAGAATGGCCGCTACGCATTGTCTCCGGCCGGCGACGGTTTCCTGCGGCTCGACACGCGCACCGGCGCGGTGTCGACCTGCACCAATTCCAGCGCCGGCTGGGCCTGTTACATGGTGCCGGACGAGCGGGCGGCGCTAGATGCCGAGATCGGGCGTCTGCAAGCCGACAATGACAAGCTCAAGGGCGAGCTCGCCGCGCGCGCACCGTCGGCCAAGACCGACGAGGCGTTGCCGAAATCGGATTCGTTGAAGAAGCCAGAGCCGAAGAGCGCCGAGGGCGAGCGCAAGATCGAGATCCCGCTGCCGAGCGACCGCGACATGGATCGCATGATGTCGTTCGTGGAGCGGGCCTGGCGGCGGCTGATCGAGATGGCCAACCGCGTGCAGCGCGACATCAATGGCGGCAAGATTTGAGGTTATGTCGGCGCTGTCTCTCCAGTGTCGTCCCGGCGAAGGCCGGGACGACGATCTAGAGGATAGATGAGTTCATCGAAGCAAATATCGCGCTCGTCGCGGTCTTCCATCGCGGCAACCGGCATCGTGTCGTCACGCCTGACCGTCGAAACGTCGGGCGCCGGCTTCACCGACATCACGCGCGAGGTTGCGAAATTCCTGCGCGAGGTGCGCGCCGGCGAGGGCGCGGTCACGCTGTTCATCCGTCACACCTCGGCCTCGCTGACGATCCAGGAGAATGCCGATCCGACCGTGCTGCTCGACCTGATGACGGCGCTCGATCGCGCGGCGCCCGAAGACGGCGGCTGGCATCACGACGCCGAAGGTCCCGATGACATGCCGGCGCACATCAAGACCATGCTGACGTCGACCTCGCTGCAGGTCCCCGTGCTCGACGGCGAGATGGCGCTCGGCACCTGGCAGGGCATCTATCTGATCGAGCATCGCGCCCGGGCGCACCGGCGCGAGATCGTGCTGCAATTCATCGGGGCGACGCGCTGACGCGCTCGACCTGGCATGTCATCCGGCTTCGGCTCCTAAAACGACATCGGCCGCGGATCGCTCCGCGGCCGATGCATTTTGATTGGGATGTCGACCGGTCAGGTCTTGGTGATGTCGACGTCCTTGGTTTCCGGAATGAACAGCGCGCCGACCACGACGGTGATTGCGGCGAAGATGACCGGATACCAGAGACCGGAGTAGATATCGCCGGTCGAGGCGGTGATCGCGAACGCGGTCGCCGGGAGCAGGCCGCCGAACCAGCCGTTGCCGATGTGATAGGGCAGCGACATCGAGGTGTAGCGGATGCGGGTCGGGAACAGTTCGACCAGCATGGCGGCAATCGGGCCGTAGACCATGGTGACGTAGAGCACCAGGATGAACAGCAGGCCGATGACCGAGGCCACCTGCGGACGGAAGACGTCGAACGGGTGCGACATCTTCACGATGCCGGCGTCACCCGGCTTCGGATAGCCCGCCGCCTGCACCGCCGCGAGAATTGCGGGGTTCGACGTCTTGGCGTCCGTATACGGCACTTCCTTGTCGTTGATCAGGATCTTCACCGGCGAGCCGGCCGGGCCCGGCACCGTCGAATATTTCACCGACGATTGGGCGAGGAAGGCGCGAGCGGTGTCGCAGGGCGCGCTGAAGACGCGGGTACCGACCGGGTTGAACAGATCGCCGCAGCCGGCGGGATCCGCAACCACCTGCACCTTGACCGTCTCATAGGCCTTCTCCAGCGCCGGATTGGCGTTGGTCGTGATCATCTTGAAGATCGGGAACAGCGTGAGTGCGCCGATCAGGCAGCCCGCCAGGATGATCGGCTTGCGGCCGATCTTGTCCGACAGCGCGCCGAACACCAGGAAGAAGCCGGTGCCGAGCAACAGCGACCAGGCGATCAAGAGGTTGGCGGTGTAGCCGTCGACCTTCAGGATCGATTGCAGGAAGAACAGCGCGTAGAACTGGCCCGTGTACCAGATCACTGCCTGGCCCATGGTCAGGCCGAGCAGCGCGAGGATCACGATCTTGGCGTTGCTCCAGGTCGCGAAGGCCTCGGTCAGCGGCGCCTTGGAGGTCTTGCCCTCCTCCTTCATCCGCTGGAACACCGGCGATTCGTTCAGCCGCAGCCGGATCCAGACCGAGATGCCGAGCAGCAGCACCGACACCAGGAACGGAATCCGCCAGCCCCAGTCGGCGAAGTCCTTTTCGCCGGTGAGGGTTCGCGTGAACAGGATCACCAGCAGCGACAGGAACAGGCCGAGCGTTGCCGTGGTCTGGATGAACGAGGTGTAGTAACCGCGCTTGCCGGGTGGCGAATGCTCGGCGACGTAGGTCGCGGCACCGCCATATTCGCCGCCGAGCGCGAGGCCCTGCAGCAGGCGCAGCGAGATCAGGATGATCGGCGCGGCGATGCCGATGGTCTTGGCGTTGGGCAACAGGCCGACGATGAAGGTCGACAGACCCATGATCAGGATGGTGACGAGGAAGGTGTATTTGCGGCCGACGATGTCGCCGACCCGGCCGAACACGATCGCGCCGAACGGGCGCACCAGGAAGCCCGCGGCGAAGGCCAGCAACGCGAAGATGTCGCGGGTCGCCGGCGGATAGTCGGAGAAGAACTGCGCGCCGATGATGCCGGCCAGCGAACCGTAGAGATAGAAGTCGTACCACTCGAACACGGTGCCGAGCGACGACGCGAGGATGACGAACCGCTCATCCTTCGTCATGCCGGCGGGCCGCGCCGAAGTTGCCGTCATTGTGGACATCTGGATTGCTCCCCCCGAATTATTGCTGCCATGCTCGTCCCGCCTGCCGGGTCAGGCTCGAATGAGCCTCAAGCTTAATTCAAGGTAACATCGCAGTGAAACCCGCCCCAATAAGACTTTTGGCTTTTGCAGGGTTGAACTTATCTTCAGGGAGAGAGCCAAAAGCGCCCTCGCATGCGTCTATTGCAGCGCACAAGCTCGGCGGATTAACTGCGTTGGCATCTGGTATTATCGAGCCCTTGCGTGATACTGCCGCGCGGGCGACAACCGAACGGCGCGGGCTTTCGAAGCCCGCTTGTGGGACTGAGATGACTACTGCTGCCAATACTCATCTTGTCATCGCCGACGATCATCCGCTGTTCCGCGATGCATTGCGCCAGGCGGTATCGAGCGTCGTGAGTTCGGCCACGATCAGCGAGGCCGGATCGTTCGAGGATCTGACCGCGTTGCTGGAACGGGACTCCGAGGTCGACCTGATCCTGCTCGACCTGAGCATGCCCGGGATCAGCGGCTTCTCGGGCCTGATCTATCTGCGGGCGCAATACCCTGCGATCCCCGTCGTCATCGTCTCCGCCAGTGACGATGCCGGAACCATCCGCCGCTCGCTCGATTTCGGCGCCTCCGGTTTCATCCCCAAGCGCTTCGGCGTCGAGACGCTGCGCGATGCCATCATGAAGGTGATGGAAGGCGACGTCTGGATTCCGCCGGACACCGATCTGTCGGCGGCCGGCGATCCCGACATGACGCGGCTGCGCGACCGGCTGGTCACGCTGACCCCGCAGCAGGTGCGGGTGCTGATGATGCTGTCCGAGGGGCTGCTCAACAAGCAGATCGCCTATGAGCTCGGCGTCTCCGAAGCGACCATCAAGGCCCATGTCTCGGCGATCCTGCAGAAGCTTGGCGTCGAAAGCCGCACCCAGGCCGTGATCGCCGCCGCCAAGATCGCCGGTGGCCAGTGGCGCCAAGGCACGCCGCCGACGTAGTCCCGAGCAACTCCGGGCGTGATTGCCGGGCTCAGGGCACGGCATTGCGAGCGACGGGTGGCGCGAAAGCACGCCCGATGGCCGCTTCCGCGAAGCCATCCAGATCCCATTCAAACTGCGCATCGGTCGAAAACCGAGTATCCTGTCCGGCATCGGCCCGTGAGAGGCCGCGTGCTTTTGGGGAGAACGCCATGACTTCAGTGACTCGCGTCGCCGGACTATCTCTGGCTGCGGCAATCCTTCTCGGTACCAGCTCTTTCAATTGCGCTCAGGCCAAGCCCCTGATGATCGTCGGCCTGGACGAGAAGCTGTTGTGGGACGACGACGGCAAGCCGGTGCTGTCAGCGCCCGGCAAGGATCAAGTGCTGATCGTCGATCTCGCCGATCCCGAGAACCCGAAGATTGCGGCTTCTCTCCCATTGAAGAACTCGGTCGTCGGCCCCCCGGTCAACGTCGCCATCGATCCGACCGGAACCGTGGCGCTGGTCGCGGATTCGGTCGACGTGGTGAAGGAAGGCGACGCGCTGAAGCAGGTGCCGGACAACAAGATCTATGTGATTGATCTCAAGGCGACCCCGCCCAAGCTGGCAGCGACCATTGCTGGTGGAAAGCAGCCATCAGGCTTGAGCTTCAGTCCCGATGGCAAGATGGCGTTGGTTGCCAACCGCGCGGACAATTCGATCAGCGTACTTTCGGTCAACGGCACTGACGTCAAGATCACCGACAGGATACCGATGCCTGACAGTGTCGCACATGTCGCGTTCGCGCCGGACGGCAAGCACGCGCTGGTCGCGCGTTTTCCGGGGCACAAGATATCGGTGCTCGATATCGCCGGCGACAAGGTCACCTACGCCAAGATAGACCTGCCAGCCGGCCAATGGCCTTACAACGTCGCTGTGACCCCGAACAGCAAGATCGCGTTGACGTCGGACAATGGCAACTCAGGCGCGTCGGACGGCAGCGTCGACACGGCCAGCGTCATCGATCTCGAAGCGAAGCCGCCGCGCATCATCGATCGCGTGGTGGTCGGCGATGGACCGGAAGGACTTGGCGTCAGTCCGAAGGGGAATCTCGCAGTCTCGGTGATCCTGCGCGGCTCGAACATGAAGAATGCGTTCTTCCATGAGAAGAACGGCAGCGTCTCGGTCCTGAAGATCGACGGCAAGAACGTGACCAAGACCGGAGATATCGAAGTCGGCGGACTGCCTGAGGCCGCGGTCTTCACGCCTGACGGAAAATACATCCTGGTCGGGAACTACCTCAGCCAGGATTTCTCGATCCTCAAGGTCGACGGAACTAACGTCACCGACACAGGCAAGCGCTTTCAGGTGCCAGGGCACCCGGCGTCGGCCGGAATGGGACCGAACTAAACCGACGCTTGGCGATCTTGCGCTGGAGCATGTGATTTTGGGTTGAGGCCACTCCGCAGGCGCGCTTCGCCTGTCGCGCTTGCGGAAGGGAGCGCCATGTCTTTGCGGCGCCTTCATGATGCGATTCGGTCCAATCGCATCATGATCCGAAGCGAGATGCGCGCCCGGATTGCGCCGGCGCGCGCTACTCCGCCGCCACCATCTGCTGGGTGCGCCACTGTCCGAGCAGGGCGCGCAGCGAGGCGGGTTTCACCGGCTTGTTCAGCACCGCGATGTTCTCCTCGCGCGCGGCGGCGCGCACCGCGGGGCTGCGGTCGGCGGTGATCAGGATCGCCGGAATGCCGTCGCCGAAGCGGCGGCGGATCTCGCGGATCGCGGCGACGCCGTTGCCGCGGTCGAGATGGTAGTCGACCAGCACGCCGGTGACGCGGCCGCCGGCGGCCTCGATCGCGCTGATCGCGCCGTCGGCATCGAGCACCGCGATCACCTCGGCGTCCCACGCCGTCAGCAGCGTCTTCATGCCGTCGAGAATGGCGGGATCGTTCTCGATGCAGACGATCAGCGAGCCGCTCATCGGCGTCTTCGATAGCGGCGTCGCCGTGGTGACCGCCGCGGTATGGTTGACGGCGGTCGCGACCGGGACGGTGACCGAGAACGCCGAGCCGCCGCTGACATTGGCCGAGATCGCGATGCGGTGGTTGAGCACCCGCGCCAGCCGTTCGACGATCGACAGGCCGAGGCCGAGGCCGCGGGCGATCCGGGCGCCCTGCTCGAGCCGATGGAATTCCTTGAATATCTCGCCGCGCTTCTGCACGGGGATGCCGACGCCGGTGTCGAAGATGCTGATCTGGAGCGTGGCGCCGCGGCGGCGGCAGCCGATCAGGACGCGGCCGCGCGGGGTATATTTGATCGCGTTGGAGATGAAGTTCTGCAGCAGCCGGCGCAGCAGCGAGCGGTCGGATTCGACCGGCAGCGAGCAGGCCACGAAGCGCAGGTCGAGGCCCTTGTCGCGGGCGATCGGCATGAACTCGATCTCCAGCGAGCGCATCAGGTCGGCCATCCGGAAGCTCGTGATCGCCGGCGTCATGGCGCCGGCGTCGAGCCTCGAAATATCGAGCAGCGCGCCCAGGATGTCCTCGATTGCCTCGAGCGAGTCGTCGATGTTCTCGACCAGGCGGGAATCCTCGCCGCCGTTCTGGCGCTCGACCAGGCTCGTGACATAGAGGCGCGCCGCGTTGAGCGGCTGCAGGATGTCGTGGCTGGCGGCCGCCAGGAAGCGCGTCTTGGAGGCGTTGGCGTCTTCCGCGATGCCCTTGGCGAGCGCGAGCTCCGAGTTCAGCCGCGTCAGCTCCTCGGTGCGGTCGCGCACCCGCTTCTCCAGCGTCGCATTGGCGCGCTCCAGCGCCTCCGCCGCCTCGAAGCTCGGCGTGACGTCGGAGAAGGTGATGACGAGCCCGCCGCCCGGCATCCGGTTGGCACGCACCTCGATCACCAGATGGCGGTCCGTGAAGCGTTCCAGATAGGGCTCGCCCTCGGTGGTGTAGGCGCGCAGGCGGGCCTGCAGCAGGCCGTCGGCGTCGCCGGACGCAGGCGGACTGATCGCGCCCATGAATTCGAGGATCTCGGACAGCGGGATGCCGAGCTGCACCAGATGCTGCGGCAGCCCCAGCAATTCGGAGAACTGGCGGTTGGAACAGATCAGCTGCAGGTCGGCGTCGAACACCGCGATGCCCTGGCGCACGTGATTGAGCGCGGTCTGCAGGATCTCGCGGTTGAAGTGCAGGGCGGCGTGGGAATCGTCGAGCAGTTTCAGCGCGGCCTTGGCCGACACCGTCCGCCGTTGCAGCAGCAGCGACATCACGAGGCGCGAGGACGCGGCCCCGATCGAGGAGGCGATCAACCGCTCGGCATGCTGCAGCAGCTCGAAATCGGCCGGAGCCGACGCCAGCAGCACGATGTTGCGGTCGACCGCGAAGGAGGCGAAGGCCTCGCGGGTCCGGTCGGGGCCGAGATATTGCGTCACCGTGCTCTGGATGTCCTCCACCGTCACCGTGGTGCGCCAGCGCCGGAAGCTGGGCGCGATCGGGGCCAGCGCGTTGGGCACGAACACGTCGGCCTGCAACAGCTCGATCGAGGACGGCGCGCGCGCCAGCGAGAACAGCACATAGGTGAGGATGTTGAGTGCAAGGCTCCACAGCACGCCGTGCAGCAGCGGCGGCAGGTCGGCGCCGAACAGCGCCTGCGGCCGCAGCGCCTCGATCCCGAACGGCCCGTGCTGCAGCAGCATCAGGCCGGCGGTCGAGGTTTCCAGGAAGCTCGGGATGAACAGCGTATAGAGCCACGTCGCGAAGCCGACCAGCATGCCCGCCATGGCGCCGCGTGCGGTGGCCCTGCGCCAGAACAGGCCGCCAAAGAACGCCGGCGCCAGCTGGGTGATCGCGGCAAACGACAACAGGCCGATCGCGACCAGCTGGGTGTTGCCGAGCGCGCGATAGTAGAAATACGCCAGCACCATGATGGCGAAGATCGAGAAGCGGCGCGCCTTCAGCAGGAAATCGCCAAAGTCCTTCTGGCCGGCACTGATGTCGTCGCTGCGCGGCAAGACCAGCGGCAGCACGATGTCGTTGGAGACCATGATCGACAGCGCGACGCATTCGACGATCACCATCGCGGTCGCTGCCGACAGCCCGCCGACGAACACGGCGAGGCTGAGCAATTGCGAATTGCCCTCGATCGGCAGCGCCAGCACGAACATGTCGGCATCGACCGCGCCGAACGGGAAGATGACGAGGCCGGCGATCGCGATCGGAATCACGAACAGGTTGATGGCGATGAGGTAGAGCGGGAACAGCCAGCGCGCCCGGGTGACTTCGGCGGGCGTCGAATTCTCGACCACGCTGACATGGAACTGGCGCGGCAGCAGCATGACCGCGCAGAACGACAGCAGCGTCATGATCAGGAAATTGCCGATCGACGGCACATATTCGATCGCGCGCACCGCCTCCGGCGTCTTCAGGGCGCGCTCGTAGAGCTCGACCGGGGAGAACATCCAGAAGGTGACGAAGGCGCCGGCGGCGATGAAGGCGACCAGCTTGACGATGGACTCGGCCGCGATCGCCAGGATCAGGCCGTGCTGGTGCTCGGTCGCGTCGGTGTGACGGGTGCCGAACAGCACCGCGAACACCGCCATCGCCAGCGTCACCATCAGCGCGATGTCGCCGATCACGGGAATTTTCGAGAACGCCTGGTCCTCGCTCAGGATGGTCTCCAGCGACGCCGCCACCGCCTTCAGCTGCAGCGCGATGTAGGGTACCGAGCCGATGATCGCGATCAGCGCCACGGTCGCCGCCACCGCCTGGCTCTTGCCGTAGCGCGCGGCGATGAAGTCGGCGATCGAGGTGATGTTCTGCGACTTGGCGAGCGCGATCACCCGGCGCAGCAGCGGCGTGCACAGTCCGACCATCACGATCGGGCCGACATAGATCGCCAGGAAGTCGATGCTGGTGCGGGTGGCGAAGCCGACCGAGCCGAAGAAGGTCCAGGAGGTGCAGTAGATCGCCAGCGACAGCGGATATATCCACTGGCTGGCGCGGCCGCGCTCGCCCGGCGACGTGCGGTCGCCGCGGCTGGCGATGAAGAACAACAATCCGATGTAGGCGAACGCCGTGGCGATTACGCCCCAGTCGTGCAGCATCGCTGCTCATCTCCTGTCCCGGCCGCTGGGGGAGGGCCGGGTGTCGGGATTATAACGCAAAGGGCCGGCCGCGCGATGCACGGCCGGCCCAAATTCGGGGTCGGAAGCGGATAGGGTTACTCGGCGGCCAGCGACTTCTGGCGCAGCGGCAGGCCGAGCCGGTCCCAGACCTGGAGCAGCGCCTCGGCCAGCGCGTCGATCAGGCCGTCGTCATGGTAGGGCGAGGGCGTGATGCGCAGCCGCTCGGTGCCCTTGGCGACCGTCGGATAGTTGATCGGCTGGATGTAGATGCCGTGGTCCTCGAGCAGCAGGTCGGAGGCCCGCTTGCACTTCTCGGGATCGCCGACGAACAGCGGCACGATGTGGGTGTCACTCGACATGACAGGCAAGCCGGCGGCCGTCAGGATCGCCTTGGTGCGGGCGGCACGGTCCTGATGGCGCTCGCGCTCCCAGTTCGAGGTCTTCAGGTGCCGGATCGCAGCCGTCGCGGCCGAGCAGATTGCCGGCGGCAGCGCGGTGGTGAAGATGAAGCCCGGCGCATAGGAGCGCACCGCGTCGATGACCTCGGCGCGGCCCGCAATGTAGCCGCCGAGGCAGCCGAAGGCTTTTGCCAGCGTGCCCTCGACGATATCGATCCGGTGCATCACGCCGTCGCGCTCGGCGATGCCGCCGCCGCGCGGGCCGTACATGCCGACCGCATGCACCTCGTCGAGATAGGTCATGGCGCCATATTGCTCGGCGAGATCGCAGATCTTGCCGAGCGGCGCGACGTCGCCGTCCATCGAATAAAGGCTCTCGCAGACGATCAGCTTCGGCCGGTCGGGACCGGCGGCGATCAGAAGCTCCTCGAGATGCGCGACGTCGTTGTGGCGGAAGATCTGGCGCTCGCAGCCGGCCTGGCGCACGCCCTCGATCATCGAATTGTGGTTCAGCGCGTCGGACAGGATCAGGCAGTTCGGGATCAGCTTGGCGAGCGTCGAGATGCCGGTCTGGTTCGAGACATAGCCCGAGGTGAACAGCAGCGAGGCTTCCTTGCCGTGGAGGTCGGCGAGCTCCGCCTCGAGCTGCACCAGCGGGTGATGGGTGCCCGCGATGTTGCGGGTGCCGCCGGCGCCGGTGCCGACCCGGGTCGCGGTCTCGACCATGGCACCGACCACTTTGGGGTGCTGGCCCATGCCAAGATAGTCGTTGGAGCACCAGATCACGACGTTGCGGCTGCCCTTCGGCGAGTGCCAGGTCGCGTGCGGGAAGCGTCCCGCGATCCGCTCGAGGTCGGCGAATACCCGGTAGCGCCGCTCGTCGTGCAGGCGGTTGAGGGCGGTATTAAAGAACTGGCTGTAATCCATCGGCAAACCCAAAAAGCGGAACCTGACCGGAATGACTGCTTCTTCTTAGAGCTTTTCCAGCTCTAATGTCCATGCATTGACCCACATCTGGGCATGCGCTGCAGCTGGGCAAATTGCCCTAGCCGAGGACCGTTCGGCTTGATTTCGGTCAAATCGCCGGGCGATGCCTTGCCGCCCGGCCGCCTTCAGCTCGTCTTGAAGCGCAGCATGCCGTCGGCATGCATCGCGGCCGTCAGGCGGCCCTCGACCAGCATGTAGTTGACATGGGCGACCAGCTCGCCGGCGGCAAAGCCCATCTGGTGCTCGTCCAGCACGTGCTTGTGGAACACCACGGGCACCAGCTCCTTGGAGGTCTGCGGCACCTCGCGGCAGGCCTCGGCGATCAGGCGGCAGCGCTCCTCATGGTGATCGGCGAGCTGCTTGATCCGGGTCTTCAGCCCGTAGAACGGCACGCCGTGGCCGGGCAGCACCATCACGTCGTAGGGCAGGGTGGTGGTCAGGCTCGCCAGCGACGCCAGATATTCGCCGAGCGAGTTCTGCTCGGGCTCGACCGCCCAGACGCTGACATTGGGCGAGATCTTGCTCAGCACCTGGTCGGCGGACAGGAACAGCTTGTCGGCCGCGCAATACAGCATCACCTGGTCCAGCGCGTGGCCGCCGCCGGTGATCACCTTGAAGCGCCGCGTGCCGATCACGACCTCGCCGCCATGGGTGAGGCGGTGATAGGACGGCGGCAGCACCGAGACGCGCTTCAGGTAATCCTGGCCGCGGCCGAGCAGCTTCTCGGTCAGGTCCTCATCCATGCCGTGGCGGCGGAAGAACAGCCGCTGCGCGTTGCGCCGCTCCTCGGTGCCGCGGTTCTGGTGATAGACCGACTGCAGATATTCCACCTGCGACATGTACAGCGGGCAGCCGAAGCGCTCGGTGATCCAGCCGGCGAGACCGACATGATCGGGGTGCGAATGCGTCACGATCAGGCGGGTGACCTTGACGTGCTTCAGCGGTCCCTCGAACAGCGTGGTCCAGGCCGCGATCGATTCCTCATTGCCGAAGCCGGCATCCACCATGGTCCAACCGTCGCCGTCGGCGAGCAGATAGATGTTCACATGGTTGAGGCGGAACGGCAGCTTCAGCCGCGCCCACAGCACGCCGGGAGCCACCTCCACGACCTGGTCGTGGCCGGGATGATTCTCCCAGGGGTATCGCAGTGCCTCCGCCGAGGAGTGCACGGGGTCGGTCTTCGTATGCATGCTACCGGCTTAGCGGCACACGGGCCGCCGCGCCAGCCGAAAAATCAGATAGTCGTCCGGAGAATGGGACGGGAAATCGCCGGAATTCCGTAGCCCGGATCAAACCAGCGGAGCGCGCCAGTCCACGCCCGCCATTCTGGGGCGATGGGACAGCATCGAACCCTCAGGGGCGCAATTGCGCCCCGAGAATCTCGAGGTTCCGGGTTCTATGCTTCGCATACCCCCGGAACGGCGCGCATGACTTTGTTACGCCGCGCGGATGTTCGACAGGAAGCCGTCGATCTCCGAGCGCAGCACGTCGGCCTCGCGGCGCAGCGCGTCGGAGGCGCTCAGCACCTCGCCGGCGGCGGTGCCCGCTTCGGCCGAGGCGGTGGAGACGCCGACGATGTTGCTCGACACCTCGCTGGTGCCGCCCGCCGCATGCTGGATGTTGCGGGCGATCTCGCGGGTCGCCGCGCCCTGCTGCTCGACCGCGGCGGCGATCGCGGTGGTGACGTCGTTGATCTCGCCGATCGTGCTCGAGATGTTGCGGATGGCGGAGACCGCCGTGGTCGTCACCTCCTGCATGCTGACGATCTGCTGGCGGATTTCCTCAGTCGCCTTGGCGGTCTGGCTCGCGAGGTTCTTCACCTCCGAGGCGACCACGGCAAAGCCGCGGCCGGCCTCGCCGGCGCGCGCCGCCTCGATGGTGGCGTTGAGCGCGAGCAGATTGGTTTGCGAGGCGATGGTCTGGATCAGGTCGACCACGACGCTGATGCGTGCGGCATTGTCGGCGAGCCCCTGCATCGTGCTGTCGGTGGCGCTGGCTTCCTCCACCGCCTTGCGGGCGATCTCCGCCGAGGTGACGACCTGGCGGCCGATCTCCTGGATCGAGGACGACAGCTCCTCGGTGCCGGCCGACACCGTCTGCACGTTGACCGAGGTTTCCTCCGCGGCCGACGCGACGGCGTTGACCAGGGCGCTCGACTGGTCGGCGGTCGCCGACATGCTCTGCGCGGTCGACTGCATCGAGTTCGCCGCGGTCTGCAGGCTGCCGAGCGCGCTGCGGACGTTGGATTCGAACGTGACGATCTGCGCTTCCATGCGCGAGGCGCGCTCCGCCTTGGCGGTGCGGTCCTTGTTCTGGTTTTCCGTGAGTTCGCGGCTCTCGACCATGCTCTCGCGGAACACCTGCAGCGCGTCGGCCATGACGGCGATCTCGTCGCGCTGGCGGCTCTGCGGGATCTCGGTGTCGAGGTCGCCGTCGGACAACAGCTGCATCGAGCGCTGCAGGCCGCGGATGCGGCGCAGGATGTTGCGTCCGACATAGAGCCAGACGAACAGGAACGAGCCGACCAGCGTCAGCGCGCCGAGGCCGATCATCACCATGGTGGCGAGCGAGATCTGCTGTCGGGCCTGGAAGGTCGAGCTGTCGGTCTCCTTCTGCACGGCGTCGACCAGCTGCTGGACGCTGATGCCGAGCCCGACATTGAGCTTGCGCGTCTCTTCCAGGATGGTCTGGCCGTAGTCGATCGCGTCGAGCTCCTTCTGGCGGATCTTGAACACGCCGGTCTTGCCTTCGCCGAGCACGAGCAGCCTCGAGGCGGTGTCGCGCACCGCAACGATCGCGGGATTGTTCGGCAGATCCTCGAGGTTGGACTTGACGCGTTCGCGCCCGGCCTTGAACTCGTCCTCGATCGCATCGAGGGTTTCGCTGGAATTGGCCGACAGCGCCGCGGTCATGTCGGCGGCCATCAGATTGCCGGCGGCGAGCACGTTGCTGATCTGGCCGACGGTGCGGGCAGCTTCAGTGGCGTCGTCCGCGGACACCTCGGCCGCGGCGAGGATGGCGTTGAGCCGGGTCTGCGCGTCGAGCATCGCCGGACTTGCGGCGGAGACGAACGCCGCCTGCGCCTTGCGCAACGCGTTGTACTGCTTGTCGCGCAGCGCGCCGACCTCGAGCCGCTCGCGCGCCGCCGAGATCAGGCTCTTGGTCGCCTCGTCGGTGTTCTTGACGTTCTCCTGCAGCGCGCTGACCACGGATTTGTCGGCGCCGAGCTCGATGATCTCGCCAAGCTTGGCGTTGGTGAGCCGCGCGACCTCCTGCACCTTCTTGGTGCGATCGTTCAGCGCGTCCTCGCTCTGCACGGCGAGCAGGCCGGGGCCTTGCGCCGCGAGCGAAGCGCTTTGCGCGGCAAGCTGCAGGCTCGCGGCAAGCCGCGGAATGTCGCGGCCGGAGAGATCGGTCATGGTGCCGCCGAGCTGATGCAGCACGATGCCGGCGCCTGCGCTGATCACCAGCGCCATGCCTGCGATCACCGCGAACGCTGCGAACAGGCTGCCCCTGACGCCCATCTGCGGCAGATGGATACGCTTGAGATTTGGTTTGCCGAGCTTGAACCGAAACGCCATTGCCCCTGTGCCCCCTGGCCCACTACGCTTGGCCACTATCCTGGCCACTACTCTTGGATGTTTCCCCGGCGCGGGAGTATCGGTGCGGCCGGTTAACAAAATCGGGAAAATTGCGACGATCTGCGGGATTTTTCAGGGCTGCCGCGCATCGACGCCATGTTGGTTCGCTGTGCGGAATCGATGCTCGCGATACGACGCAAAAAGGCCGGCGTGAGCCGGCCTTTTCCACTATCGGTTGTGGGCCGTATTCTCAGTAGCGGCCGTAGGCGGGGCCGCCGAGGTTGCCAAGATTGAAGCGGTAATTGAGGCCCGCCTTCACCGTGTGCTCGTCATTGTGGAAGCTGCCGACCGGCACCAGCGCGCCCGGCGCGGTGAAGCGGCTGTCGCCGAAGTCGTAGTACTGGTACTCGACCTTGGCCGACCAGTTCGGCGCGAACATGTATTCGGCGCCGCCGCCGATGGTCCAGCCGTTGCTGTGGTTGTCGCTGAGCGCGAAGCCGACCGGCGCGCCGCCGAGCGTCACCGTTTCGTTGTTGTCGGAATAGGCGTAACCGCCTTTCACATAGATCAGGCCCGGGCCCCAGGTGTAGCCGACGCGGCCGGTGATCGAGCCGATGCCGCGCTGGTTGTTGTTATAGACGTAACCGCCGGGGAAGATCGCGTTGAGCTGGTGGCCGCCGACCCAGGAATACTGGCCCTCGAGGCCGATCACCCACATCGGCGACAGCTGCCAGTCGTAGCCGCCCTGCACGCCGCCCATGAAGCGGGCGTCGGAGTCCGACAGCGCGAGGCCGTTGAAATTGCTGTTCTGGGAGAACACGCCGCCGAGATGGCCGCCGAGATAGAAGCCGGTCCAGTTGTAGAGCGGCGCGGCGTAAACAGGCGCGGGCGCCTTCTGATAATAGCCACGGTTGAAATCGGCGGCGTTGGCGGTCGCGCCGAAGGCAGCGACGGCCGCCGCGGCGGCTGCGGTTGCGAGCAGGAACTTCTTCATGGGGGGCAGTCTCCGGACAAGTCATGAGGCGCAGCGTGAATGGGCGCCATCCATGGCGATGGGTTAGACCGCATTTGAATAAAATGCAGTCACCGGAGGCCTGCTCGGAGCGTTAAGTCGCAGCCTTTGCGGCGAAACGTTTTGTTGTGCCTAACGAACGCTTAAGGCGGAATGAAGCAAGGCTTAACGCGGTGCGTGCGGCGCGCATTTCCCGTTAACCAAGCCGTCGGCTAGGCCAGTCGCTTGCGCACGTCGTCGCGCATCTGCTCGCGGAACGCCTGGCGGCGCGCGGCGCGATCTTTGACCGGAACGTCGTGGCGATCGAACACGTCGAACTTCTCCAGGATCGGATAGCGCTCGCTCGCCATCGCCAGCACGCGCAGCAGGGCGGCTACCTTCGGGGTCGGGCCGGTGACTTCCCACCGGCGCAGCTTCTCGGCGCCGCCGGCGGCCGACAGCCCGCACAGCTTCGCCATATCAGCCACCGTCAGCTCGCGGCCGAGCGCCTCGCCGAGATGTTCGCGCAATTTCTTCAGTTCTGGGCCGGTCACGCTGGGTCCGCTCCGCGATGGCAAATGTGAAGTGAGTCACATGACGTGCTCGAGGTGCGGGCTATACACCGCGCATGCGACTTCTAGAGCCTTTTCCGTTCCGATTGAATCGGAACGGGGCTCTGGATTCTTGTTTTGACGCGTTTTCTTCACGCGAACCGGTACCCAGCTTCGCTCGAAAGCGCCTCTGAAGGACACCATCATGCACGGCATCATCGAAAGCCTCAGCCCCGAACACGATCAGATCGATTGGAAATGGGTCGGCAGTGTGTTCGCGTTCTACGTCGTGCTGACGATCGGCGGGATGAGCGCGCTGCTGGCGCATTGATCCGCGGAAGCGGTGCGAAGGGCCGATTGCGCGGATAGCGATCACAATAAAGCGGTCACGTGACGGCTCAGGCCCCGCGGTAGCCGCCCGGAACCGGATCGCATAATCCTCCCTGAGAGGCGGTAGCCACGTCCTGCCGGCGCCTCCGTTCGGCGCCGACAGGGTGTGTTCAGATCATCAGCGTGAAGCGAGAGCGTTGGCCATTCGGGCAGATGTGCCGGGCGGCCTTGGCAAAGACCGTGCAGCGACCGCGGGTGCGGATGGCGTCGCATTTGTCGGCCAGGCACCAGGGAACGGCGGAGCGAAATGGTGCGCCTTCAGAGAGGCGATTTCCCATGAGTTCAGACAGGTTTTCCCGCCATACTCCGTCGAGTTGTAGAAGGCGTGAAATCCGATACCGAGAGCCGAGGCGAAGCGGTCTCCCTTGGTCGCTCCATCCACATAGCTTCTGAGCTTGGCGCAGAACTTGGGCAGATTTGCCGACCAGGGAGAATCAACCGCGTTCTGGGCATTGTTGAATTGGCTTTGAAGCTCGCCGTAGCGATCGGAAAAGGCCCTGTCCACTCCGAGCCAGCCGTTTCCGCCATCAATATCCGGCCCGGTGTCACGCACGATCTTGTCGATCGAGATGACGGTTTTCCGGCCGCTTCTGTAGCTAATGTTGCTGGCGGTTGACCTGATCTCATACTGCCTGGGATCGGGCGATCTGGTTTCCGCAAACGACGCCATGATCGAGTTCACCCCGTTGTTGAGCGTGGTGATGGCGTTGCTGTTCTTCTCCAGATAGGAGACGACAGGAACGATCGCCGATCCAATACCGGTGCCCGTGGCCAAGGAACCCAACGCGACCGCACTGGTGCCGACCGTCGCAATCCCGCTGACAAACTTCGTCGGGTCATTGAATCGAATGGTGTCCGACTGCTTGTACTCAAAGTGCAGCCTTATTTTCGCGTTCGCCGGAACGTCGGTGATGATGGTGCCTTCGCAGTTCTGAATTTGAACGTCGCCAAAGTTGGCTTTCGCTATGATCGGTACCTTGACCTGCTTGATCTGGTCACTCTTGGCGTTCGGGAACGTGACGACGGCCGCAAGGGCGACAGACCGGTCGTGAATATTGAATCCATCCTGGAATATGTTGCCGGTTCGCTTCGCTCCGACCCAGCCCGACGCCACGTTGTTCAAGCTCTGCGCATTGTCGCAGAGATTGCGGACCTTGAGATCGTACTCGAAGACGTCCCTGGGACTGTCGAAGGCTCTTATGACCGGCGGCGAGCCCGAAGCACGCTCAATATCGACCAACTCAAAGCCAAATGCGGACGAGGATGCCAACAGCGCAAGAGCCGTCGGCAGCAAAGTTTTGATGCGCACGTGAAATCCCCCAATTCCCTGTCGTATTGCGGAGTTTTGAAATTCGCCATGTAACTACAGTTACATGGAAGTATAGCTCCGGCCGAAAATCAACCAAAAGTAGTTTCGATCAGAGAATAGGGGAGGGCCTTGGCCGGGTCTGCGAAAAGACGGGGAGAGGGATCCCTGTCCGTTGGGTGGCCGGAGACCATTGGCTTGTACGCGACACGCCAACCGGCCGATCTTCAGATCGGGCGGGAATGTCGCAGTCCGCTGTGTGATGAAGATCCTGGTGCTGCCAGACAGGATTGAACTGTCGACCTCTCCATTACCAATGGAGTGCTCTACCACTGAGCTACGGCAGCATGCCCGGGAAAAATTGAATCGGCCCCAAGGGCCCGTCCAAGCGGGCGGTTCTTGCCACAGGCCTCCCTTTGGCGCAAGCGAAACAGCGCCCCTATTGCTCTTGAAATCGGCAGAAATCGACGGCCTCGCCGATGATTTTGGCCAATTCGGCCGATTTCGGCCGGATTGGGTTCCAGATCTCGCCGAAACCATCCCGATCCGCGCTTGCCGCCGAATCATATCGCCGCAACTGGCCGAGCGGGCAGGGTGCGCGGGCATCCGCCATTGGCTATGCTCGCCTCGCGCCGGGCGGCGGCGGTTCGAGAGTTTTGCAATGACAGGCGATCAGGACAGAGGCGGCGAGCAGGCCGGAGCCCGCGCGAAGGATTCACGACAGGATCGTCTCAAGCTGGCGCTGCGCGAAAATCTGAAGCGGCGGAAATCGCAGGCGCGCGGTCGCGAGGATGTGGCTTCCGAACCGGCCGATGGCTCGCTAGATGACGCCGGCGGAAACGAGCCGCGCCGTTAACCCGGTTCGTGCGCATTGTTAAGGGAAGCGGGTCGCCGAGATGGCTGTAGACGAGACGACAATCGATCGGCTGAGCGCAACCGCCACCGCCTTCCCGCGCCATGAGCAGACCTTTCCGACCCTGACCGCGCACGAGATCGAGCGGATGCGCCGCTTCGGCGAGCCGCGCTCATACCAGGACGGCGAGGCGCTGTTTGAGACCGGCAAGCCAGGTCCCGGCATGTTCGTGGTGCTGTCGGGCAATGTCTCGATCACCCAGCGTGACGGCCTTGGCCATGTCACGCCGATCATCGACCAGGGACCGGGCCAGTTTCTCGCCGAGATCGGCCAGCTCTCCGGCCGCCCGGCGCTGGTCGACGGCCATGCCGATGGGGTAGTCGAGACGCTGCTGCTGCCGCCCGACCGGCTGCGCGCGCTCTTGGTTGCGGAGGCCGATCTCGGCGAACGCATCATGCGCGCGCTGATCCTGCGCCGCGTCAGCCTGATCCAGGGCGGCGCCGGCGGGCCGGTGCTGATCGGCCCCGCCTCGGTCGGCAACATGGCGTCGCTGCAGAATTTTCTGGCGCGCAACGGCCAGCCGCACCACTTCCTCGACCCCGAGACCGACAAGGATGCCGCCGACCTCGTCGCGCGCTATTCGCCGACGCGGGCCGAGCTGCCGCTGGTGGTCTGTCCCAACGGCACGGTGCTGCGCAATCCGTCCGAGACCGCGCTTGCGATGGCGCTCGGCATGATCGGCAACAGCGCGCATGAAAAACTCTACGATGTCGCCGTGGTCGGCAGCGGCCCGGCCGGGCTTGCCACCGCGGTCTATGCGGCGTCGGAAGGCCTGTCGGTCGCGGTGTTCGATTCCCGCGCCTTCGGCGGCCAGGCCGGCGCCAGCATGCGCATCGAAAACTATCTGGGCTTTCCGACCGGCATCTCCGGCCAGGCGCTGGCCGGGCGCGCCTTCAACCAGGCGCAGAAATTCGGCGCCGAGATGCTGATCCCGGTCTCGATCAAATCGCTCGACTGCACGAAAGCGTCCGGCGCGTTCGTGCTCGACACCGCCTGCGGGCATACGCTGCGCGCGAAATCCGTGGTGGTCGCCAGCGGGGCGCGTTATCGCCGGCCCGAGATCGACAATCTCGATGCCTTTGAAGGCCGCGGCGTCTGGTACTGGGCCTCGCCGATCGAGGCGCGACTCTGCGCCAACCAGGATGTCGTGCTGGTCGGCGGCGGCAACTCCGCGGGGCAGGCGGCGGTGTACCTGTCGGCGCATGCCCGCAGGGTCAACATGATGATCCGCGGCGGTGGGCTCGGGGCCAGCATGTCGCGCTATTTGATCGAGCGAATCGAGGCGACGCCGAACATCGAATTGATGTTCAACACCGAGGTGATCGGGCTCGACGGCGCGGAGACGCTGCAGCGGGTGCGCTGGCGCAGCCGGCTCGCCCCCGACGAGTTCACCATGGATATCCGCAATCTCTTTTTGTTTGTCGGCGCTGATCCGGCGACCGGCTGGCTCGAGGGTTGCGGGGTGCAGGTCGACCGCGGCGGCTTCGTGATGACCGGCGTGCAGACCGGCGAGGGCGCGCGCACCGTGCCGCTGCTCGAGACCACGGTGCCCGGCGTGTTCGCGGTCGGCGACGTCCGCTCCGGATCGGTCAAGCGCGTCGGCGGCGCGATCGGCGAGGGCGCGCAGGTCGTCGCCGCCCTGCACGGCTATCTCGCTGACGCGGGCAGTCCGACGCTGTAGGGACGATTGATGCGGCAAACGCAAACGTTTCCCCGTCATCCCGAGGTGCGAGCGCGAGCGAGCCTCGAAGGATGTATCGGCCACAGCCCGGGCCATGCATCCTTCGAGGCGCGCGCAAGAGCACGCTCCTCTCAGGATGACGGGTTGAGAGGCGCACAAGGTAAAGAGGTCGCGAATGACAAAAGGCTGCACCCATATCGCCGGCATCCAGGATGTCACGCCGAGCGCGCTCGGCTGCGAGGAATGCCTGAAGAGCGGCAGCCGCTGGCTGCATTTGCGCATCTGCCGCACTTGCGGCCATGTCGGCTGCTGCGACGACTCGCCGAACCGGCATGCCACGGCGCATTTCCACGCCACCGGTCATCCCGTGATCGAGGGCTACGATCCGCCGGAAGGCTGGGGCTGGTGCTATGTCGACGAGGTGCTGTTCGACCTGTCGAAGCGCAAGACGCCGCATAACGGACCGATCCCGCGCTATGACTGATTCAGCCTCTCACACGGCGCACGTGCCGCATCGTGTGACATACGTGCGAAGATTTTCAGCAATCGCCGGCGCCGCAAAATTTTTGATGAGATGTCGGCCGTCCTGCCATCGAAGCATGTAGCAATTTTCCGTCACGCATCGTAACCTCGCATGCGGGTCTCAACGGGGAGTGCGCCACATGACGACATTGGTGCTTGTGCACGTCATTATCAGCCTGATTGCAATCGTCGCCGGCGTGCTCGTGATGTTCGGGCTGCTTGGGTCGCGCGCGATGCCGGGGCTGACCGCGATCTTCCTCGTGCTCACGATCCTGACCAGCGCCACCGGCTTCGTGATCCCGCCCTTGGTGACCGAGAAGCTGCTGCCGTCGCACATCATCGGCGGGCTTTCGCTGGTGCTGCTCGCGATCGCCTGCATTGCGCTCTATGCGATGCAGCTCAAGGGCGCCTGGCGTCCGGTCTATATCGTGACCGCGATGGTCTCGCTCTATCTCAACGTCTTCGTGCTGGTCATCCAGAGCTTCCTCAAGGTGCCGGCGCTGCAGGCGCTGGCGCCGGCCGTGCCGCCGAATCCGCCGTCCGGGCCGGTGTTTGCGGCGGTGCAGGGCATCGTGCTGGTGTTCTTCGCCGTGGTGATCATCGGCGCCTGGCGCCGGTTCAGGCCGGTCACGTTCGCCTGATCTGACGCGCGCGACATCATTTCGCGGCGACACGCGGCATAAAACACGATGCACGATCGTGCGGCGGACGCGCCGAGAACCGATACATTTGGCAGAAGAGGAGCAACCAAATGCCCACCATCACCACCAAAGACGGCGTCGAGATCTTCTACAAGGATTGGGGCTCGGGGCAGCCGATCGTGTTCAGCCATGGCTGGCCGCTGTCGTCGGACGACTGGGACGCGCAGATGCTGTTCTTCGTGGGGCACGGCTTCCGCGTCGTCGCCCATGACCGCCGCGGCCACGGCCGCTCCGCCCAGGTCGCCGACGGCCATGACATGGATCACTATGCCGACGACCTCGCTTCCGTCACCGCGCATCTCGATCTGAAGAACGCCGTCCATGTCGGCCATTCCACCGGCGGCGGCGAGGTGGTGCACTACATCGCCCGCCACGGCGAGAGCCGAGTGGCGAAGGCGGCGATCCTCAGCGCGGTGCCGCCGTTGATGGTGCAGACGGCGAACAATCCCGACGGCCTGCCGAAGTCGGTGTTCGACGGCCTGCAGGCCCAACTCGCCGCCAATCGCTCGCAATTCTACCGCGACCTGCCGGCCGGGCCGTTCTACGGCTACAACCGGCCCGGCGCAAAACCGTCGGAAGCCGTGATCCAGAATTGGTGGCGGCAGGGCATGATGGGCGGCGCCAAGGCGCATTACGACGGCATCGTCGCGTTCTCGCAGACCGACTTCACCGAGGATCTGAAGAAGATCAACGTGCCGGTGCTGGTGATGCATGGCGACGACGACCAGATCGTGCCCTACGCCGACTCCGCGCCGCTCTCGGCCAAGCTCCTGAAGAACGGCACGCTGAAGACCTACAAGGGTTTTCCGCACGGCATGCCGACGACGGAGGCCGAGACGATCAACAAGGATCTGCTGGCGTTCATCAAGGGCTGACCGCTGGCCGTGCTCTGCACGGAATCTTTGTTTGAGCGATCGTGAGGGAAGCACTGGCGGAAGGGTTCCCTCCCCCTTGCGGGGGGAGGGTTAGGGAGAGGGGGCCACCCGGCGCACTCTCTCGACCCATCTTTCGGCAATGGGCAAACCAAGATACGATACCGATCGTTTCGTCACCGATCTCGCCCAGGACCACCCCTCTCCCCAGCCCTCCCCCGCAAGGGGGGAGGGAACCTGACCAGCGTGCTCGCCTCGCGAATTTTGCGAACACCTCTGGTTCCCCCGGCACGAATTCCACCGGCCGTGGTACCTCCCGGGCCGCGAGGCGTTATAACCACCGTCATGTCGCCGCCCGCGCCGCTGAAACTGATCGCCCTCGACGCCGATGACCTCGCGGTCATCTCGGCCCATGTGCAGGACGCCCGCGTCCAGCCCTCCGACATCGTCTGGCGCCAGGACGAGAAGCGGCTCGTGGTCGGCCTGAATCGGCTGGACTGGGAGCAGACCCTGTCGGGCGGCACCTGCTCGCGCCGGCTGATCGCCGCATTGAGGTTCGACCGGGTGCTGGCATGCAAGTCGCGCAATATCGACCTGGAGGCCCCGGAAGCCACCCTGGAACTGCTCGGGATCGAGTTCTATGCCGCCGACCCGCCGGGCGGCAGCGCGCTCCTGATGTTCGGCCATGGCGGGGCGCTGCGGCTCGATGTCGAGTGCCTGGAGTGCGAATTGACCGATCTCGGGGAAGACGACCTTGGGATGGCGCCGGGCTGATTCGGCGCGTCATTCCGGGTCTGGTCCTTCGGACCATCCCGGAATGACATCCCCCCAAGGGTTGACGGCCATTATCCGTCGCGCCATTGAGCAGGGACCCGAATTCCTCCTAAGAAAGCCGTCATGCCCGTTCGCCTGGACCGACAGAGCGCCGATTTCGAGCAGCGATTCCGCGATTTCCTGGCGGCCAAGCGCGAGGTGTCGGCCGACGTCGAGCGCGCCACCCGCGCGATCGTCGACGATGTGGCGGCCCGCGGCGATGCGGCGCTGCTCGAGGCGACCAAAAAGTTCGACCGCCTCGAGGTCGACGCGGCCGGCCTGCGCATTACCGCAGCCGAGATCGACGCCGCGGTTGCGGCCTGCGACCGCAAGACCGTCGAGGCCCTGAGGTTCGCGCGCGACCGGATCGAGACCTTCCACCGCCGCCAGTTGCCGAAGGACGAGCGCTTCACCGATGCCGAAGGCGTCGAGCTCGGCTGGCGCTGGAGCGCGGTCGACGCGGTCGGGCTCTATGTGCCCGGCGGCACCGCGGCCTATCCGTCCTCGGTGCTGATGAACGCGGTGCCGGCCAAGGTCGCCGGCGTGCCGCGCGTGGTGATGGTGGTGCCGGCGCCGGACGGCAAGCTCAACCCGCTGGTGCTCGCGGCCGCCCATCTCGGCGGCGTCTCGGAAATCTACCGCGTCGGCGGCGCCCAGGCGGTGGCGGCGCTGGCCTACGGCACCGCGACGATCGCGCCGGTCGCCAAGATCGTCGGCCCCGGCAACGCCTATGTCGCCGCGGCAAAACGGCTGGTGTTCGGCAAGGTCGGCATCGACATGATCGCCGGTCCCTCCGAGGTGCTGGTCATCGCCGACGACACCGGCAATGCCGACTGGATCGCGGCCGATCTCCTGGCGCAGGCCGAGCATGATGTCAGCGCGCAGTCGATCCTGATCACCGACAGTGCACGGCTCGCCGCCGACGTCGAGCGCGCGGTCGAGGCGCAGCTGGCGACCCTGCCGCGCGCCGAGATCGCCCGCACCTCGTGGAACGATTTCGGTGCCGTGATCAAGGTGGCAAAACTCGACGACGCGGTCGAGCTCGCCAATGCGATCGCGGCCGAGCATCTGGAGATCATGACCGCGGACGCCGAGGGCCTGTCGAACAAGGTCCGCAACGCCGGGGCGATCTTCCTCGGGGCCCATACCCCGGAGGCGATCGGCGATTATGTCGGCGGCTCCAACCACGTGCTGCCGACCGCGCGCTCGGCGCGATTCTCTTCCGGCCTCGGGGTGCTTGACTTCATGAAGCGAACCTCGATCCTGCGGTGCGGGCCGGATCAGTTGCGTGCGCTCGGACCCGCCGCCATGACGCTCGGCCAGGCCGAGGGTCTCGATGCCCATTCACGTTCCGTCGGATTGCGCCTCAACCTCTCATGAACAAGCCACCAGACGACGAGGATTCCAACAATCGCATCGTCGCGGTGACGCTCGACGAGGAATCGATCGGCCGTTCCGGGCCCGATATCGAGCATGAGCGCGCGATCGCGATCTACGATTTGATCGAGCAGAACCTGTTCGCGCCCGAGGGCGCTGCCGGGCCGGGGCCCTACACCCTGCATATCGCGATCACCGGCAACCGGCTGATGTTCGACATCCGCAAGGAGGACGGCGCGCCGGTGGTCGCGCATCTGCTGTCGTTGACCCCGTTCCGCCGCGTCGTGAAGGACTACTTCATGATCTGCGACAGCTACTATCAGGCGATCCGGACCGCGACGCCGGACAAGATCGAAGCGATCGACATGGGCCGCCGCGGCATCCATGACGAGGGCTCGCGTACGCTGCAGGAGCGGCTCAAGGGCAAGGTGCGCGTCGATTTCGAGACCGCGCGGCGGCTGTTCACGCTGATCACTGTGCTGCACTGGAAGGGTGAAGGCGCATGATGATCAGGACGAAGCTTGACGGGGGCGTACCCCGATCGAAAAAAGCCTGATCGCATGGAAGCGCCGCGCGCGCGCAACCCCCAGGCCGTGCTGTTCGCATGCGGCCTGA
Organism: Bradyrhizobium sp. BR2003; assembly: GCF_009720285.1. NCBI lineage: Bacteria > Pseudomonadati > Pseudomonadota > Alphaproteobacteria > Hyphomicrobiales > Nitrobacteraceae > Bradyrhizobium > Bradyrhizobium sp. BR2003. The sequence continues at coordinate 302,158 of NZ_SMYJ01000045.1, forward strand.
ACAGCGTGCGGTCGCCGATGGCCGAAAGCCTGCTGCAGCAGATGTTTCCGCAAGGCCTCTATGTCCGCTCGGCCGGCGTCAAGAAGGGCGAACTCGACCCGTTCGCCGTCTCGGTCATGGCCGAACTCGGCCAGGACATTTCCAGCCACAAGCCGCAAACCTTCGAGGAACTCGAGGACTGGGAGGGGCTGAACTTCGATCTCATCATCACGCTGTCGCCGGAGGCGCACCACAAGGCGCTGGATCTCACCCGCACGCTCGCTGCCGATGTCGAATACTGGCCCACCGTCGATCCGACTGGCACCGAGGGCTCGCGTGAGCAGAAGCTCGCCGCCTATCGCGAGGTCTGCGACGGTCTTCTGCTGCGCATCCGCCGCCGCTTTGCCAAGGCCGGCGCGGCGAACCTGTGAGGCTCGGCGAGGCGAGGGGACCAGCGTGTTCCGATTCGCAGAACCGCCGCTTGTCGCCAGACTGACAAACAGCTGTGCTTATGGGGCCTTGTCTCCAGGCGGGGGCGCGATTCGCGACCGGTTCCAAGGTTGTGCATCCATGCCCCATCCGATAGGTTCCGCCCGCGTTCGTCCCCCGATTCAGCTCAAAAGCCCGCATGCTAGGCCGTCCCAAATTCGTTCTTGCTTCCGGTTCGCCGCGGCGGCTGGCCCTGCTCAACCAGGCCGGCATCGAGCCCGATGCGCTGCGCCCGGCCGATGTCGACGAGACCCCGCGGCGGGGCGAGTTGCCGCGCGCCTGCGCCAACCGCCTGGCGCGCGCCAAGGCCGACGCGGCGCTGAAATCCGTGCATCTTGACGATGACCTGCGCGGCTCCTTCATCATCGCCGCCGACACCGTGGTCGCGGTCGGCCGCCGCATCCTGCCCAAGGCCAATCTGGTCGACGAGGCCGCGCAGTGCCTGCGGCTGCTGTCGGGCCGCAATCACCGCGTCTACACCGCGATCTGCGTGGTGACGCCGCGCGAGGCATTCCGCCAGCGCCTGGTCGAAACGCGCGTGCGCTTCAAGCGGCTCAGCGAGGACGATATCCAGGCCTATATCGGCTCCGGCGAATGGCGCGGCAAAGCCGGCGGCTACGCGGTGCAGGGCATTGCCGGATCGTTCGTGGTCAAGATGGTCGGCTCCTACACCAATGTGGTCGGCCTGCCGCTCTACGAGACCGTGACCTTGCTCGGCGGCGAGGGCTTTCCGATCCGCCACGGCTGGCTCAACTCCGTCGCGGTGTGAGGTATCCACTTTCGTGCGGCGACGGCAGTCGATAGCCGGATGCGATAGCTCCTCCCAGGGGCGCGCTGCCAAAATATCGAAAACAACCCCATGCAAAGGAGCCGGCGGCTCCGGCCTTCGACACGGGCAACTTGACGCGTCGGGCAAATCAGCGGTATTTTCCATTATCCAGAAATCGCGGAGACGCCCCTCGCTCCGAGGCTATCGCCCTGCGCTTGCGGGCGAGGTCGCCGTCTCGAGCCACGAGGCCAGGCACCTGCGCGGCCGGCGAAGACGCATGTGCGATGGTCCTACCCGCAAGCAGGGAGGGAGCGCAGCGGAACATGCCGCAGATGATGTAAACTCCGTCCCAGCCATGACCGACCAAGCCCGCACACCCCCGGCCACCCCGCGCGCCTGCCCGATCTGCGGCAAGCCTGTCGAGCAGGCCTTCCGCCCGTTCTGCTCGGCGCGCTGCCGCGACGTCGACCTCAACCGCTGGCTGACCGGCCGCTATGTCGTCCCCGGCCGCGAGCACGACGCGGAGGACCCGGAATAGCCAAGATTTCCCAACAAGTTGGGGAAAGAGTGCCGGGCGGGCTCGCCGCGCCGAAGCCTTTGGCGAAGGCGGGTGGACACGACGCTCCGACCTCTCTATAAACCGCCCGCTCGCTCCGGCCTTTCGGCCCCGCGAGTATGCCCAGGTAGCTCAGTTGGTAGAGCATGCGACTGAAAATCGCAGTGTCGGTGGTTCGATCCCGCCCCTGGGCACCATTTTGCTACCATTCAAGATAGAATCACGAACCATTTGCTGATCTGAGATCGTTTAAGAGGGAAGTAGCGACAGCCTCCTCAGCGACGGAAAGGCCGTGCAGTTGCATCGCCGTCGTCAACCCTCCGTCCCAATATGCAAGTGAGGCCTTTCCCGTGAGCGTCTGTCCGAGCTCCGATGCTTCTTCAACGGCGGAAACGTAGTCGACTGCATCAAACCGCCAGGACTTGGCCCCATGCTCGCACATCATGTGATTGCCGATGCGGACACCCGCCCAATCGAAATCGCCATGATAGTGAAGGCTCGCACCTGCTTCGGTCAGTTGCGACAGTAGGCACCTTTGTGCCGCGGCGGGCATTCCGTCGGTGCAAACCAACGGCTCGCAGTCGGAGCCCCAGCGATCGGCGGCGATGGCCACAAGGTTGGGGTTCTCGCAGACGTAGACCTTTCGACCCGCAACTCTCCATACCGGAGGCGTACGCAAGAGCGACCGCAGCGAGGCGTAGACTGGCTCTCCCGGAAATTGTCCGTATCTCTCCGTGCCCTCGACGGGCACATTCAGGAACAAGGCGGGTCGCGCTAATTCGTTGACCAGGACTCCGGCCTTAGCCCAGACGTCGCGGTCGCGCTCGGCGGGCTCGATTTCGGTCTCCCCTTCCGGCTCGTCGAAGCCTTTGTTGCCACTGGTCCGCGCGATGGGTCGCCGCCAGATAGTCAGGATCAAGGTCGCGGCTGGCCTGCCGCCATCGAGGGCATGTGCGTCACCCAGGACTTCGGCGGCCAATTGCGAGCGCGTCACGGCATCGGCGGGCAATCGCCGCAGCGTCGCTTCGACCCTGCGACACAGCTCGATCGCCGCATCCGGCCGCGACCCTGAAAGCCGCTTGAGCAGACCTAACCCCTTGGGGGTCTGCAGCAGCTCAACGAGCGCATGATGGGTGCATGCGTTGAGGACATCCGACCACATCTTGATCGATGCGCGTCGCGTTTCCGCCAAGTTTGCAATCGGCCCGTCGATGATTTCGAGCGCATCGCGCAGAGACAAGGCGATGCCGGAATCGCGGAAGGTCGCATCGACTCGGCCGACATCGACCTGCAGCGAGGAGGAATGGCGGATAGGGCGGCCCAGCAGCGACGCCAACAGGGAGTACTCGTCGGAGGTCAGCTTGCTGATGCGGAAGCTTTCGACCTCCTCGCCGGCCGGCGCCCGGGCGAACCGGTCGCGCAACCGCTTGCGCAGGCTCGCGTATGCGTCGCCGCCGAGCAGCCGTTGCAGCCGGGGATCGACCGGTCGGCTCATGAGAGCGCGAACCGGCGGTCGGGATCGCCTTCGCGCACCTTGGCTCTGCCGTCCCAGCTCCATCGGGACACGAAGACCGCGTCGATTCCCTCGCGTCGCTGGAGCTGGCAGATCGCGACGCCCGGAAGCTCGGCGTAGCACGCCCATTCCCGCTCGCTGGTGATGACGAAGTCGAGATCGAATTCGCGGATCAGCCCCATGCAGTGCGCCCGCGCGGCATCGTCGATGCCGGCGAACGCCTCGTCGAGCAGCATGAGACGCGGCGCATGCTGGTAGCTGCCCTGAGTGTAGAAGCTCGCGATGGCGGCGAATAACGGGACGGTCAGGCCGAGCGCCCTTTCCCCGCTGGACGCCGGGCCGGAGAGCTTGCGCCAGGTCCCGTCCTGCCACCGCTCGACCCGGAAGCGGTGCCAGCGCCTGTAGTCGAGGGCCCGCGCGAGCTGCTCGATCAAGGGTCCCGCCGAATCCTTGCCCGCGCCGGAGTCGGCCCGCTCCCGCTCCGCCGTGATGCGTTGCCGGAGCATCGCCCCGACCACCTTCCGGTCCTCGGTCGACCACAGGTCGGCGTTGACGTTCAGGAGGCGCTTCCGCGCAGCCTCCAGGCCGACGGGAGCGCCTTCGTCTTCGGTGAGCGTCGGCCACGTGAGGCGATAGCGCACGCCGGTCGACGTCGGGCGGCTGTGCAGCTCCTTGTTGATCAGGTCGCGCCGGCTTTCGGCGGCCTGGAGCAGGCGCTGGACCTCGGACGCGATCTCCTCCTGCAGGTGATCTTCCAGCACCTCCCGTTCCCTCGCGGTCAGGAGTTCGCTCCGCTGGGCGATCTCTTCGGCGAGGCGAGCGGCGAGCCGGTCCGGGCGTTCGGGTCTGTTCTGATAGACCACGTGAACGATCAGTCCCCAATCGTTCTGCTCCGACAGTGCCAGGTGTCCGAGCGCGCTGAGCGCGGTCTGCAGCTCCGTTAATCCGACGCTGATCTGCTTCTGGATCCGCGCCCAGGCCTCGTCCTTGTCGTCGAGCGTCGACAGCGCCTGTTCGGCGCGCCGCGCCAGGCCGAGGGCCGGATCGATCGTCCAGGGAGCTGCCATGTCCGGCAGCACGATGGTCGGGATGGCCGCGGTCAGCAGACCCGTGGCGCTGAACTGCTGGAAGCGCGATATCGCTTCCGTGCGGGCTTCGCTCCGTTGCTCGAAGACGCCGGTCGCGGTCGTGACCTGCTCGTGTGCGACCGCGCGCGCTTCGCCCGACGTCCTGAGGACGTCCTCGGCCTTGTCCAGCGCGGTCTCTGCGGCATCCAAGCTCTCGCGGGCTTCGTTCAGCTGCCTCCGCAGCTCTTCGACCCGGGCGCCGATGGCGTTGCGCAGCACGTCGAAACGCGCCGCGGCCTGTTCGGCCTCGACTTTCGTGGTCGAGAGCAGTCTCTCTTGAGCGGCAGCGGCATCGCGCGCCTCGCCTTCCCGGACGCGTTGCCGCTCCAGATCGGGCAGTGCGACGCGCATTTCGGCGACGGCCTGCGTCAGGTGCGCCGAGGTCGTCTGGTATCGTCTCAGCGCCGCCTCCACCGCCTCGAGTTCGGAAGGCGCCGCCGGCAGGCGAAGGTCGATGGCGTCCGAGGCCCGCCGTTGCCGCGCGGCGGTCAACGCTTCTTCGCTCGCTTGATGTTGGATTGTGGCATCGGCCAACCGCTGGCGAGCCGAAGTCGCTTCGCGGGCGGCAGTGGCAGCGGCGAGGTGGGCGAGGCGGAGCGCGTCGTCCGTCGGCGCCCGACGCCACTCTTCGGCCGCCTCGCTCTGATCCCGCACGAGCCTGTCGGAATCGGCATCGAGGTCCGCCACCTCGCCGGCGATCGCCGCAAGCCGTTCCGAAATCTCCGCCAACCTCCGGGAGCGGGCGGCGGCGCGCGCGGAGTAGCCGATGTAGACGGCCTCCGGTTTGGTCCACGCACCGCCGAGTGCGCCGAGCCGGAAACGCCCGTCGGGAGCGACCCACGATTCGAGCTCCGCGAGTTCTTCGTCGGCGCAGGCGATCCCGTGCAGGATGCGTTCCACCGTGGCGGGCGGGACGCCGGCGCCGCTCGGCACGTCCGCGATCAGCCAGTCGCCGAGCGAGGGAAAATGCTGCCTTCGCTGCAGCATTTGCGTGTCATGGATGGGAATATCGCCGTCGGCCGACTGCAGACGGCCGTCGGGCGAAATCCACGCGTCGAGCAGTCCGGCGGCCTCCAGCGCGGCTTCGAGACCGGCGCGCTGGGAGACCGTCACCCCGGCGCGGAAGTCCACGATCCTCCAGAGAGGTGCTCCCTCGCGCGCCGCTCGGCTTTCGCCGTCGCGCGTATGCGGCCTCGGCGGTTCGGAATCGACGCCGCCTTCCAATCGGTCGCGCTCGTCGTCGAGATCCTTGCGCTCCGACAGCAGGCCTCGCCGTCGGGAATCGAGTTCGACGCGGATCGTTGCCAGGCGCTCGCTGGTCTGCTGCTGGGCGACCTGCAGAAGCGCGCGTGCGGGATTGACGTCGTCCGGCGCGAGGACCCACTCCGCCAGGGACGCGAGGACCGCGAAGCGGTCGTCCAGCGCGACGAGATTGTGTCGCAGGCCGGCGAAACACCGCTCCCACGCGTCGATCAGGCTCTGCCCTTCGCGCTCCACGCCGACGTCGGCCGTTTCGCGCCGCTCGGCCGCGGCGTCCGCGGCATCCTGACTTTCGTCCCGGAGGCGCCTTCGTTGCTCGTTCAGGAATTCCGCCGCCGTCACTTCGGCATCTCGTCTCCGCAACGAGGCGATCTCCTCGTTCCTGTCGGAGACGAGCGCACGAAGATCGGAGCTCGCCTTCTCGAAGGCGTGAGGCGCCAGCGCCGCGAGCCGGCCGGTCTCCAGTTTGGCGATCGGATTGTCGGCGTGCTGGCTCGATACGCCGGCGCCGTCGGCGCATCCGGCGGTTTCCCGGCGCAGTCCGGCGACGCGGCGTTCGATCTGCTGCGCGCGCTCCGCGGCGAACGCCGTGTCGCCTTCGCTGTTCTTCAACCGTCTGCGTGCCGCCTCCGTCGCGGTTTCTGCGTTGGACAGGGCGCGTCGCCGCGCGTTCATGTCCGTCTCCGCCGATTCCAGGCGGTTCGCGTCCTCCATCCCAGGCCCGGACCGGAGAGTCTCGAGGCGGGACTGCCCGCGTTTGAATTCGATTTCGGCCGCGTCGCGAACCCGTCGCGCCTCCGCTTCGCCGGCCAGGGCCTTCTCCAGTCTGCCTTGCGCCTCGCCGCGCGAGCGGCTTGCGTTGTCGAATTCTGTCTGCGCCTGGCGCAGCGTGCGCGCCTGGCGGCGGCTTTGCGTGCCGGCGTAGTTCCGATACTTCTCGTCGAAACGATCGACCGCTTCGGCGAGTGCCTCGTATTCCTTCAGCTGCTGTCGATCCTCTTCCAGCTGGCCGAACGCTTCGGCGACGTCGGCCAGCAACTCCGGTGCCAACGGTGGCAGCGCTTCCGTCAGGGCGTTCGACAGCGCCGTCTCGTCGGGCTTCTTGGACAATTGCGGCTGCCGCAATTGTATCAGCGTATCCATCAAGGCGTCGTAACGTCGGCTGCCCAGATGGAAAAGCCGCTCATCGACGGCGCGACGGTAGTTCGCCGCCGTTTCGAACACCTGGCCTCGGCTCTCGATCGCTTCGCGCAGACGCTCTCTCGTCAGGACCACCCGCTGCTCGCTCA
>NZ_SMYJ01000046.1:0-81255 GCF_009720285.1 Bradyrhizobium sp. BR2003
AAAACGACACCCGCCCTGCTCAAGGCGCTCCGGCCCTGTCCAGCTTGAGGCCACCCCCTCGTCTTCAACTCAAGCCGCCCCTTTTTGCACGGCCTGTTTCGCAGGGACGACGGGTTGGAGGAGCCGCAGACTCACATCACGATTTCGGAATAGTGGAATTTTGCCGGTGAGTTGCCCGACGTGTCAAGTCCCCCTGTCGAGTGCCGGCCGCAGCCGGCTCCTTTGCATGGGGTTGTTTTCGATATTTTGGTAGTGCGCCCGCGACGGCAGGTTATCGCATCCGATCCGCTGCCCTTCGTTGCAGTGCAAAAGCCGGTCTCGTTTCGATTTGACTGGCAACCGCACCCGCCCAATCGGGCGGTTGTCACATCTGTGACTGCTCGGCCGTATAACCGTAGTGCACTTGTTCCGCGAGTTGGATTAGGCTCGCGGCCCACAGGGTATTTGGCCAGACCGGAGGAATTTCATGGATACGATGCTGCTTCCGTTCTCGCCACGCTTCATCGTGCTGACGATCTGCGCCGTCGTGACCGCACTGCTGCTGCTGGTTGGAATTTTTGATCACAAGGTCTTCAAGATCGTCCTGATCCCGCTGATCATCTTCGGCGCGCTGACATTGCTCGGCATCCGCGACCTCACCCAGAAAAACCACGCGGTGCTGCGCAACTACCCGATCTCGGCGCATGTCCGCTTCCTGCTCGAGGAGATCCGCCCCGAGATGCGGCAGTATTTCTTCGAGAGCGAGAAGGACGGCATGCCGTTCTCCCGCGACACCCGCGCGGTGGTCTACCAGCGCGCCAAGATGGTGCTCGACAAGCGGCCATTCGGCACCCAGGAGGACGTCTATCGCGAGGGCTATGAGTGGATGCACCACTCGGTGGCGCCGAAGCCGCGTGCCGACCAGAAATTCCGCATCACCATCGGCGGCCCCGACTGCACCAGGCCGTATTCGGCATCGGTCTTCAACATATCCGCCATGAGCTTTGGCGCGCTGAGCCCTAATGCGGTGCGGGCGCTCAATGCCGGCGCCAAGAAGGGCGGCTTCGCCCACGACACCGGCGAGGGCGGCGTCAGCCCGTATCATCGTGAGATGGGCGGCGACATCATCTGGGAGATCGGCTCCGGCTATTTCGGCTGCCGCAACCGTGACGGCACCTTCAATCCGGATCTCTTCGCGAGCGTCGCGGGCGAAGACCAGATCAAGATGGTCGAGCTCAAGATCAGCCAGGGTGCCAAGCCCGGGCATGGCGGCGTGCTGCCGGCGGCGAAGGTTTCCGAGGAGATCTCCAAGATCCGGGGCGTGCCGATGGGCGAGGACTGCATCTCGCCGGCCTACCACAAGGCGTTCTCGACGCCGCTGCAGATGATGGAATTCGTCGCGCAGATGCGCAAACTGTCCGGCGGCAAGCCGGCCGGCTTCAAGATGTGCATCGGCCATCCCTGGGAATTCCTGGCGATCTGCAAGGCGATGCACGAGAGCGGGCTCTATCCCGACTTCATCGTGGTCGACGGCAATGAGGGCGGCACCGGCGCCGCGCCGCTCGAGTTCATGGACCATCTCGGCATGCCGATGCGCGAGGGCGTCAATTTCGTCCACAATGCGCTGATCGGCATCGGTGCGCGCGATCGCATCAAGATCGGCGCCTCCGGCAAGGTCGCGACCGCCTTCGATATGGCGCGCGCGATGGCAATCGGAGCCGACTGGTGCAATTCGGCCCGCGGCTTCATGTTCGCGCTCGGCTGCATCCAGTCCCTGAGCTGCCACACCGATCGCTGCCCGACCGGCGTGACCTCGCAGGACCCGATCCGCAACCGCGCGCTCTATGTGCCGGACAAGATCGAGCGCGTGTACAACTACCACCACTCGACCCTGCACGCGCTGACCGAGCTGCTCGCCGCCGCCGGCCTCGAGCACACCAAGGAGCTGCGCCCCATCCACTTCTCGCAGCGAAGGTCGACCACCGAGGTCGCTTCCTTCGCCGAGCTCTATCCGACGCTGCGCACCGGCGAGCTGCTCGAAGGCACCCAGGACCGCCGCTTCCGCGACGCCTGGGCGATGGCGCGCGCGGATTCGTTCCAGCCGGCGGGGTAGGGGCTACGCTCGCTACGTACCAGCGGACGCGCCGAACCATTTGGTCAGCGCCTCGGTCAGTCCCGCGTGCGTTCCCTCGCCGACCCACGCCACATAGCCGTCGGGCCGCACCAGCACCACGGTCGGCGCCGGAACGGCTCCGAGCGCAGGAAGCTCCCATGCGCCGCGATACGCGGCATCGACCAGCTGAACCCGGTCGGTCCACCCCGCGATGGCGATGCTGCCGGGCGCGCCGAAATTCAGCAGCACCGGCCGCGCGCGGTGCAGCAGCGCGAAGACTGGCATCGGGCCGTCGGCGGTGACCAGATCAAGATCGGGCATGCCGCGTCCGAGCAGCGGGTGGCCCTTGCCAAGATCGTAGTGAAGGTCGAGGCCCGATATCATCGCGGCGAAGCATCTGCGCGGCTCGTCCATGCGCAGCAGGTCGGAGACGATCTCGTTCAGCGCCTGGGTGCGTGGATCGGTGCGGTTGAGCGCGACATGCGCCATGGTGTTGCGCAGCACGCGGGCCGCCACCGGATGCCGTTCGGCCTCGTAAGTGTCGAGCAGGTCGTCGGGCGCGATCCGCTTGATTACCTGGGCAAGCTTCCAGCCCAGATTCACCGCGTCCTGCACGCCGATATTGAGACCTTGGCCGCCCATCGGCGGATGCACATGGGCGGCGTCGCCGGCCAGCAGCACGCGCCCTTTGCGGTAGGTCACGGCCTGCCGGGTCATGTCGGTGAAGCGCGAGATCCAGACCGGACTGTGGATACCGAAATCGCTGCCGTACGCGGCGACCAGCGCCTCGCCGACGTCGCGCAAGGTCGGCTCCCGGTCGGTGCCGAGTTGCCGCTCGGTCAGTACCAGCCGCACCCGCCCGCCATCTTCCGCCTTGCCGATCGCCGAGGTGCCGGTGTCGTGCTGGCGAAAGCCCCATTCCGGCTCGCCGGCCATCTCGGCCTCGGCGATCAGCCAGCTCGTGGTCGGATCCCACCCGGCGAATTCGATGCCGGCCGCTTTGCGGACGAGACTGCGGCCGCCGTCGCAGCCGACGAGATATTGCGCCCGGAGCAATTGGCCATCCGACAGTTCGACGTCGACGCCGGCCTCGTCCTGCGCGAAGCCGGTCACCTCGCGCGCGCGATAGGACTGCACCGCCAGTTCGCCGACCCATTCGCCGAGCAGGCGCTCGATATGGTTCTGCCGGAGCCCCAGCGTGAAATTGCGCCGAGTCGGAAAATCGGTGATATCCAGTGGCATCAGATGCGAATGGAACAGCACCGCCGGATGGCGCGTTCCCAGCGCGACGAAGCGGTCGCCGATGCCGCGCTGATCGAGCACCTCGATGGTGCGCGCGTGCAGGCCGCCGGCCCGCGCGCCGATCAGGTCCTCCCTCGCGCGCCGCTCGACAATCGCAACATCTATTCCCGCCAGCGCCAACTCGCCCGCCAGCATCAGCCCGGTCGGACCTCCGCCGGCAATCACCACAGCATGTTCCCGCATCCCGCACTCCTCCGTTCGATTGGGGCGCGCGTTGTACGGGATGATCCCGGGCTTGCCGCAAGCCCGGGGGGTCTACATATATTTGAGTGGGGAGAGGGCGCGCCTCAGAACTCGCCGTGGACGCGGCCGGTGAAGATGTGCACCGGGCCGCGGTCGGCGTTGTAGGCGGGGTTGGTGATGAACTGATAGTCCGCGGTCAGCGTCAGGTTCTTGTTCACCTGATAGGCGTAGTAGGTCTCGAAGATCCGCTCCGGGCTGTAGTTCAGCGCGCCGTCGCCGATCAGCAGACCGAGGCCGCCGGCGGCTAGGTAGTCGCGATGCGCTGATGACAGCCCGTTGATCGCGCCGCCGATGCCGATCGTGTCGTTCGCCCGTCCCCACCTGCTGCCCTTGATCGACAGGCCGCCCGAGACGCTGCGGTCGACATCGGTGAACGACAGGATCTCGGTCCGGCCATCGTTCCAGCTGAGGCGGCCGAACAGACCGACATCGGTTGCGATCTGCTGCTCGCCGTTCAGATAGAAGCCGTATTTCAGATTGTCCTTGCGGATGCCGGCCATCACGTCGTTGATGTCGAGCGCCGGATTGGCGTCCTCGATCGCGAGCGCCTGGGCGTATTTGCCGGTGTTGCCGCGGTTGCCGAACACGCCGACGCGGAGCTTGCCGGGCTGGTCGAAGATCGAATAGCGGCCCTCGAACTCGACCACCGCGCCGCCGGTGTTGAACACCAATACGTCGCTGTTCGGTGCGTTCGGCACCTGGAACACGCCGGCGCGCACCGCCCAATCCTTGCGGTTGAGTTCGACCACCGCGCCGCGGGTGTAACCGGGGAGGTCGGCCGGGAAGTCGTAGGCCGCGGACGCCCACATCGCCCAATTCATGAAATCGGCGCGCGGGTCCTTGGCGTAGGAATTGCCGTCGAAGAAATCGCCGACCGCAAAGCGCCCGACCACGAGCGTGAGGCGGTCGATGTCGCGCTTGCCCGCGATCTGGTTCGGGCCGTCGGCGACGTCTTCCTGCTCGCCGCCAAAGCCGAAGGTCTGCTTGAAGTAGTAGCGCTGCGGCCGGATTTTCGGGAACGGCGCGCCGGCCTTCTGGGCTTCGCCGTTCGAGAAGCCGGCGAGGCCGAGCGTGCCGTTGAGGCCAAAGCCCTGCGCGGTTTCCGGGTTGAAGTAGAACTCGCCGCCTTCCCAGAGCCGCACGCCGAGAAACGCCGTCGTGGTCCAGGTCTGCTGCAACTGCCCGGCGCCGGGAAGGCTGTTGGTGCCGGCATAGGGCGAACGGAACGACGCATAGGTCTGCGGCAGCAGCGTCGTCTGGCCGTGCACGCTCCAGTCGCTCGATTCAGGCAGCGCGGTGGGCGTCGGCGTCGCCGACCATGGCGAGTCGCCGAGCTGATAGTTGAGGCCGAATTTCAGCAAATGAATGCGCGGGTCGATGCTGACGCCGGGCATGCCGAAGTCATTGAGGCCGAGCGTGCGGCGCGACAGGTCGACATAGTCGTATTCGACCTTGGCGGTCCAATTGCCGCTCACCGCGAATTCGGCGCCGGCGCCGACGGTCCAGCCGGTGTGGTACTGGCCGGGTTCCGAGATCACCTCGCCCGCGGCGTCGTTGACCCGAACCTGGCTGTGGCCCCAGGCGAAACCGCCGGTCACGTAAGGCATCCAGGTGCCGAAAGAGTAGCCGGCGCGGCCGCGTAACGTGCCGACATAATCGATCGACGAATTGAAGGGGCCGAGCACCCGCCGCGGCAGGTCGGTCGGACCGGTGAAGGTCGCGTCCGCCTCGACGCCGAGCACGAAGCGGTTGGCGAATTCCTTGTTGTATCCGACCTGGAAGCCGCCGATCCCGCCGGTGATGGTGGGCGGAAAGAACACGCCCTGTTCCAGGATCGGGTTGGTGCCGGGACCCAGCGTGCCGTCGCCATAGCCGACATGGGCCCCGACATAGAACCCGGTCCAGCTGTAGACCGCCCTGGCGGCGGGGGATTTGAGGGCCAGATCGGCCGCGGTCGCCGGCGCGCCGAAGGTTGCCGCACCGAGCGCTGCGCCGGCGGCGATCTGGACCCGGAAGAGGCGGACGCAGGTCATGACGCGGCTTTCCGCGAGCAAGTGGCGGTTTCGCCCGGCATCACTGCAGATTTGGCGGCCGCTTGCCACCCGAGATTTGAAATCATCGCCCGCCGTCCCCGGTCCGATCTGTGTCGTCCCATCCAAAGCCAAATCAGCACCTAGCATCCCCCGCTGCTTATTGCAAATAACTCGCAATAGCAACTGAGGCGTACCCAATACCGCTCCGATTTGCACGCCACCGTGACAGTCACGTAACAGCGCGAGGCCGCAGACCGCATCGGCTGCGATCGACCACGCGTCTACGGCAAATCGGTCGAGACCCGACCGTTCAATCGACGCCGCCATTGTCCTCGTCCTTTGTGTTGATGAATGCTGGCTGCGATGCCCTGCCGAGCACGACTCGCGCGCCGGCCCGTTCAACGCATCGCGCCATCGACAGCGCCGTCCGCAGTCCGGCACCCGAGATCACACGACTCTGATGGAGCGCGGCCGCGCCGCGCAGGATGGCGCTCGCCAACCTGAACAGCATGACCGCGCTCCTTCGCTGGCCGCGACTGAGCGCAGTCACGCCCCCACCGTGGCGAGCTGGACGATCCGCAGCAGCACGAGGCCGGCGGCGACGACGAGATAGCCGCGCAGCACGATCATCCAGATCCGGCTCAGCGGGCTGAGCCGCGCCGGCGGCAGCCGGTCGAGCGGCGGCATCCGCCAGCTGTCGCGGTCGATCAAACAAGGCTCTCGCGGGGGCTTGCGCTTGAAGCGGAAGGACGCGTTTCCGCGCGACGACATCTCGTACAACTTGACGGCTGCGGTGACCGCCAGTGCCAGCAGGCTGCCGCCGACGAGGATGCCGATGATCCAAGCCTCGCCGAGATCGGGGAACAGCACCGCGGCGGTCAGGATCACCGACAGCATCACCAGTCCCGCGACCACCGCGCCGGTGAACAGGTTGAGTTTGGTCGAATTGACCCAGGGTCCGAGGATGTGGCGGTCGTTGCACAGCAGCAGCAGGAACACGGTCGCGCTCGGCAGCAGCACGCCGGCCAGCGTCTGCACCGCATTGGTGAGCAGCCCGAGCGGCGTGCCCGGCGTCAGCACCAGCACTGCCGCGAGTACGATCAGGCCGCAATAGACGCTGTAGAAGCCTTTCGCATCCCACGGCTTGCGGTGCAGCGAATGCTTGACCGCGAACACGTCGCCGAGCGCATACGCCGTTGCCAGCGAAACCGCTGCCGCGCCAATGATGCAGGCATCGAGCAACGCGAGGGCGAACAGGGTGGCCGGCAGCCGTCCGGCATATGCCTCGAGCCCGACCGCGGTCCCCAGTGCGTCGGTGTAATTGCCGAATTCGGGCTTTCCTGCGAACACTGCCGCACAGAACGAGATCATCGCCACGGCGCCGACCACGACCAGCATGATGCCGATGCACAGGTCCATCCGCTCATAACGGATGAAGCGCGGCGTGATCCGCTTGTCGACGATGTAGCTCTGCTGGAAGAACAATTGCCACGGCGCCACCGTGGTGCCGACGATGGCGACGATCAGCAGCATCACCTCGCTGAGCTTGGCGTCTTGCGGCATCTTCGGCACGAAGAAGTCGGCTGCGATCTGCCCGACCGGCGGATGCACCATCAGGATCACGGGCACCAGCAGCAGGCTGCCGGCCACCAGCACGATGCCGAAGCGTTCGAAGCGGCGGAAGTCGCCGGTCGAGACCGCCAGCATCACGATTGCAGCCGAGGCCAATACGCCCCAGAACTGCGAGACGCCGAGGAAATGAAGCGCAAACGTGATGCCGATGAACTCGGTGACGATGGTCAGCGCGTTCAATACCAGGAGGTCGATGACGCTGAAGGCACCCCAGAACTTGCCGAAGCGCTCGAAGATCAGCCGCGCATGGCCGACCCCGGCGACCGCGCCGAGCCGCACCACCATCTCCTGGTTGACGTAGAGCACCGGGATCAGCAGCAGCAGCGTCCACAGCAGCGTGGTGCCGTAGTTCTGTCCGGCCTGAGTATAGGTGCCGAACGCGCCGGCGTCGTTGTCGCCGATCATCACGATCAGGCCGGGGCCGACGATCGCCAGCAGCGTCTTCAGCCGGGCCGCCAAGGTCGCGCGCGGCGCGGCGTCGTCGCGCGCGATACTGCCGAGCGCGCCGTGGATGTCGCCGGCATGCGCGCTATCGAGAATGGCGGTTTGTGTAGTCTTGCTTTCGGTCATTTCGCGTCTCCTCGCCGCCCTCAGGCACGGCGGGAGGGACGCAGGCGTCGTCAGACGCGCACGTCTCCGCTGCCGTGAGCAGCGGCATTTCCAGATGTCATGCGGTTCAATGGTCCCGCTGCTGCGCCGCGATGGCGCGCAACGGGGCAACTAGGTCCTTCGTCCATGTCGGCCTCCTAAACCAAGACGACTACTTCTGACCGAGCAGCGGGCGCCGCTTCACCTCGCCCCGCGTGCGGGGAGAGGTCGGATCGCATCGTCCGATGCGATCCGGGTGAGGGGGGCCTCCGCGATCACGGCTATCACCGTGTATGCGGAGACGGCCCCTCACTCCAACCTTCTCCCCGTAAGAACGGGGAGAGGGAGCGGCAGCACCGTCGTTATCAAGCCCACCCTCATCGTCGGCCTAGGCGCACAGCGGCGGCTTTGCCGCGGCGTGGCGCGTGGCTGTTGCGCGCGGGCCGAAACGCCGGCCCCCGCGTCGCTGCTGATCGAGATCACCGCTGGTGTCTTCCGCAATCCAACGGCATTCCAGCCGGCCGTCGATCAGGATCCAATGACAGGCCGGGGTTGGACGGCGGCGGCGGCCCGCCAGGCGGCGAAAGCCCGGCAGGTTGTCATTGCAATGAATGACGGCCGGCGGCGGCATGCGCCGCGGCTCGCCAACGCGCCGCGGGCCTGCTTGCCGGAATTTTGCGAGCTTTTCGAACATCGCTCACCTCCACTTCCGCTGGTCGCGGCAGGCCGGTGAGGAGCAGTGGTCAGCTTGGGCGCGACCACCCGTCCACGCAGGCGAGATCTGCGCGATCAGTCTTGCTGTGTTGCGGCGTCACCAGTCCCGGCATCGCCGGTCTACTGTCGCCTGAGTTGCTACTGCCCATGTGCCTTCTGTGCTGGCTCGTGGATCGACTTGTCTCCGGAGATAGAACCCCCGGGGCGGAACGAACGTTCCGATCATCGGGCACTACGCCCGCGACAATGGCCTGTCAAGCCGATTCCGCTATCCTCCGGGGAGGATCATGATTATCCTCCCGGGAGGATAGGAGAGCCAGATGTCCGACGACCATCCGCACGCTGCGATCGCCCGGCGCCTGAAGCGCGCCAATGGCCATCTCGACACCATCGTCGAGATGATCGAGCAGGGCCGGCCCTGTGCGCAGATCGCGCAGCAATTGCAGGCGGTGGAGAGCGCGATCGAGAGCGCCAAGAAGGCGCTGATCCACGATCACATCGGCCACAGCCTGGAGGAGACGCTGAAGGCAGCGGGGCCGAAAGGGCGAGCCGTGCTGCGCGATTTCAGGCTGGTCGCGAAGTATCTGTGATTGCCGCGTTCAAGAATTGACCCGCCCGGGGGGATTCACCGGACGGGTCGGTTGCGACACGGGGTGGATGAGGACCCATGCCGAACACAGGATCCGCAACCTTAGGAATTGTGTCGATCAGTAGTAGCAGCTGCGCACGCGGCCGATGTAATTGCCATAGGCGTCGAACTGGCGCACCCAGCCGCAGCGCCGATAGCCGCCGCCGTAGTAATAGCCGTCGCTGGCCGCGATCGCGCTGCCGACAACGGCGGCGCCGACAAGGCCTGCGCCAACGCCCCAGCCCCAGCCATAGGGCTTCGCTTCAGCCTGCGACGTCGTGGACGCGATGGTGCCGGTCACGGCGAGCGCGGTGAGGGCGAGAGCGGCGAACTTGGTCTTGATCGACATGGAATACTCCATCCTGTGTGGGGCGGCGCCGGTGCGGTCCGCATGCCCGTTGGACGGAGGCTGTGCGGTTCCGGTTCGAAGATCGGGGCGGAAATATGGTTTCGCGAATTGTTTCGTCGCGTCTGCCCGGACGAAGCCATTCTAGTCCTGACGCGTTTTCTTCACGCCAACCGGTACCCGCTTTGCTCGAAAATGCTGTCGGTCAGTGGCCGCGAAACACGCTGGGATCGAACCGGTCGACGTCGGCAAGCAGCTCGCAGAACGCGCGCGCGCCGTGCTCGATCAGCTTCTCGCCCTTCTCGGCCGAGGCCTTGGTCGCATCGCCGATCGCGCCGCTCGGATTGAGGTCCTGCGCCTGCCAGGCGAACGGCGCCGGCCGCTGCGTCGACAGAAAGCGATGATCCTTCTCGATCTGCACGCTCGCCGGCTTGAAGTCCGCGACCGCTTCCTTGCGCACGGCTTGCGGATATTTCGCCAGCATGATCGACGTCTCGACCGCGCCGCCATGGATGCCGTGGCGCAATTCGCCGGCGTCGAACAGCCCGTCCGGCGCGCCGAAGCGCGACCAGCTCGTGGTCACCACCAGCATCTGATGGCGCGCGCGCAGATCCTGCGCCACCAGCTGCATCGCGGCGGAATTGCCGCCATGGCTGGTCACGATCACGAGCTTCCTGACGCCCGCGCGCACCACGCTCTCGCCGAGCGCCATCCAGCTCTTCAGCGCCACGTTGGTCGGCAAGGTCAAGGTACCCGGAAAATCGATGTGCTCGGTTGAGACGCCGACCGGCTGCAACGGCAGGAACGTGACGGGAGTGGCCGCCGGCAGCAACTCTCGCACCCGCGAAAGATAGGCCTCGCCGATCATGACGTCGGTTCCGAGCGGCAGATGCGGCCCGTGCTGCTCGGTCGCGGCCAGCGGCAGCACCGCGATCCAGCGCGCGGCCGCATCCCTGGCGATATCGGGCCAGTGGATGGCGGTCCAGTCGCGGGGCGGAAGCTGAGAAGTCATCAAGCCGGTCGTTTCAATACAAGCGTTTCACGGGATGGATTTGCAGGCTAGTTTGTTTAACATCATAACGGGTTCGCGTCTCCGGGCGCGGTCCGCGTCTTCCCGCCTTCCATCATGGGCCATAATGATCGACGGAGTCCAACCATGATCCCGGCCTTTTTGCTGCGAGCGTTAACCACAAGCCTTTTGACCGCCGCGCTTTGCGTCGCCGCGGCGCTTGCCCCGGCGCGGGCGCAGACCTCCGACAAGACCTTGGACAAGGTCTCGTTCGGCACCAATTGGGTCGCCGAGGGCGAGCATGGCGGCTTCTTCCAGGCGCTCGCCGACGGCACCTACAAGAAATACGGCCTCGACGTCACCATCGTGCCCGGCGGTCCCAACGAGAACAACCGCATGCTGCTGATCGCGGGCAAGCTCGACTTCTTCATGAGCGCGAACTCGCTGCAGACCTTCGACGCCGTCACCAACAACGTGCCGCTGGTCGCCGTCGCCGCCATGTTCCAGAAGGATCCGCAGGTCTTCCTGACCCATCCCGAAGTCAAGGCCACAAAGATCGAGGACCTGAAGCCGCTCACGCTTTTGATCTCGAAGGAGGGCATTACCAGCTACTTCCAGTGGCTGAAGTCCGAATACGGTTTCGACGAGAACAAGGTGAAGCCCTACACCTTCAACCCGCAGCCCTTCATCGTGAACAAGCAGACCGCGATGCAGGGCTACGTCACCTCGGAGCCCTTCGCGGTCGAGAAGGCCGCCGGCTTCAAGCCGAACGTGCTGCTGCTCGCCGATTACGGCTTCAACTCCTACTCGACACTGATCGAGACCCGCCGCGACCTGGTCGACAAGAAGCCTGACCTGGTGCAGCGCTTCGTCGATGCCTCGATCGTCGGCTGGTACCACTATGTCTACGGCGACAACTCGGCCGGCAATGCGATGATCAAGAAGCTCAATCCCGATATGAACGACGAGTTGCTCGCCTATTGCGTCGCCAAGATGCGCGAGCACGGCATCGTCGATTCCGGCGATTCCATCAAGAACGGGATCGGCGCCATGACCGATGAGCGGATGGCGAGCTTCTTCGACAAGATGGTGCGGGCCGGCGTGGTCAAGAGCGCCATCGACTATCGCCAGGGCTACACGCTGCGCTTCGTCAACAAGGCGGTCGGCGCCGAGCTCAGGCCGAAGAACTGACCATGATCCGATCTGTTGCAGCATCGGCAGTCGACCTCTCCGCTCGAAGGAGAGAGCAATCGCGCATGGTGTCCGCGGAGTTTGTCCACCGGCTTCCTTCGCCTATCCCGCTTGCGGGGGAGGCCGGCGCGCGCCGACCGCCGCTGCCTCTCGAATCTCTGATGCGCTCGTCACATTGTTCGCCGCGTGGAGAGATGTCTTTCGCGGCTCGGCTGCGCTCACCATTCTCCCGCCACCGATGGTAGAGAGCGTCGTGCTGGAAACCGACGCCGTCGACCTCGCCGTGCGTCTGCGCGGCGTCAGCAAGACCTATGACAGCGGCGTGAGGGCGCTCGGGCCGCTCGACCTCGATGTGAGGCGCGGCGAGTTCGTCTCGCTGCTCGGGCCCTCAGGTTGCGGCAAGTCCACCGCGCTGCGGCTCATTGCAGGTCTCGCCGCGCCAAGCGCCGGCACTGTCGAGATCTCGCATCATGGCGCGGAGCAGCGCGGTAGCCACCGCATCGGCTTCGTATTCCAGGAGCCGACCCTGATGCCGTGGGCCACGGTGCGCGACAATGTCCGCCTGCCGCTGAAGCTTGCGCGGCTACCTGCGACCAGCGCCGATGCGCGCATCGATGCGGCGCTGGATCAGGTCGGGCTAGCGGAGTTCGCGAGGGCCTATCCGCGCGAATTGTCCGGCGGCATGAAGATGCGGGTGTCGCTGGCGCGCGCGCTGGTGACCGATCCGGATGTCCTTCTGATGGACGAGCCGTTTGCGGCGCTCGACGAGATCACGCGCTTTCGCCTCAACAACGACCTGCTGTCGCTCTGGCGCGGCCTGCACAAGACTGTCATCTTCGTGACGCACTCGGTGTTCGAGTCGGTCTATCTGTCGCAGCGCGTGATCGTGATGACGGCCCGCCCGGGCCGGATCGGCGCCGAGTTTCGCATCACCTCGCCGGAACCGCGCGGCGAGGAGTTCCGCACCTCGGCCGAATATGCCGCGTTCTGCCGCGAGGTCTCCAGCGCGCTGGCGCCATCCTATGCAGGGCAGGCGGGCGCATGAAATCTCCGCAGGACCTCGTCCGTTTTCTGCTGCCGCTTGCGGTGTTCGCCGCTGGCCTCGTGCTCTGGGAAGCCATCGTCCGCGGCTATGGCATCCAACCTTACGTGCTGCCGAGCCCGCTGTTGGTGCTGAAGACACTGGTTGCGGACTGGCCGGTGCTGTCGCAATCGCTCGGCGTCACGCTCCTGACCACGCTCGAAGGCTTCGTTGCGGCCGCAATCGGCGGCATCGTGCTGGCGCTGTTGTTCAACCAGTCGAAATGGCTGGAATATTCGCTGTTCCCCTATGCTGTGGTGCTGCAGGTCACGCCCGTCATCGCGATCGCGCCGCTGCTCCTGATCTATCTGCAGCAGCAGACCGCGGTGATCGTCTGCGCCTGGATCGTGGCGTTCTTTCCGGTGCTGTCGAACACGACGCTCGGCCTCAACTCGGTCGATCGCAACCTCGCCGGATTGTTTCAACTTTATGGCGCCTCACAGCTGCAGACGCTGCTGTTCCTGAAGCTGCCCGCGGCGCTGCCCTATATCCTCGGCGGCCTGCGCATCGCCGGCGGGCTGTCGCTAATCGGCGCCGTGGTCGCGGAGATCGCGGCGGGCAGCGCCGGTGCCGGTTCGGGCCTCGCCTTCCGGATCGCTGAATCAGGCTACCGGCTGAATATTCCCCGCATGTTCGCAGCACTTCTGCTGCTATCGCTGGCCGGGATTGTCATCTATGGGTTGCTGGCGCTAGTTTCGCACCTGTTATTGCGGCGTTGGCATGAAAGCGCGTTAGGAAAGGACAGTTGATGGCCCCGATTTCTTCCGAAAAGATCGATCTGTTGATCTATGGACCGATCCGGCCAATCCTCGAAAACGGCTTTCCCGATCAATACGTGCTGCACCGCGCCGAGAGCCGCGGCGACCTCGAGCGGCTGACGCCCGATACGATGGCCAAGATCCGCGGTATCGCCGTCACCTATCACACGATGGCGACCGACAAGACCGCGCTGGCGATGTTTCCCAAGCTGGAAATCGTCGGCAGCTTCGGCGTCGGCTACGACCACGTCGATTCCGCCTATGCGCGCGATCACAATATCGTGGTCACCAACACGCCCGACGTGCTGACCGAGGAGGTCGCCGACGTCGCGATGGGCTTGTTGATCGCGACGTTGCGCGAATTCGTCAAGGCCGACCGCTATGTGCGCTCCGGGCTGTGGCAGACCCAGAATTATCCGCTCAGCGTCGGCTCGCTGCGCGACCGCAAGATCGGCATCGTCGGCATGGGCCGGATCGGCCAGGCGATCGGACGCCGGCTCGACGCCTCGCGGGTCCCGGTGTCCTATCACTCGCGCAATCCGTCGAAGGACGTCTCCTACAAGCACTATCCCGATCTGATCGAGATGGCGAAGGCGGTCGACACCTTGATCGTCATCGTGCCGGGCGGCGCCTCGACGGCGAAGATGATCAATGCCGACGTGCTGAAGGCGCTCGGTCCGCGCGGCGTGCTGATCAATGTCGCGCGCGGCTCGGTGGTCGACGAGCCGGCGCTGGTCGCGGCACTGAAGTCCGGCACCATCCTGGCCGCCGGTCTCGACGTGTTCGCGGCCGAGCCGAACGTGCCGGACGAATTGAAGGCGATGCAGAACGTCGTGCTGCTGCCGCATATCGGCTCGGCCTCGGTGGTCACGCGCAACGCGATGGACCAGCTCGTGGTCGACAACATCAAGAACTGGTTCGCCGGCAAGCCGCCGCTGACGCCGGTTGCCGAAACGCCCGTCAAGGATCGCTGATGTCGTTGTCCCGCTTCGATGCCGTGCTGTGTCTGCTGCTGGCCGCGTGCGGTCCGGCGGCGGCGCAGGACGTCACGACGTTGAAGAGGGACATGATCGGGCAGTGGGAGCTCGCCACCACCGAGCGCAGCAAGACCTGCGTCGTGACGCTGAAGGGCGATACGGCGCCGCAAGGCTTCAAGCTCGAGCTCGAGCCCGCTTGCGCCGCCGCGCTGCCCTTCACCAAGGACATCACCGGCTGGAGCATCAAGGGCCTCGGCGACATCGTGCGGCTGCAGAACGCGGCCGGCGAGGCGGTGATCGATTTCACCGAGGTCGAGACCGGCATCTTCGAAGGCATGCGCACCAACGAGGGTGTCTATATCCTGCAAAACCTTGCCGCGGCGCGCTCGCTCGCCAAGTCCATGGACCAGATGATCGGCGACTGGTCGTTGGTGCGCGGCAACGGCCAGGCGATCTGCACGCTGGTGCTGACCAACACCGACGCCGGCAACGACAATTTCCAGGTGTTCCTGAAAGGCAAATGCGATCCGGCAGTCGCTTCCTTCAACCCGACCATGTGGCGGCTCGATCACGGCCAGATGATCCTGATGTCGGCCAAGGGCGAGACCTGGCAGTTCGAGGCCGACGACAACGCCCAGTGGCGCCGCGTCCCCGACAGCGCCGACCCGCTGATCATGCTGCGGGAGCAGTAGGCGGCGGCGTTTGCTGCAAACACCGGGCCGTCCCTGCTTTCGCAGGGTCGACGATGGGCCGGTACGATCTGCTTTTGCCCGAAAAATAATTCCCGCCCCCCTGTCGATTCACCCCCTCCCGGATCGTCGTTCCCCATAGCGAGCCGGTCTTGCGGCGATCATCGCCGCGTCTCGCCCAACAGGAGTTTTCCGATGCGCTTCATGTATATCGTCACCTCCCCCCAGCCCCCGGGCCCGCCGACGCCCGCTCTGATGGAGGCGATGGGCAGGCTTGCCGAGCGGGAAATCAAGGCGGGCCGCATGATCGACACCGGCGGGCTGCTGCCGGTCGCGATGGGCGCCCAGGTCCGCATCACCGACGGCAAGCTCAACGTCGTCGACGGGCCCTTCGTCGAGACCAAGGAGATGATCGGCGGTTACGCGATCTTCGAGCTCCGCAACAAGGAGGAGGCGGTCGCCGCCGCGGTGGAGTTCATGCAGCTGCACAAGGAGCATATGCCGGGCTGGGAGGGGACCTGCGAGGTCCGCCCCTTCGCCACCCCGGGCGCCGACGGCGGCTGTCAGGTCGATGTGTCCGCCTGCGCCTGATGCACCGCGCGAACCGGGCGTTCTCAAGCGAAGTGGACGCCGGTTCGCGTGAAGAAAGCGCGTCAAGGCAATAATCCAGGTCGGCGGCGATGACGGCCGCCGACATCCAGGCCACGATCCTTGCGGTGTGGCGCATCGAGCAGCCGCGGCTGATCACCAGCCTGTCGCGGATGCTGCGCGACGTGCCGCTCGCCGAGGACCTGACCCAGGAGGCGCTGGTCGCCGCGCTCGAGCATTGGCCGGCGGATGGCGTGCCGGAGAAACCGGGCGCCTGGCTGATGGCGACCGCCAAGCGCCGCGCGCTCGACCATCTGCGCCGCAATCGAATGCTGGCCGAGAAGCACGGCGTGATCGCGCACGACCTGGCGCGGGAGCAGGAGACCATGCCCGACTTCGATGCCGCGCTCGACGACGATATCGGCGACGAATTGCTGCGGCTGATCTTCACCGCGTGCCATCCGCGCCTGTCGCGGGAGGCGCGCGCCGCGCTGGCGCTTCGGATGATCTGCGGCCTCACCACCGAGGAGATCGCACGCGCCTTCCTGCAGGCGGAGGCGACCATCGCCCAGCGCATCGTGCGCGCCAAGCGCACATTGTCGGAGTCGGGCCTTGCCTACGAGACGCCGCGCGGCGAGGAGCTGTCGGAGCGGCTCGCCTCCGTGCTCGAGGTCGTCTATCTCATCTTCAACGAGGGCTATACCGCGGCAAGCGGCGACGAATGGCTGCGGCCGCAGCTCTGCAACGAGGCGCTGCGCATGGGCCGCGTGTTGACCTCGATCGCACCATCGGAGCCGGAGGCGCACGGGCTGCTGGCGCTGATGGAGTTCAACGCCTCGCGGATGGCGGCGCGCACCGATGCGTCCGGCGAACCGATTCTGCTGATGGACCAGAACCGCGCGCGGTGGGATCGCCTGCAGATCCGCCGCGGGCAGCTCGCTTTGGCGCGCGCCCGCGAGCTCGGCGGCGCCGGCGGCTTCTATGCGCTGCAAGCCGCGATCGCCGCCTGCCACGCCGCGGCCGGCACGCCTGATGCGACCGACTGGAACCGCATCGCCGCGCTGTATGGCGATCTCGCCGCGCTGCTGGATTCACCCGTGATCGAGCTCAACCGCGCGGTTGCGATCGGTATGGCCGAGGGGCCGCTTGCCGCGCTCGCGATCGTCGACGGCCTCGCGGATGAGCCGGCGCTGAAATCCTATCATCTGCTGCCGAGCGTGCGCGGCGATCTCCTGCACAGGCTGAGCCGTTTCGCGGAGGCGCATGCCGCGTTCGAGGCCGCCGCCGCGCTGGCCGGCAATTCGCGCGAGCGTGAGTTCCTCAAGCGGCGCGCCGCGATCGCCGCGCGTGCCGCGCTGGATCATGGCTGCCGCTGACGGCTCCGCGATTTCGACTCAAACCTCCGGCATGGTCGGGCCACGATGGAGCGCAATGGGAACTGCCGCCATGACGAAGCAATCCGTGCTGGCGATCGGCCTCGACCCGACCTTCGTCGATCTGTCCGTCGTGCCGCAGTTCACGCCCGAACTGGTGCGCAGCTATCTCGACGCACAGATCGAGGGCCTGCGGACGCTCGGCTACGACGTCGAGAGCTGCCTGATCGACCTCGGCGATACGGCGGAAGCCGTAACGGCGGCGGCCCTCAACGCGCGCCGCTACGACTGCGTCGTGATCGGTGCCGGGCTGCGCGAGCCGCCGGAGCGGCTCTTGCTGTTCGAGACGATCCTCAATCTGGTGCACCGGCTCGCCCCCGATGCCGCCATCTGCTTCAACACCAGGCCGGCCGACACCGCCGCGGCCGTGCAACGCTGGGTCAAGCCCTAGGACGCAAGATGAGCGTCGCCTCGAGCCGGCGAATCGGGCTCGGCGCGCTGCCCGCCGCCCAAGGCGGACGCTCGGGCCGGGTCCGGCCCGCTGCCGGCATTGGCCGGGGGCGCGGCGCGAAGGCCCGGCGGTTGTTGCCGGCGGCAACCTATGACACCATTCAGAGTCCGATTTGTTTTAAGCTTTGGAAGCCCATGCCGCGCCGCAAATTTGCCTGGGAGAAGCTGACGGACGAGCAGTTGCTCGCGCAACCGCTCAGCCGTCTGAGGGTTGCCGTCGAGGGCACCTGGCTCGCCGATTGTGTGAATACGCTATACGAAGAGCTCGAGGAGCGCGGCGTCCGGTTGCGGCCGCACACATGGATCTCGAGCGAATGGTTCAGCCCGGCCGATGTGCCCGGCATCGCGATCCCGTTCTACCTCGCCCATCCTCGCCTGATGAAGCTCGAGAAGAAGATGATGCTCGACGTCGAGGGCGCCTCGTGGTCCGAGTGCATGGCCATTCTCCGCCACGAGGCGGGGCACGCGGTGCAGCACGGCTACCAGCTGCAGCGCCGCCGGCGCTGGCAGCAGCTGTTCGGCCCGTCGTCGCAGCACTACCCGCGCTACTACCGGCCCAATCCGGCCAGCCGCAATTACGTCCAGCATCTTCGGCTCTGGTACGCGCAGAGCCATCCGGACGAGGACTTCGCCGAGACCTTCGCGGTGTGGCTGCGGCCGCGCTCGAACTGGCGGACGCGCTATGCCGGCTGGCCCGCGCTGAAGAAGCTCGAATATGTCGACGAGCTGATGGGCGAGATCGCCGGCAAGCGGCCGCTGCTCGCGACGCGCGAACGGGTCGATCCGCTGCATACGCTCAAGCAAACGCTCGCCGAGCACTACAGGAAGAAGCAGGCGTTCTACGCCTTCACGCCGCCGAAGACCTACGACCGCGATCTCTCCAAGCTGTTCTCCGCCGATCCGCGGCATTATCGGCGTCCGCCGGCCGCGGCCTTCATCAGGCGGCACCGCGCCCAGATCAGGCAGCTGGTGGCGCGGTGGACGGGCGAGAACCAGTTGACGCTCGATGCCGTGCTTGACGACATGATCTCGCGCTGCCGCGAGCTCAATCTGCGTGCCGTCGGCCCCGAGCAGAAGCTCGTGACAAACTTCACCATTCTGCTGACCGCCAAGACCATGCACGCGCTGTTCGGCCCGTCGCGCCGGAAATGGATCGCGCTATGAAACAGCTTCGCATTCTGGTGCTGATGCACCCGGACTGTGTGCCGCCCGACTCCAGCGATGGATACAGCGCGCGGGAGATCAACGAGTGGAAGACGGAATACGACGTCGTCAGCACCCTGCGCGCGGCCGGCCATGAGGTTCGTCCGCTCGGCGTGCAGGAGGAAATCAAGCCGGTGCGCGACGAGATCGAGGGCTTCAAGCCGCACGTCGTGTTCACGCTGCTGGAGGAGTTTCACTACGACGTCGTGTACGACCAGCACATCGCGAGCTATCTCGAGCTGATGAAGATCGCCTATACCGGATGCAACCCGCGCGGCCTGATCCTGGCGCGCGGCAAGGATCTGTCCAAGACGCTGGTGCACCATCGCCGGATCCCGGTGCCGGCCTTCGCGGTGTTTCCGATGCGCCGCAAGGTCAAGCGGCCGCCGCGTCTCGAGCTGCCGCTGATCGTCAAGAGCCTGAGCAGCGATGGATCGCTGGGTATCTCGCAGGCGTCGATCGTCGATACCGACGAGAAGCTCGCCGAGCGCGTCGCCTTCATCCACGAGCGGATCGGAACGGCCGCGATCGCCGAGCAGTTCATCGAGGGACGCGAGCTCTATGTCGGCGTGCTCGGCAACAACCGGCTGCGGGTGCTGCCGGTGTGGGAATTGAAGTTCGGCAGCATGGGCGGCCCTGCCGCGCGCCAGATCGCCACCGAAAAGGTCAAGCACGATACCAGCTATCAGGAGCGGGTCGGGATTGTCGACGGCCCGGCCGAGGACCTCACGCCGGAACTATCCGCCCATATTCAACGGCTGGCGAAGCGCATCTACCGGACCCTGGGGCTCGACGGCTATGCGCGCATCGACTTCCGCCTGTCCACCAATGGCGTTCCGTATTTCATCGAAGCCAATCCCAACCCCGAAATCGCCAAGAGCCAGGAGTTCGCGACGGCCGCCGGGCATGACGGGCTCAACTATCCGGATCTCCTGCAGCGCATTGTGACGCTCGGAATAAGCCGCGCCAAGGCCGGCGCATCGCTGGGCTGACTCCAGGCCGTCAAAGGCTGCGCTGCATCGGATGGCGTCGCGCATCTTTGGGGATGAACATCGCAAACGTTTCCCTAACGCGCGCGGCCGGCGTCACGTTGCCGGCGGCTGCGGACACAGGGGCCGCCGTCGGATGAAACGCGTCCGGTTCCGGCCAGCGCCGTGCAAGGACTTCGTTTACCGAAACCGGCATGGCGAGCCCATCACTGCGGCAGCTGTCGTAGACGTACAAACCGGCAAGAAAAATCGATACGACAACAAGGATCGTCCTGAAAATCGGCATTGTGTTTGCGCCTTCTTGATTGAGGCGGACAATGCCCGGTGACGGTGAACCGCGCGTTTAGCGCTCCGGTCGATCGGCCGATACGGTTCCCAACTCATGAACGTCGGAGCGTAAACGACCCGCTTACCAATGCCTTCAAGGTTGCGGCAACCAGCTTTCCTCACCGGCGGGAAAGAAGTCTCTGGCATTGAGAGACCAACAACAAGACTGAGGAGGCACCATGTTCGTCGCCATTCGAGTCATGATCCTGATCGCCAGTGCATATGCCGGCTCGGCCGTTGCAGAGATGCAGTTTGCGCCGCTGCCGAGCCTTGCGGCTTCGTCCGCGCCGTAGCGCCGGCAGGCGAGGCGGCGCACGTTACGCCGGATTGGGCGCCACCGCGCCGACCCGGATTGCGCGGGCTGCGTTTTCCGTCATCCTCGTCGCGGTCAAGCGCAGGAAATACAGCGACAGTCCCGGGTTGCGCTCGCACAGCTTCCTCAGCGCGCCGTCGCTGATCCAGAGCAGATCCACATCGGTCGCAGCTTGAGCCGTTTGCGTGCGGCGGCGCTCGAGCGAAAACAGCCCGATTTCGCCGAACAGTTCGCCCGCCGATACTGCGCGATCGATCTCGGGAAACCTGACCTCGCCCGATACGACCATGTACAGCAGGTCGGCGTCGTCGCCCTTCCGGAAGATCGTTTCTCCCGCCTTGACGTGCTTCGGCTGCATGAACGGCTGCAGCCAGTTCGGGGAAAGGTCCGTCGCTGCAGCCCGCTTCGCTTTCCGAAGCAGCCGAACCATCTGGAACAGCAACACCACGTTCAGCGGCAGCAGAATGATATGCAGGATGAGCACCGGGTAGATCCGGTCGCCCAATCCATAGCAGATGAACGCGAGATTGCTGAATATCGCGACAGCGCGCAGGCTCAGCATCGTGCTCATGCAGAACGTCAGCAACACGATAGCCGACGCCAGATAACCCAAACCATCGATCAACGTCATGACAACGCCCACTGGAAAATAAATTGCAAGCAAACCGATCTGAAACGACCGGCAACATACACCAGGGCATTCATTTTCCTGAGCGGAAATATCGCCGGCCCACGCTTGCGGCGGCGCACGCGTCGTGACGCGGCCTCAGCTCGACGAACGTCCGCGCGAGGTGACGTGAACGGCCCGGCCCTTCGCCGGCTTTGTCCTGCCGGCAACGACGGCCGGGCGCGCCTTGCCGAGCGCGAGCCGCCTGCGCGCGCGGCCGGCGACCGACCTTGCCGCCTCTCGCGCGGCCTCGGTCTTGCGGATGATCGTCGTCACCGCGGACGCCGGCGACGCCGCGACGAAGGCGACATCCTTCGCCTTCGAGAGGCCGCCGATGCCTTCGCACGGCGTTCGCTCCGCAAATCGATACGAATGGCGAGCGTGTCAGCATGCTCGATCCAGTCCTCCGCCTTGGTGCCGGTGATGATCCGGACATGGTCGCGGGTGAGCTGTTCCGTGGCGGAACTTCGCCGCTATTCGCATTGGAACTTCGAGGCTTTCCGTAGCTTTATGGAAGGTAGCCACGTTGGGATGCACGATGTTCCGACCGTTTTCCGCTGCGCGTTTTGCTGTTGTCCTTTTGCTTGTGTCGGCCGCGCCGGCGTTGGCCGCGGCTCTCGATGCCGCCGCGATCAATGACGAGGCGGCGCCGCCGGCAAAATTGCCGGACCGCCGTCAGCTCAGCGCCTTCATTGCCAGGCTCGAGATCCTGCTCGACCGCGCGCATTTTTCTCCCGGCGAGATCGACGGCAAGCTGGGTGACAACGCGCAGAAGGCGCTCAGGGCGTTTGCCGAGGCGAGTGGATTGCCCTTCGACAACGCAATAACGCCGGAGCTCTGGAGCAGGCTCACCGCCGCCAGCGACGGGCCTGCGATCGTCAGCTACACGATCGTCGATGCCGACGTGAAGGGACCGTTCGTGAAGAGGATCCCGGCGAAGATGGAGAGCATGAAGAGCCTGCCGACGCTGGGCTACACCAGTCCGCGCGAAGCGCTCGCGGAAAAATTCCACATGAGCGAGGCGCTGCTTCAGGCGCTCAATCCGGGACGGAAGTTCGACAAGGCCGGCGAGACCATTGCGGTTGCGAACGTCGTCGATGCCGGAAGCGCAACGCCGATCGCGCGCGTCGAGGTCGACAAGACGCGGCAGACGCTCGGCACGTTCGATGCGGCAGGCAAGCTGCTCGGCTTCTATCCTGCGACGGTCGGCAGCGCGGATAAGCCGACGCCGAGCGGAACGCTGAAGGTGACGGCGATCAACAAGAACCCGACCTACCGCTACAATCCAAAATACGCGTTCAAGGGCGTCAGATCGAAGACGCCCTTCACGATCAGGCCCGGTCCGAACAACCCGGTCGGTGCGATCTGGATCAACCTCTCGGGAGAAGGCTATGGCATTCACGGCACCCCCGATCCCGGCAAGATCTCCAAGGCGGAGTCCCACGGCTGCGTCCGGCTCACCAACTGGGACGCGCAGCGCGTCGCTGCCGGTGTCGCGAAGGGCACGCCGGTTGCGTTCGTCGATAACGCGACGAGCACAGCAACGACGGCTGAGAAGCGCTGACCGTGACGCAACATCGTTCACGCATCAGCAACCGACAGAAATGTCGGCGGCGCTCGAGAGATGATGCGCAGCTTGCGGAGCAAAGCCGCTCCGCTTTCCAAGCCTAGCGCGGGATTCGCTGGTATGCCAATGTCGCGTCGTGCCAAACCCGCAGGAGGTCAGCATGCGAACGATCATAACGAACATAGTGGGAGCACTCAGCGCCATCGCGATGGTCGCGAGCGCGCACGCAGCGGTCAAGGAGGAGCCGGTCACCTACAGCGATGGCGAGACCACGATGAAGGGCTTCGTCGTCTATGACGACGCGACCCAGGCCAAGCGGCCCGGCATCGTCATGGTGCATGAATGGTGGGGCATCACCCCGCATATCCATAACGAGGCGCGGAAGTTCGCGGAGCAGGGTTACGTGGCCTTCATCGCGGACATGTATGGCGATGCCAAGACCGCCGACAACCCGAAGGATGCCGGTGCGCTCTCCGGGGCGGTAATGAAGAACCCGAAGGTGATGGAGCAGCGCTTCAACGCCGCGCGCGAGCAACTCGCCAAGCAGGCCTCGGTCAATCCGCAGCGGATCGGTGCCGTCGGTTACTGCTTCGGCGGAGCGGTGGTGCTGAACATGGCGCGCACCGGCGCCGATCTCGCCGCCGTCGCAGGCTTCCACGCCTCGCTCGGTCTCAACACCCCCGCACCGGCGCCGGGCACCGTCAAGGCGAAAATCCTGATCCTGAACGGCGCTGACGACCCGTTCGTGAAGCGCGAGCAGTACGATGCGCTGAAGAAGGATTTCGACGCGGCGAAGGCCGATTACCGGATCGTCGAGTATCCCGGCGCGGTGCACGCGTTCACCAACCCCGAAGCCACCGAGCTCGGCAAGAAGTTCAATTTGCCGCTCAGATACGACGCCAAGGCCGATCAGGAATCCAAGGCCGAAGCCGCCAAGCTGTTTGCCGCCAACCTCAAGAAATAAGCAACAAGGGCCACCCGAACGGTGGCCCTTTCCATTCATGGCGGCTTTGGCCGCGGAAGTGGCAGGGCCGCGGCCTCGCTGGCGCGTTCGCGCCTCGAAGCCATGCGGAAGACGCAGCCGGCCGCGCGGATGCCAGCCGACTCGCACGGTTGCCACGGGGCGCTCCCCGGCCGATGATGCGCAGAACGGATCAGAACAATCGAGAGGGAGCGAATGCGCGGGCGTCGTGTGCTGATGGAATCGTTCGTGTCGCACGGCGTGCGTCATATCTTCGGCAATCCCGGCACGACCGAAACGCCGCTGCTCGACAGCCTGGCGGCATTTCCGCAACTCGAATACATCATGGCGCTGCATGAAGGTGTCGCGGTCAGCGCCGCCAGCTTCTACGCGCAGGCGTCGGGACGCGTCACCGTCGCCAACCTGCACGTCGCTCCCGGCCTCGGCAACGGCATCGGCTCGCTGTACGGCGCGCTGAAGGCGGGTTCGCCCGTGGTCGTGACGGCCGGCCAGCAGGATACCCGAATGCGGCTCAACAACCCGCTGCTCGGCCACGACCTCGTTGCGATGGCAGCGCCGGTGACCAAGTGGAGCGTGCAGATCGAGCGCGCCGACGAGATCGCGCCGATCATGCGACGCGCGTTCAAGGTGGCGACCGACGCGCCGCAGGGGCCGGTGTTCGTGTCGCTGCCGATCGACGTCATGGAACAGGAGACCGCGGTGGAGGCGTCGACGCCGGATCGTTTGTGGCGATCGACGCGCCCCGATCCGGAAGGCATCGAAGCGCTCGTCGCCCTGCTTCTGAAGGTGAAAAAGCCGGCCATCATCGCCGGTGACGACGTGGCGCGATCGGGCGGCGAGCAGGCGCTGGTGGCGCTCACGGAGGCGATCGGCGCCACCGTGTGGTTCGAGGGGCTCCGCCATCACGCGCCGTTCCCGACCAGCCATCCGAGCTATCGTCAGTCGCTTCCCGGCGACGCCCGGCAAGTGCGCAAGGCGCTCGGCGATGCCGATCTCGTGCTGCTGATCGGCGGTCCGTTCTTTGAGGACATCTGGTTTGCGCCTGGTGGCCACATCCCTGACGGCGCGTCAGTGCTGCAGATCGAGGCCTCGGCCGAACGCCTCGCGCTCAACAACCGGCTCGATGCCGGTATCGTCGGCGACATCGCCGTCAGCGTCAGTGCCTTGACGGAGGGGGTGCGTGCACAGGCGAGCGCGGACTTCAGGCAGGCCGCGCAGAACCGCAATGCCGCGCTGGCCGAATTGCAGGCGAAGGAGAAGGAGGCCTATCGCGCGCGCGTCGAGAAAAGCTGGGACCGCCAGCCGACCGCGATGCCGCGCGTTACCGCAGAGCTGCGTCGCGGGCTGCCCGACGATGTCGTCATCGTCGATGAAAGCATCACGGCAAGCCTCGATCTCGCGCGCGCCTTCGATTATCGCGGCTTCGGCGACTATTTCGGCGGCCGTGGCGGCGGCATCGGCCAGGGCCTCGCCGGCGCGATCGGCGTCAAGGTCGCAATGCCGGACCGTCCGGTTGTCGCCATCTCCGGCGACGGCTCGGCGATGTACGCGATCCAGGCGTTGTGGACCGCCGCGCACCACAAGCTGGCGATCGTGTTCGTGGTGCTGGCCAACCGCGAGTACCGCATCCTCAAGCACAATGTGGACGTGTGGCGGCAGAATTTCGAAGCCGGCACCCAGCATCCCTATCAGAACATGGATATCACCGGCCCCGCACTCGACTTCGTGCATCTCGCGGCCGGCATGGGCGTCGAGGCGGTCAGGGTCGAGAAGGCCGACGACATTGCCGGTGCAATCGCAAAGGCTGTCGCGGCCCGGCGGCCGTACCTCGTCGAGATCGCAATCGAAGGCAAGCGCTGATCCGAAGGAGTTTCTCATGGCAGGCATTCTGGACGGCAAGGCTGCATTGGTGACGGGCGGCGGCTCCGGCATCGGCCGGGCGACGGCGATCGCCATGGCGCGCGAGGGTCCGCGCGTGGCGGTGTCCGACCTCTCGAAGGAGGGCATCGATGAGACGGTCGCCTTGATCAATGCCGCCGGCGGCCAGTCGATCGCGATCCAGGGCGACGTCACCGACGAGGCCGATGTCGCGAACATGGTGGCCCGCACGGTGTCGGCGTTCGGGCGCATCGATTGTGCGTTCAACAATGCCGGCGTTGCCGGGCGCTCCGTCGGCCCGCCCGGCCAGCGCATTCATGAACTCACGCAAGCCTCGGTGGCCAGGATGTTTTCGGTGAATCTGATGGGCGTGTTCCTGTGCCTGAAATACGAGATCGCGCAAATGCTCAAACAGGGCGGTGGCGGCGCCATCGTCAACACGGCCTCGATCGCAGGCCTGGTCGGTCTTGCCACGTCGGGCCATTATGTTGCGACCAAGCACGGTGTCGTCGGGCTGACCAAGTCCGCTGCGATCGAATATGCCCAGGACGGCATCCGCGTGAATTGCGTCAATCCCGGATACATCAAGACGCCGATGACCAGGGAGACGATGGACGAACGTTACGACGAGATCATCGCCAAGGTGCCTGTCCGTCGCCTCGGCGTACCCGAGGAGATCGCGGAAGCCGTGGTCTGGATGTGCTCGGACAAGGCGTCGTTCATGACAGGCGCATCGCACGTGGTCGACGGCGGCTACAGCGCCGCCTGATCTTCCGAAGGGCCTTTGTTTACGTTAGTGGACCAGTCGCACAAGCATTTGATCATCGCGGCATGTATGGCCGTGTTGATCTTCGCGGCCTCAGTGCTCTTGCTGTGAGTGATGCATCTCAGGCAATATGGCGTTGGGCAACGAAGAGCTTCGAGATTCGGTGTTCAAACTCAATCGCATCGTCGGTTTCATCATTCTAGCAGCGCTCGTCTACGGCGTGCTCCAGGCTTGCGGGCTACTTCCTGACGGCGCACCTCGGCTGCTTCCTCAACGCAGCGGCTCGCCTGCGGCTTGAGATTGATGCTCCAAATCCGAGCGTCCGCTGCTGGCCCAAAACGGACACTGCGGCGGCGCGGAATGATGATGCCGTCTGACCCAGGCAGACTCCGGCAAGCTTGCGCCGACCAGCCGTGCATACCAGTGGGTTGATCCGTCTCGGCAGCTCACGTAGTCGTTCGCGATGAACGAACGTCCGGCCAACGCCAAGGCTGCAGCCCTTCCGGATACGAAAGCCATCCTGCTCGGGGTCGCCTGCGGCCTCGGCGCGGCGCTGTGCTGGGCGCTCGGCTTCGTGGCGACCCGGCACGGCCTCAAGGTCGGCTTCACGCCCGTCGACCTGCTGATGCATCGCTTCCTGTGGTCGGGCATCGCCTTCCTGCCGCTCGTTGTGCGCGCCGGCCTCCGCGATCTCTGCGGCATCGGCTGGGGGCGCGGCATGGCGCTGATGCTGCTGGGCGGGCCGGTGATGTCGCTGATCAGCTATGCCGGCTTCATGTTCGTGCCGCTGGGGCATGGCAGCGTGATCCAGCCGTCCTGCGCGACGCTGGGCGGATTGTTTCTCGCGGTCGTCCTGCTGAAGGAATCGGTCTCGCTCTCGCGGGCAGCCGGCGCTGTCGTCATTGTCGTCGGCCTTGCCGTGATCGGCAGCGAGTCGATCGGCCATATGGGGCCGAGCGCCGTGATGGGCGATCTGATCTTCGTTGCGACCGGATTGATGTTCGCTGGCTTCGCCACGCTGGTGCGCTATTGGCGTGTCTCGGCGTTCTCCGTGGCCAGCGTCATCAGCGTGTTGTCGCTCTCGCTGTTTCCACTGTATGCCGTCTCGGGTGGGCTCGCTCGCGATGCGGCCATCGGCCTGCATGAAAACGCGCTGCAGGCCATCGCCCAGGGCATCCTGGCCGGGCCCGCGGCAATGTATTTGTTCGCGGTGTCGATCCAGCGCCTCGGCGTTGCCCGCGCAGCCGTATTTCCTGCGACCGTGCCGGTGTTGACGCTGCTGTTGGGATGGCTCCTGATCGGCGAGCCACCGACCACGCTGCAGGCGGCCGGGTTGGCCGCCGTGTTGGCGGGATTCTATCTCGCGCAGCGGCAGCGCTAGACGGCTTGCCGCCGTCCCGATTGGCGCGGTCGCGGCGACGATAGACAAGCATGTGAGGGATCGCGAATGGTGCGGCTCCCCGCCGTGTCGCAATGAGACGCCGATGCAAGTTCAACGTTTGGCGCTGCCGATGCTTGCAGGGCTCGTGCTTGCAGCCGAGAATGCGGATATGTGACTCACAGCGGCGTCAAAAACTCAGTGTCGTCTGGGCGAAATCCAGGACCCATTACCCCAAATGAGAGTTGTTGCGCGATGCTGGAGCCATGATCCCGTTCATGATCAAGCGCAGTGGATATGAGTCCTGGCTTTTCGCCAGGACGACGATCGTGTATGTAGCATCCGCACGGTCATCGCCCGGCTTGCCGCCTCCGCTAAAGCTTCGGCGCGCCAAAGGAAACTGTGCGCCCGAGCCGCTCAGCGCGGCGGCGACCTTACTGGTCCACCTTCGGCGTCTTGCCGGCAATGTCGAGGCCGAACCGGAGCGCGCGCTCCTGGCGCTCTTCCGTCAGCAGCTTCAATTCCCGTTCCAGCGACCGCGCGACCTCGTCCTGGGTTTCCTTGGAGCGGCGACGGGAGTCGCCTTGCGGTTTGGCCGGTTCGGCAGTCACGAGAGAAACCCTTGTCATCACAGTGTCACAGGCCCTGATGGCACGGCGGGAGTCGGGGCGACAATCAAAAAGAATTCAGTGGGCGTATCTTTGGAAGGTTTGTTGTGCGTCTGACTCAAATTTGGGCAGAAAATTCTCTTAAGTGTTGTCTCGAATGGAGCCGAACCGCTTCGGCCCACGGTCTCATCAATTCGGATGAGAGAGCCTGGTTCCGACGAAATCATTTCCGGATTCGCACGAAGGCGTCCTGAAACCGACAAGGTCTAACCTTAGTAGCGTTGTGAAGGACGGCTGCATGGTGAGACGCTGAGGACTGCGGTGGTGAGATTCACGACCTGGGTCGAGAGATCAGTCGGTCCTGTAGAGACGTTGGGGATGATCCCGGAAATGAAGAAGTTGAATGCCGTGCCTTATGTCTGGGCGGCCGCGCTGATCGCGGTCGCGATCTGGGGCGTGAGCGGCACCCCGCAGACGGCACATACCTCTGCCAGCACGCATCTGGCCCGGGTGCGCTAGAGCTTCGGCCGCAGCGAGCGCTGCATATCCATCGTGTAGGTGTAGCGCCCCTCGGGGTGCGTGGTGATGGTGACCTCGAACAGTTCCTCGCGCTGGCCGTAGTAGCGGCGTACCACGGTGAGCGCCGGCGAGCCGGTCTTGACGCCGAGCGCCCTGGCGATCGGCGCCGGCATGCCCCGCACGAAGATTTCCATCTGCGCGCGCTCGGTGACCTGGCCGTACATCCTGGCGATCTGCTCATGCACCGGGGTGCGGCCATGGTCGGGCCGGACCACGACATCGGCGAACCGGCGCAGCACATAGATCTCGGCCCAGCCGAGCGGTGCGGCGAACTGGTCCGAGCGGCGCACCGCCTCGATCAGGAACCAGCTCTTGCCCGGCTCGCATTTCAAAAGCCCGGCCAGCTTGCGGTCGGCCACGATGTCGCTGCTGGCCACGACCTCGCGGTAGGTCTCGTTGGAATAGCGCAGCCACTCGCCGAGCGACTTGACGCTGTGGGTGAACAGCACCGGCGGCTCGGATGCGATCACCACCGAGCCGAGGCCGGCGCGGCGCACGATCAGGCCCTGGTCGATCAGGATGCGCAGCGCCTCGCGCACGGTCTGCCGGCTGGCCTGGTAGCTCGCCATCAGTTCGGTCTCGGTCGGCAGCAGATTGCCGACCGCGTAGGTGCCGAGCCGGATGTCCTTCTGCAGCCCGGTGGCGATGTCGCGATAGCGGGACGATCTCGCCCTGTCCGGTTGTTCAGACATGGCAGATCACTGGCATGCCATATGGCAGGCAACGGGATGTCCAGACTGCATCGACTGCAGCGCGGCCTCGAACGCAGCGAGCGTCGCCAGCACGTCCGCTTCAGGCACCGGGAACGGCTGCTTGCCTTCGACCGCGTCTGCAAAGGCCGCAAGTTCCGCGGTCAGGGTGTCGATCGCCGGATAGCGCGTCGTCGCAGGCGCCTCGCCGGATCTCCGCAGCACCATCGTCTGTTCGTCGAGCACCTCGGCGGATCCCTTCGTTCCGAACACATGCACGCGCCAATAGAACGGTGTTGCGCGAATTGTCGCAAGGGTTGCGCTCACGCCATTCACAAATTCAATCGCCAAGGTTGCAGTGTCGAGCGGCGGCGGTCCGGCCTCGCGCGCACTCAACCGGGCATAAACCTGTCGGGCAGGACCAAGGAGGCTGACGAAGCCGTCGAGCACATGCAGCCCCGCGCCGGTCAGGCCGCCGCCCGGCGATTCCTCGGGCGACAGCCGCCAGCCCTGGGCGATGCTCTGCGAGTTCTCGTTGCTGTTGTGGCCCTCGACATGCAGGATGGTGCCGAGCTCGCCGCCGGCTGTGATCGTGCGCAGCGCCTGCATCGACGGCCAGAACCGGCGGTTATGCCCGACCGCGAGCACCACGCCGGCACTGCGGCACGCCGCGAACATCTCTGCGGCATCGGCGCGCCGAAGCGCCAGCGGCTTCTCGCAAAACACCTGCTTGCCGGCGCCGGCTGCCGCGATCACCTGGCCCTTGTGCAGCGAATGCGGCGTCGCCAGCAGCACGGCATCGATGCGAAAGTCGGCGAGGACATCGTCCAGGCTCGCCGTGACGGAGAGGCCGTGCGTCTCGCAAAAGCTGGCGGCGCCGTTGGCGTCGGGTTCCACCGCGCGGACGATCCTGAGCCGCGGCTCGCTCTGCGCAGCCTCGACCAGTGCGCGGCCCCACCGGCCGAGGCCCGCGATCGCACAGTTGATCATGACTGTCCCTCACCATGGCCGCGGCCGGCCCGGATCGCTTCGATGACCGCGGCGCTGTCGTTGTCCGGCCCTTGCAGCGCGATCGCCGCGCGCAGCAACCCGGCCTGCACCGAGGTCAGCGGCAAGGGCAGGCCGTGCCGGCCGGCCTCCTGCAGGATCAGTTCGGCATCCTTCAGGGTCTGCGCGATATGCGATTGCGGCGTGAAATCCCGCGCCAGCATCTTCGGCCCCTTGCTGTCCATCACCTTGGAATATGCCGCCGATCGCCGCGCGGTCGCAAGGAACGCCGCGCCCTCGAGGCCGAGGCTTTCGGCAAAGGCGATGCCCTCGGCCAGCGCGGCACGGTTGTTCTGCAGGATCAGGTTGATGGCGAGCTTGGTGCGGCTGGCATTGCCGATCGCGCCGACATTGATCCGCTGCGGGCAGAGAATGTCGAGGGTAGCCGTGGCGGCGTCGATGACGTCGGCATCGCCGGCGACCAGCGCAGTGGCCGTGCCCGCACGGACCTCGGCGCTGGTCCCCGAGATCGGCGCTTCGATGAAGGCGAGGCGCGAGCGGGAGGCGAATTCGGCGATTGCCATGATCTCGCCCGGCGCGCAGGTGGTGGTGCAGATGACGCGCGGCGGCGGCGTCGCGTTGGCAAGGTCCGGCAGCAACGTCCCGACCTGAGCCGCGTCATACACCGCGATGACGATGGTCCGGCAGCGCGCCGCGACGTCGGCGGCAAACGCCGCGAACTCGGCACCGCTCGCTCTCAAGCCATCCGTCTTCGCAGCGTCGACGTCGAAGCCGATCACCCCGATGCCGGCGTCGATCATCCGCGCGGAGAGCGCCGAACCCATCAGCCCCAGGCCGATCATGCCAACAGGTGTCTCGCGAGCCATGATGCGACGCCGCCTCGCTTTATTGCGGCTGGATGCCGGCCGCCTTAACCTCCGCCGACCAACGCACAACCTCGCTCCTGACGAAGGCGCCGAACTCGGCCGGCGCCAGCGGCGCCACCATCACGCCGACATCGGCGAGCTTCTTCCTCGTCTCCGACATCGCGAGGTATTTCGCACACTCGGCGTAGAGCTTGCTGACCACCGGTTCCGGTGTGCCGGCGGGCGCGAACAGGCCGTACCAGATCGTGGCCTCGAAGCCCGGCATCGCTTCGGCGAGTGCGGGCAGGCCGGGCGTCAGCTCGTTGCGGGTCGCCGACGTCACGGCGATGCCGCGCAAGGTGCCGCCCTGCATCTGCGGGATCGCGACCGAGAAATCGCCGAAGGTGAGATCGATCACCCCCGCCATCACGTCGGTCATCGCCTGCGGCACGCCGCGATAGG
Source organism: Bradyrhizobium sp. BR2003 (assembly GCF_009720285.1). Taxonomy (NCBI): domain Bacteria; kingdom Pseudomonadati; phylum Pseudomonadota; class Alphaproteobacteria; order Hyphomicrobiales; family Nitrobacteraceae; genus Bradyrhizobium; species Bradyrhizobium sp. BR2003. Next base: position 32,016 of record NZ_SMYJ01000046.1, read on the forward strand.
ACGCCGCGATCAGCGACAGGCCGCCGCGCGAATGCAGCTGGGCGATCGAGATCTGCGAGGCGCCGGAGCCGTAGCCCGCGGTCAGATTGGGGTTGGCCTTGGCGTAGGCGAGGAACTGCGGCAGGTCCCTGGCCGCGAGCTTTGGATTGACCAGCAGCACCATCGCCGTGGTGGTGGTGCGGATCACCGGCGCGAAATCCTTCACCGGGTCGTAGGGCAGGCTCTTCAGCGTCGCGACGTTGCTGGCATGGGTGGTGTTGGTGCCCATCAACAACGTGTAGCCATCGGGCGCGCTGCGGGCGACCTCCTGGGCGCCGATGCTGCCGAGCGCGCCGGCGCGGTTCTCGATCAGCACGGTCTGGCCGAAGGCGTCCTGCAGATGCTGGCCGACCAGCCGCGCGACATTGTCGGGACCGGCGCCGGCCGGGAACGGCACGATGATCTTGAGCGGCCGTTGCGGGAAATCGTCGGCCGCGAAAGCCGGCAGGACCGGAAGCGTCGCAAGCAGGACGACGAGCAGCCCCAGCCGTAGCTTCATCCCGGTCCCCTCCCGTATCTGCTTTTGCAAATTTATACGGACAAATCAGTCAGAAAGGCAAGCGTCAGGCTTGCCGGAATGTTGAGGTGCGTCATATTTATCCGTATAAATAGCCCATTCAGGGAGCCCGACGACGATGGTGGACATCAGCGATCTCCATGCGCGCGGACTGCGCCGGCGGCAGAAGATGTTCGGCGAGGACGATGTCGCCAAGCGGATGGCCGCTGCCGGCGATTTCGGCACGCCGCTGCAAGACATCATCAACGCCTATGTCTATGGCGACGTCTGGGAGCGCAGCGGGCTGTCCGACCAGATCCGCAGCCTCGTGATGCTCGGCATCACCGCGGCGAGCAGCAAGCCCGCCGAGTTCCGCGTCCATGCCAAGGGCGCGCTGGCCAATGGCTGCACCGCCGCGCAGGTGCAGGACGTGCTGCTGCTGGTCGCGATGTATTGCGGCATTCCGGCCGCGATCGAGACCAGCAAGATCGCAGCCGAGGTGTTCGGCGAGGCGCCGCCGGAGGGGTAGGGCACAAGCCTCTGCCGTGATAGGGACGTTGCCGACCGCGACCGGCAACAGGATCTGCCCATGTCCGCCTTCCCGACCTCGACCACCGTGCTCGATTCCGTGTTGTTTCGCGATGCCTTCGGCACGCGCGAGATGCGCGAGGTGTTTTCCGACCTGCGGTTGATCGAGCGCTACGCCGAGGTCGAGGTCGCGCTGGCAAGGGCCGAGGCGCGCTGCGGTGTGATCCCGGCGGAAGCGGCCGCGGAGATCGCAAAACGGACCGATGTTGCCGCGCTCGATTTCGATCTGCTGCGGCAGGAGACCGACGTGGTCGGCTACCCGATCCTGCCGCTGGTGCATCAGATGGCGAAGCAGTGCGGCGAGGCCGGCCGCTATGTGCATTGGGGCGCGACCACGCAGGACATCATGGACACCGCCGTGGTGCTGCAGCTGCGCGATGGTCTCAAGATCATCGAGGACGACATCGCCGCGCTGCGCGGCATCCTCGCCGATCTCTCGAAAACATACCGCGACACGCCGATGGCCGGGCGTACCCATCTGCAGCAGGCGCTGCCGGTGACGTTCGGCTACAAGACCGCGATCTGGCTCGCCGCCTTCGATCGCCACGCCGTGCGGCTGGTGGAGCTGAAGCCGCGCGTGCTGGTCGGCCAGTTCGCCGGTGCCGCCGGCACGCTGGCTTCGCTCGGCGACAAGGGTTTCGAGGTCCAGCAGGCGCTATGCGAGGAGCTCGGGCTCGGCGTGCCCGTCTCCACCTGGCATGTCGCGCGCGACGGTCTGGCTGAAGCGGTGAATTTCCTTGCGCTGGTCACGGGCACGCTCGGCAAGATCGCGCTCGACATCATGATCATGGCGTCGACCGAGTTCGCGGAAGTCTACGAGCCGTTCGTGAAGGGGCGCGGCGCGTCCTCGACCATGCCGCAGAAGCGCAACCCGATCTCGTCGGAGCTGATGCTCGCCGCCGCCAAGGCGGTGCGCCAGCATGCCGGCCTGATGCTGGACGCGATGGTGCAGGATTTCGAGCGCGCCACCGGTCCGTGGCACGCCGAATGGATGGCGATCCCGGAAAGCTTCGTGCTGACCGCGGGCGCGCTGCACCAGGCGAGGTTCGCGCTTGGCGGCCTGATCGTCGACGAGCAGCGGATGGCCGACAATCTCGACATCAGCCGCGGGCTGATCGTGGCCGAAGCCGTGATGATGGGCCTCGCGCCTTCGATCGGCCGGCAGGAGGCGCATGACGTGGTCTATGACGCCTGCCGCGTCGCCAACGACAAGGGCCTGACGCTGGCCGAGGCGCTGGCCGCGGATGATCGCGTCGCCAGCCGGATCGATCGCGCGACGATCGACCGCCTCACCGCGCCGAAAAACTATCTCGGCCTCGCGCCCGAGATGGTCGACCGGGTGCTGGGCTCGGTGAAGCGGTAAAATTCGAGGCAATTGCTCGCCGTCGCGTGATCGGGCGCAGCGGGCAGGAACCTTGCGGATGCGGATCGAATTGGACTACGAATCCCGAGAGTTCCTCAAACGACACGGCGCTTCATGACCGCACATCAACGCAACCTTTCCGCCTCGATCGATCCCGTCAAGCTCGATCGGCTCGCCGAAGTCGCGATCAAGGTCGGCCTGCAGCTGCAGCCGGGGCAGGATCTCTTGCTGACCGCGCCTGCCGCGGCGATGCCGCTGGTGCGGCGGGTGGTGGAGCATGCCTACAAGGCCGGTGCCGGTCTCGTGACCCCGTTCTTCTCGGACGAGGAGCTCACGCTGGCGCGCTACCGTTACGGCAACGATGCGAGTTTTGATCGCGCCGCAAGCTGGCTCTATGAGGGCATGGCGAAGGCGTTCGGCGCCAACACCGCGCGGCTTGCGATCGTCGGCGACAATCCGATGCTGCTGTCGGGCGAAGACCCGGTCAAGGTGGCGCGCGCCAGCAAGGCCAATTCGATTGCCTACCAGCCGGCGCTGGAGAAGATCGTCAATTTCGACACCAACTGGAACATCATCGCCTATCCGAGCACGTCCTGGGCCAAGCAGGTGTTCCCCGACGATGCCGAGGACGTCGCGGTGGCCAAGCTTGCGGACGCAATCTTTGCCGCCTCCCGGGTCGATCAGGACGGCGCCGTCGCGGCCTGGGCACAGCACAATGCGAAGCTCCGCGAGCGCACCGAATGGCTGAACGGCCAGCGCTTCCACGCGCTGAAATATTCCGGACCCGGCATGGACCTCATGATCGGCCTTGCCGACGGTCATGAATGGGAAGGCGGAGCGTCGACCGCCAAGAACGGTATCGTCTGCAATGCCAACATCCCGACCGAGGAAGTCTTCACCACGCCGCACTGCCGCCGCGTCTCAGGCCACGTCGTCAGTTCCAAGCCGCTGTCCTATCAGGGCACGCTGATCGACAATATTTCGGTCAAGTTCGAGGAAGGCCGCATCGTCGAGGCCAAGGCCTCGCGCGGCGAGGAAGTGCTGAAGAAGGTGCTAGACACCGACGAGGGCGCGCGCCGCCTCGGCGAGGTCGCGCTGGTGCCGCATTCCTCGCCGATTTCGAAGAGCGGGCTATTGTTCTTCAATACGCTGTTCGACGAGAACGCCGCCTCCCACATCGCGCTCGGCCAGTGCTACTCGAAATGCTTCGTTAATGGCGACAAGCTGACGCCGCAGCAGATCGCCGAGCAGGGCGGCAACAAGAGCCTGATCCATATCGACTGGATGATCGGCTCCGCCCACACCGACATCGACGGCATCCACGCCGACGGCCGCAGTGTGCCGGTGTTCCGCAAGGGTGAGTGGGCGTAACGGGCGACTGCCCACTCAGTCCCGTCATCCCCGCGCAAAGGCTTCGCCTTTGTCGCCGGAGGTGCGAGCGGAGCGAGCCTCAAGAGATGCACGGCCCCGCCGGTGGCCGTCGACCCTTCGAGACGCGCTACGCGCTCCTCAGGGTGACGGGCCTAAATTTGCTGTTGTCGGACTTGTGCTGCAGGGCTCTACTGAAACCGCCGCTCGCGCGCGGCGATCAGCTCGCGTCGCGGCGCGCTGAAGCGGCAGGTCTCGTGCTGGGGCCGGAAGCCGAGCCGGCGATAGATCTTCAGCGCGGGCGCGTTGCGGCTCGAGACGTTGAGCCAGCAGGGGTGCTCGATCGAGACGTCGTGCGCAGCCAGCACACGATAGACCAATAGCTGGCCGAGCCCGCGTCCCTGCCGCACCGGATCGACGGCGACCGACTCGATCCACATCGAGTTCCGCTCGGACTCGGTCAGGCAGAAGCCCGACATCTGGCCATCCTCCGACGCAATCCAGACTTCGCTCTCGGTCAGGACCTGCGCCATCTCCTCCGGCGAATACAGGCGGAAGGCGGCGTCCGAGGCATAGGCGGCATTGTGGATGCGCGCGACCTCGCCCGCGCAGGCGGTGACGTCGCTGACCTGCTCGATGGTGGCGCGCGCAGCCGCGAGCGTGCGCGCCGGCTGCAACGGCTCGACGCACTTCATCCCGATCTCGGACTCGACATGAACAAAGCCGAAGGTAGCGACGAAGGCCATACCCGCAGGCCAGTCGCTGCTCACCAGCGTCTGCACGGTGAGACCGGGATCGGCGTCGATCGCAAGCACCTCGTCGAACAGCGCGAGGCCAATCCGGTGGCGCCGCATCTCGGGCGCCACGACGATCTTGAGGAATCGGGAATGGTGCGCGCCCTGGTCGCGCAACGACGACTCGGCTAGGCCGCAGAGCGCGCCATCGCGCTCGGCGACACGGAAGTCCCGCCCGCCGCGGTTCTGCGGCAGCTTCAGGAACTGGTCCCATTGCGGCAGCGTGACAGGGCCTAGCCGCGGTTCCACCGCGGCTGCCTTTGCGTAAAGTTCGACCACCGCTTCCGCATCAGCCTCTCGAAGCGGCCGGATGGTGATGCCGTCATCCATGAGTCGGAAGCTTACCCGATATCGAGCCGATAGACATCCTTTGCCGTCTTCAAGAACAACGCCGTCTTTTCGGCTTCGCTATATTGTGATGCAAGCCGTTTAAAGGTGTTGAAGATGACCTGGTAACTGCATTGCCCCTTATCAGGTGGGAAGTTGCTCTCGAACATGCAACGGTCCGGACCGAACGCCTCGATGCAGGTCTCGACATAAGGCCGCCAGGCAGCGGCGAGTTCCTCCGACGAGGGCGGCCTGGGGCGGAGGTGGAAGTCGTAGCCGAGCAGGCACATCGCCAGCCCGCCGAGCTTGACCACCACATTCGGGCATTTGGCGATCTCCAGGATCGACGCCTTCCAGACCGGAAAGGTTTCCGCGCGCTTGCCGGCGAAGCGGCCGGTGCCGACCGGGCCGCCGCAATGGTCGAGAACGATCCTGGTATCGGGAAAGGCGCGAGCGAGGTCGGTCAGCTCGCCGATTTGCGGGTGGAACAACCAGGCATCGAAGCTGAGGCCGAGTGGCGCCAGGCAGGCGAACCCCCTACGAAAGGTGGAGTCCAGCAGAATGCCCTTCGGCCGGTTCGCGTACATGTGGGCGACGTCGGGGTCCTCGTCCCAGGCCGAGGAGTGGCGGATGCCGCGGAACCGGCCGTTGCCGGCGGCAATCTCCGCCTCCAGCACCGCCTTGGCCTGATCGCCGATCAGAAGGTTAACGTGGCTGACGATGCCGGCGCAGATCGCCGCCTTGCCGTAGCCGCCACTCGCCGCCATCGCGGCGACGCCGTTGGCGAACTCGACCTCGCCAACCGGACGGAACGCCTCCGGGCCGTCGGCGCGATACATCGATCGGCAATCGACATAGACGGTCGCCACGATGTTGTGGCCGGACGCGATGTCGTCGGACATCTCCTCGATCAGATAGCGCAAGCCCCCGCGATCCCAGAGATGGTGATGCGGATCGACGATCGGCCGGGCCGGATCGATGATCTCCTCGGTGTATTGGGCGAGCCAGTCTTCGCGCGGATTGGCATAAAGCCCGCTGGCGGAGGCGGGCAGAGTGCTGGCAACCATCGATTTTCACTCCCGTTTGGTTTTGCTTCTTCTTGAAGAGACGTCACACCCCGTCGAGGATGATCACCGTCGGCGTCGCCGGCAGGGTGTCGCGCGAGATCCGCAGGGTGCGCTCGCCGCCGCGGCGATCGATCTCGAACTGCTGGCCGATCAGGCGCATGAACTCGTCGAGCGGGGTGGCGAAGCGGTGCATCGGCAGCACGACGGCGGCGCGCAATCGCCTGGTGATCTCGGAGATGCCGTCGAGCGACATCGTATAGGTGCCGTCGATCGGCACCATCACGATGTCGAGCCGGCCGATCGCGGCGAAATGGCTGTCGTCGAGCTTGACGTGGAGGTGGCCGAGATGACCGATGCAGAGGCCGGCGACCTCGAAGATGAAGATCGAATTGCCGTCCTTGATCATCTCGCCGCCGGAGTCTTCGCCCCAGTAGCGGCGGATGTCGGTGGTGACATTGCGGATATAGACGTCGCCAATCCGCTCAGCGTAATGCGCGGCCTGGCCGTTCTCGCCCCAGCCATGCAGCACGTGGGGAATCTTGGGGTCGGGAAACAGCGTGTAGTGGGTCGCGTGGGCCCGGTTCATGGTCGCGACGTCGGGCAGCCGCCCGGTCCGATAGACGCCGTTATAGTCGGTCGCGATCCGGATGCCGCCGGGCGTGTCGATATAGTAGGTCGAATGGCCGGCATAGGTGATCGCGACCTCGTCGGCTTTGGCTGCGACGCGCCGGTAGTTCACCGGGAGGGCGCGCGGCGGCGCATTGGCCATCGCCAGGCATTCGCTGCGCTGGGCATCCTGCGCGAAGGCGTGGCTGGTGAACGTTCCCAGCAAGACGAGCGCGGCGAGCAATCTCAGCATGATGTGTTCCGCCTTCTTCCGCCTTCGGCGATATCCGCCGAGGTGAGATTATCGCGCAATCGGCGCGCCGTCATGATGAGGTCGGCGCATCGCTCCATGGCGCTGATTGCAACGCGATCCAGCGGATTGTTGCGTCGAGACGCGCTAGGATGCCGCGCAGACAACCAGGATCAGGGAGTTATGCGTGACTGACACTGCCTCCGCGCCGCGCGCGCCTTCGACCAGGCGGCTCGAACCATTGCGCCATGTCGACGCAGGCGTGCTCAACATCGCGTATTACGAGGCTGGTCCGGCCGAGGGGCCGGCCGTGATGCTGATGCATGGCTTCCCCTACGACATCCACTCCTATGTGGACGTTGCGCCTGCGCTGGCGGCGCAGGGTTGTCGGGTCATCGTGCCCTATCTGCGCGGCTACGGACCGACGGCCTTCCGCGACAAGGCAACGCCGCGGTCGGGCGAGCAGGCGGCGGTCGGCGCCGACATGATGGCGCTGATGGACGCGCTCGGCATCGAGCGCGCGGTGTTCGCCGGTTATGACTGGGGCGGCCGCGCCGCATCGATCGGTGCGGCGCTGTGGCCGGAAAGGTGCATCGGCCTCGTCTGCACCAACGGCTACATGATCCAGGACATCGCGCATGCGATGGTGCCGGCGCCGCCGGATCGCGAGGTGGCGCTGTGGTACCAGTACTATTTCCAGCTTGAGCGAGGGCGGGCGGGGCTCGCCGCCCACCGGCGCGGCATCGCCAAAATCCTGTGGTCGCAATGGTCGCCGAGCTGGGCGTTCGACGACGCCTGCTTCGAGCGGACTGCGGTCGCGTTCGACAATCCTGACTATGTCGACGTCGTGATCCACAGTTATCGGCACCGTTACGGCGTTGTCGATGGGGATCCCCAATATGCGGATTTGCAGCGGCGGCTGGACGCGTTGCCTGTCATCAGGGTTCCCGCCATCACGCTCGACGGCGCCGACGACGGTGTGACGTTCGCGACCGACGGCAGTCGCACCGCGGCAAAGTACACTGGCCGCCTGGCCCATCGCCTGATTCCGCATGCCGGCCACAATCTGCCGCAGGAAGCGCCGGAGGTGTTTGCCGCCGCGGTGCTGGAGGTGATGAAGGCTAAAGCATGATCCGGAAAAGTGCGAAGCGGTTTTCCGAAAAGATCATGCTCAAACAAGGAACCAAAGCGCGGTGATGATTCAACCTAATCTCATCGCGCTTTAGCGCCGCGGGCTGATCTTCCAGGCGATCGCAAGCGTCAGCAGCGTCAGAATGCTGCTGACCAGCGCGGCCGTCGGGATTGTCAGGGCCAGCGCCGCGGTTGCGGCCCAGCCGATCGAGGAGAAGGCTTCCGCGAAAGTGGCGATGCGCGAGGAGGTCTGACGCCGGCGGAATTGGCTGCGCTTGGCCTGCGCGCGGAACCAGAGCTGGACGGCGGCGGCGGATGTGGTCGCAATGATGATTGCGATCGCCGTGACCGCGGCCTGCCCTGGCGAGGCAAACGCCAGCGCGGTCACCAGCGGGGCGAAGACCACGGCGATTGCGATCAGGACCACCTCGACCTTGGCACGGGTCACGCGTGACGGCGGCAGCGGCGCGGTCGCCACCAGATCGGGCGCGTCCTCGCCGGAGATGGTCAGCCAGGCGAGGCCGCCCGCGAGCTGGCCTGCGGCCATGACGATGACGGGCGTAATCAGCACGATCGCGGTCGACGTACCGGAGAAGCTGCGCCACAGCATCAGCGCCGGCGGCAGCAGATAGAGCATCTGCATCAGGCTCTGCGACAGCAGCCACGGATCGCGGCGCAGCAGCAAAAATTCCTTGCGCCGCAGCGCCTGCTGCCGCGAGCCCGCCCGGAACGCGCGGGCGCGTCCCCGCGTCACCGCAGCCGGATTGGCGGCGACGCTGGCGACCGTATCGGCAAACCGCGGTGCGAATATCGCCATCACGCCGCCGAGCATCACCAACGCCGCAGCGAGCAACAGCATCATGATTTCGAGGTCGCCGAGCGATGCCCGCGCCGGCCACCACAGCAGGCTGTCGGGGGCGGGGGCAATTCGCGCCGCGGTTTCCGAGGTCAGAAAGGCAAAGCGCGACAGCGTGCCGTAGGACAGCACGGCCACGACCTGCAGCGCGATGACGAAGCCCGCACCGATCACGGCGGAGACGACCTGCGCCACCAGCCGTGTTCGGCTCGGCCCGATCAGGCGGAACAGGAACGCGGTGACGGCGATCGCGGTGGCGGCCGCCGACAGCCCGATCGCAAGGACGACGCCGAAGCCGGCGAGCCAGCGCGGGCCGCCGAGATAGACCAGCACGTCGATGAACGGCGTCGACAGCAACAGCGCCATGCTGCTCACCGTCAGCGCGATCGCGGCGATCCGGATCGAGAAGATGTTGGTGAGCTTTGCCGGTGACGACATGATCAAATCGAGATCGGCGCGGGCGTAGAATACGCGCGTCACCGACTCGATCGCCTGCGAGAGCATCAGCGCCCAGGCCAGGAAGATCGTCGCGGTCAGCACGATCAGGGACGACGGGTCGAGCGGAAACCGCAGGTCGGCATAGCGGCTGACCACGGCATAAGCCGGCAGATGCAGGATCGCCGCGAAGCTCAAGAGGCCGATCACGGCGCGATTGCGCCGGCGCCGGCCGCCGGTCATCATCGCCAGCCATTCGCGCCACGCCAGGCGGAATTCGTGGCGCGCGAACCAGGTGAGATGGGCGACCGAGCTCACGCGGCCGCCGCTTCGGTATCGACCAGCGCGATGAACATATCCTCGAGGGTGGTGTCGTTGCGGCCGTTCTGCTCGCGCAGCTCGGCCAGCGTGCCCTCGGCGATCAGCCTGCCGGCCGCGATCACGCCGATCCGGTCGGCCATCCGCTCGGCGACTTCGAGAATGTGGGTCGTCATGATCACGGTGCAGCCGGCGCGGACGCGCTCCTGCAGCAGCCCCTTGACGTGACGCGCCGACAGCGCGTCGAGGCCAGTCAGCGGTTCGTCGAGAATGATCAGGCGGGGATCGTGCACCAGCGCGCCGGCGAGCGCGACCTTCTGGCGCATGCCCTTGGAGAAGCCTTCGCAGCGCTCGTTGAGATGCGGCTCGAGCCCGAGGGACATCAGGAGATCTCGCGCCGAGCTCTCCGAGGTGCGCGGATCGATGCCCCAGAGGCCGGCGACGAATTCGAGATACTCCAGCGGAGTCAGCTTGTCGTAGATCATCGGCTCGTCGGACACCCAGGCCATGATCTGCTTGGCGGCGACCGGATCGGCGAGCGCGTCGATGCCGAGGATCGCCACCGAGCCGGCATCGGGCCGCAACAGCCCCGCCACCATGCGCAGCGTCGTGGTCTTGCCGGCGCCGTTCGGCCCGAGCAGCGCATAGAATTCGCCGACACGGATCGTGAGATCGAGCGCGTCGACCGCCGGGCGGTCAAAACGCTTGGTTAACCCTCGCACGGCGAGTGCGGACAGTTCAGGTGTCATGGCGTGGTGGCGATCCGGAAATTCGCTCGTCGGTTGCGCAAGCTTTGGACAAAAACCGTTTCGGTGCAGTGAATCGCACGGGGCAAATCAAAGGTGATATCCGTATTAGTCCGTGCTGCGGCAAATCTCCGCAAATGTGATGATACAGCGACAACAGCGGTTTGTTGACAGGGATCGGGCGTTTTGGCTCAATCGGGGCGGACATAGGCGGCTTTCAGCGCTCCAGACACAAGGGCGTGAAGGCGGGATGCAACGAGCGATCGGATAAGAATCGCCGGGCATCGGGGAGGGAAACGATGCTGGACTTTGTTCAGCAGCTCGTCAGCGGCATCGCGCTCGGCTGCGTTTACGGCCTGATCGCGCTCGGCTTCGTGCTGGTCTACAAGGCAACCGAGGTCGTCAATTTCGCGCAAGGCGATTTGATGATGCTGGGAGGCTTTTTCGCCTTCACCTTCATCGGCATGCTCGGGTTGAATTACTGGGTCGGGTTCGCCGGCGCGGTAATCTGCATGGCGCTGTTCGGCATGCTGGCCGAGCGGCTCGTGGTGCGGCCGATCCTCGGTTATCCGCAGTTCTCCATCATCATGGCGACGATCGGGCTCGGCTATTTCCTGCGCTCAATCTCCGGCATGATCTGGGGCACCGACGACTTCAAGATCGAGACGCCGTTCAGCCAGGGCGTGCTTCGGATCGGCAGCCTGGTGCTCGCCTACGACAAGCTGTCGGTGATCGCGGCGACCATCATCCTATGCGCGCTGCTCTATCTGTTCTTCAACCGCACCACGCTCGGCACCGCGATGCGCGCCAGCTCCGAGAACATGCTGGCTGCCTATTACATGGGCATTCCGGTCAAGCGGGTGGTCTCGATCGTCTGGGCGATCTCGGCCGCGGTCGCGACCTGCGCCGGCGTGCTGCTGGCGCCGATCACCTTCATTCATTCCAATGTCGGCCTGGTGCTGGGGTTGAAGGCGTTTCCGGCCGCGGTGCTCGGCGGCTTCGGCTCGATCCCGGGTGCTGTGGTCGGCGGCGTCCTGATCGGCGTGATCGAGAGCATGGCCGGCTTCTATTTGCCGCAGGGATGGAAGGACGTCGCGCCATACATCGTGCTGCTGGCGGTGCTGCTGCTCAAGCCCGAGGGCCTGTTTGGCCTTCATGTCCGGAAGAAAGTCTGAGGAGCGACACATGCGGTTTCTCTTCAAGACCGACTATGAAGACGACATCAAGCTGTTCCCACATTCGGGCTACATCTACTCCTACGGCCTGTTGCTGGCGGTGCTGCTGATCGCGCCCTACGTGCTCTCAAGCTATCTGATGAGCCAGCTGGTCTTCGTCTGCATCTACGCGACGGTCGGCGTCGGGCTCCTGATCCTGACCGGCTTCACCGGACAGGCCTCGCTCGGCCATGCCGCGTTTCTTGCGATCGGCGCCTACACCGCGGCCTATCTGCAGCAGTTCAATGTGCCGTTCCCGGTCTACTTCCTCGCCGCGGGGCTGTTGACCGGCGTGGTCGGCGCGCTGGTCGGATTTCCGGCGTTGCGGCTGCAGGGCATCTATCTGGTGATCGCGACGATCTCCTTTGCCTTCATCGTCGAGGAGATCCTGGCGCGCTGGGAAAGCGTCACCAACGGCAACGAGGGCATGCGGGTCAAGACCATGCAGCTGCTCGGCACGACCGTGTCGCGCGACGGCCCGACCTTCTATTACCTCTGTCTTGCGGTGCTGGTGCTGACCATCGTCGGCACGCTCAATCTGCTGCGCTCGCCGACCGGGCGCGCCTTCGTCGCGATCCGCGACAGCGAGACCGCGGCGCGCAGCATGGGCATCAATGTCGCGCTCTACAAGGTGAAGTCGTTCGCGATCTCGGCGGCGATCACCGGCTTTGCCGGCGTGCTGTTCGCGCACAAGCTCTCCTTCATCTCGCCCGAGATGTTCACGCTGCAGCTTTCGATCGAGTTCATCATCGTGACCCTGATCGGCGGCACGTTCAGCCTGCACGGCGCGGTGCTGGGCGCGATCTTCCTGGTCATGATCGATCCGTTCCTGACCTATCTGAAGGACGATATGCCCGGCGTGATCGGCGGCATTGCTGCGACCCTCGGCGCCGGCACCGAGCGCGCGGGCCACATCCAGGACGCCGTCGCAGCCTTCGCCTCCGCCAACGGACTGAAAGGCGCGATCTACGGCATCATCATCGTGCTGTTCGTGCTGTTTGAGCCGCTCGGACTCTACGGCCGCTGGCTCAAGATCAAGCTGTTCTTCCAGCTGTTCCCGCTCTACAAGCGCGCGACCTTCAAGCGGCAGAAGATCTATGTGAAATCGGAGCGGAACAGATGAGCTATTTCCGCGCCGAGAACCTGTCGCTGCATTTCGGGGGCCTCAAGGCGGTCGATGCGGTCAGCTTCGCGGTCGAGAAGGGCGAGATCCTGTCGATCATCGGGCCCAACGGTGCCGGCAAGAGTTCGATCTTCAACCTGATCTCGCGGATCTATCCGCCGACCTCCGGCAAGATCTTCTTCGAGGATCAGGACATCACCCAGGAGCCGGCCTACGATATCGCGAAACTCGGCATCGCCCGCACCTTCCAGAACATCGAGCTGTTCGAGAACGCGACCGTGCTGAGCAATCTCCTGGTCGGTCGCCATCGCCATTCCACCACCCGGCTGTGGCAGGAGCTGTTGTTCCTGCCGAGCGTCCGCGCCGGCGAGAAGGCGCATCGCCGCCGCGTCGAGCAGGTGATCGAGTTCCTTGATCTCGAGCCCTACCGCGACAAGCTGATCTCGGGACTGCCTTACGGCGTGCGCAAGGTGATCGAGCTGGCGCGGGCGCTGTGCTCGGAGCCGAAGCTGATCCTGCTCGACGAGCCGTCGTCAGGCCTCAATGTCGAGGAGACCGACGACATGTCGTTCTGGATCCGCGACATGAAGAGCGAGCTCGGCATCACGGTGCTGATGGTCGAGCACGACATGACGCTGGTCAACCGGGTCTCCGACCGCGTCATCGCGTTGAACTACGGCCGCGTGCTGGCGATGGGCTCGCCGTCCGAGGTGCAGCACCATCCCGACGTCGTCGCAGCGTATCTCGGCGCATGAGGATGATGCCATGAGCACAGCGGACATCATCCTGAAGCTCTCCAACATCGAGAGCTATTATGGGCCGATCATGGCGATCCGCGGCGTCAGCCTCGAGGTGCCGCGCGGCCGGATCGTGACGCTGCTCGGCGCCAACGGCGCCGGCAAGACCACGGTTCTGAAGACGATCTCCGGCATCCTCGACCCGCAGAAGGGCTCGATCGAATTCCTCGGCAAACCGATCCAGCGCATGGAGGCCGACCGGATCGTGCGGCTCGGTCTCAGCCACGTGCCGGAGGGGCGCGAGGTGTTTCCGTTCCTGTCGGTGCGCGAAAACCTGATGATGGGCGCCTATCTGCGCAAGGACCGCGACGGTGTGGCGCAGGACCTCGAGCGCGTCTACGGCTATTTTCCACGATTGAGGGAGCGGCTCGGCCAGCCCGCCGGGCAGCTTTCGGGCGGCGAGCAGCAAATGCTGGCGATCGGGCGGGCGCTGATGAACCGGCCGACCCTGCTGCTGCTCGATGAGCCGTCGCTCGGGCTGTCGCCGATCCTGGTGAAGGAGATCTTCACCATCATCCGCCGCGTCAATGAGGAGCAGGGCATGTCGATCCTGCTGGTCGAGCAGAATGCCAAGCTCGCGCTGGAGACGGCGCATTACGGCTATGTGCTGGAGATCGGCCGCGTCGTCATGAACGATACCTGCGAGCGGCTGATGAATTCGCCCGATATCCAGGAGTTCTATCTCGGCGCCAAGGAAGCCGGCGCGCGGGGCGAGCGGCGCTGGAAAAAGAAGAAGACGTGGCGTTGAGAAGGACTTGGTGCTGAAAATTGGCGCCGAGGAAGGTTTGGCACTGAAAGAGAGTTGGAGCTAGATTTAAGGCCTGTTTCGCCAACAAGACCGGCACGAGGGGCCGGCGGGCGAGACGGGCGGCAGAGGAGGGAGCGCGCATGGCAGGACCAGCGGTGCTGACGGTTGCCGACACGATCGCGAGGAGCTTTCTGCTCGCGGTTCAAACGCGTGGCGACAGGCCCGCGATCCGCGAGAAGAAGTTCGGCATCTGGCAACCGACCAGCTGGCGCGAATGGCTGCAGATTTCCAAGGACATCGCCTTCGGCCTGCATGCGACCGGCTTTCGCCCGGGCGACGTCGCCTCGATCATCGCCAACGCGGTGCCGGAATGGGTCTATGCCGACATGGGCATCCTGTGCGCCGGCGGCGTCTCGTCCGGGATCTATCCGACCGATTCGGCGGCGCAGGTCGAATACCTCATCAATGATTCCCGCACGCGGGTGATCTTCGTCGAGGACGAGGAGCAGCTCGACAAGGTGCTGACCTGCCGCTCGCGGTGTCCGACGCTGGAGAAGATCGTCGTGTTCGATATGGAGGGCCTCTCCGGCTTCTCCGATCCGATGGTGCTGTCGCTTGCCGAATTCACCGCGCTCGGCCGCAACCATGCCCAGGGCAGCGATGCCTTGTGGGACGAAATGACCGGCAGCCGCACCGCCTCCGATCTTGCGATCCTGGTCTACACCTCCGGCACCACGGGCCCGCCCAAGGGCGCGATGCACTCCAACCGCAGCGTGACGCACCAGATGCGCCACGCCAACGACCTCTACCCCTCGACCGACAGCGAGGAGCGGCTGGTGTTCCTGCCGCTCTGCCATGTCGCCGAGCGAGTCGGCGGCTATTACATTTCGCTCGCACTCGGCTCGGTGATGAATTTCGCCGAGAGCCCGGAGACGGTGCCGGACAATCTGCGCGAGGTGCAGCCGACCGCGTTCCTCGCGGTGCCCCGGATCTGGGAGAAGTTCTATTCCGGCATCACCATCGCGCTGAAGGATGCGACCCCGTTCCAGAACTGGATGTATGCCCGCGCGCTCGCGATCGGCAACCGGATGACCGAGTGCCGGCTGCAGGGCGAGGCGCCGCCCTTGTCGCTGCGGATCGCCAACCGCGCGGCCTATTGGCTGGTGTTCCGCAACATCCGCCGCATGCTCGGGCTCGACCGCTGCCGGATCGCATTGACCGGCGCCGCGCCGATCTCGCCGGATCTGATCCGCTGGTATCTCGCGCTCGGCATCGACATGCGTGAGGTCTACGGCCAGACCGAGAATTGCGGAGTCGCGACCATGATGCCGGCGGACCGCATCAAGCTCGGCTCGGTCGGCAAGGCCGCGCCTTGGGGCGAGGTGATGATCTGCCCGAAGGGCGAGATCCTGATCAAGGGCGACTTCCTGTTCATGGGTTATCTCAACCAGCCGGAGAAGACCGCCGAGACGATCGACGCGAAGGGCTGGCTGCACACCGGCGACGTCGGCACGATCGACAATGAAGGCTATGTCAAGATCACCGACCGGATGAAGGACATCATCATCACCTCCGGCGGCAAGAACATCACGCCGTCCGAGATCGAGAACCAGCTCAAATTCTCGCCCTATGTATCGGATGCGGTCGTGATCGGCGACAAGCGGCCGTATCTCACCTGCCTGATCATGATCGACCAGGAGAATGTCGAGAAATACGCCCAGGATCATGACATTCCCTTCACCAATTACGCGAGCCTGTGCCGCGCCCGCGAAATCCAGGATCTGATCCAGCGCGAGGTCGAGGCGGTCAATGTGAAGTTCGCGCGCGTCGAGACGGTCAAGAAATTCTATCTGATCGAGCGCCAGCTCACGCCCGAGGACGAGGAGCTGACGCCGACCATGAAGCTGAAGCGCAGTTTCGTGAACAAGCGCTACGCCGCCGAGATCGACGCCATGTATGGCGAACGCGCGGTGGCATAGGGCATGATCCGGAAAAGTGTGAAGCGGTTTTCCCTCGCGACAATCGCGCAGCGCTTGTGCGGAGATCATGCTCAAAGAAGGATTCGACGACGCCGAATTAGCGAAGGAGCGAGCCGGCCCGACCCTTCGCTCAACATGGGCCATGTAAGGAGGAGACTGCAATGTCGAAATCGCTGAAGGCGCTAGGCCTTGCGGTGAGCGCGTTGGCGCTGACCTGTCTGCCGGCCGCAGCCCAGACCAAGGTCACCAATGAAGGCATATCGCCGACCGAGATCGTGATCGGAACGCACCAGGACTTGTCCGGACCGATCAAGGTCTGGGGCGTTCCGGTGTCCAACGGCATGAAGATGGCGGTCGAGGAGATCAACGCCGGCGGCGGCATCAACGGCCGCAAGATCAAGATGATCCTGGAGGATAACGGCTACGATCCGAAGAAGGCGGTGCTGGCCTCGCAGAAGATGGTCGAGCGCGACAAGGTGTTCGCGATGATCGGACCGATGGGCTCGCCGACCGTGCTCGCCGCGCAGGACGTCCTGTTCGATGCGGGTGTGCTGCAGCTGTTCCCGCTGACGGCCGCCGAATTCACCTTCAAGTTCGATCCCGCCAAGCCGCAGGAGCGGTTGAAGTTCAACAACCTCCTGCCCTATGTCGAAAGCACGCGCGCCGCGCTCAAATACATGATGGAGTGGAAGAACTTCAAGAAGCCCTGCATCATGCATCAGGATGACGAGTACGGCAAAAACGTGCTCGACGGCTTCACCCAGCAGCTCGGCGCGATGAAGGTGCAGCCGGCCTCGGTCACGAGCTACAAGCGCGGCGCCTCCGATTTCTCGGCGCAGGTCGCCAAGATGAAGGCCGACGGCTGCGACCTCGTCGTGCTAGGCACCGTGATCCGCGAGACCATCGGCGCGATGAACGAGGCCAAGAAGCTCGGCTGGGACGTAACCTTCCTCGGCGCCACCCCGACCAACGTGCTCGAAGTGCCGGCGCTCGGCAAGGAAGCCGTCGAAGGGCTCTATGCGGCGTCGGGCTTCGAGATTCCCTACGAGGACACGGCCAAGGGCAAAGTGAAGGACTGGCTGGTGAACTACAAGAAGATGTTCAACACCGACGCCAACACCCAGGCGATCATCGGCTACAACGCGGTGATGACCTTCGCCTTCTACGCGCAGAAGGCGGGCAAGGATCTCACCGGCCAGAAGATGCTGGACTCGCTGGAGTCAGGCGACAAATTCCTCGACATCTTCAGCTCGCCGCCGACCAAGTTCTCCAAGACGGATCATCTCGCCAACACCATCACCCAGGTGCAGGAGGTCAAAGGCGGCCGCTGGGTTCTGGTGAAGGACAATTTGATGTTCTGAGCGGCATTCCTCGGGATCGTCGTTCCGGGATGGTGCGTCAGCACCAGACCGCAGGTGGGCAGTTGCGCACGGGGGAACCTCGAGAATCCCCAATTCGCAATTGCGAATTGGGGTTCGATGCTTCGCATCGCCCGGAATGACGCAGTCAGTTACCTCGCCGCCGGCCGCCACGCGGCCTCGGCGACGAGCGGGGCATCGACATAGCGGCTGACGCCATGCTGGTCGATCACGAAGGTCGGCCGAAAACTCCTGATGTCGGCGTCCTCGATCATCGCCATGCGGCGGTTGTCGAGCGTCAGCCAGCGGCCGTCGAGCCGCGCCGCGACCACCGCATGGTCCTCGCCGCCGACGAGGTCATGCAGGACGACGATCCGCAAATCTTCCGGCGCCACGCCGGCCTTGCGCAGCGCCACCAATTTCGCGATCGCATAGTCCTCGCAATCGCCGCTGCCGCGGGCGAGCGTGGCGAGCGGCGTCGCCCAGACGTCGGGCTCGCCATAAGCCACAAGATCGCTGCCCGGGCGGATCGCAAGGTTGATCGCGCGGTTGATTTCGCCGAGCCGGGCGCGACCCTGACGCGCCCGTCCGGCATCGACGATCGCCAGGAATCGCAGCGCCGCCGGCGACGCGCAACCCGCGCGGTCGCTCTCGCAGGCTGCCAGTTGCTCCAATTCGTCGGCGAGCTTGTGCTGCACGCCGAGCCATTTGTCGTACAGGCCGCCGTCGGCAAGCAGGCTGGTCGTCAGGCCGAACGGCTCGGTCGACTTTCTGATCAGCGTCGCCGGACCGGGCGAGAGCAGCGAAGCCGCATTGAGCTCGGCAACTGGCGCGGCCAGGGCCAGGCCGAAACCCAGCATGACGGCGCGCAGCGCAAGCGAGCGAAGCGAGAATCTCATCCGACACCCCCTGTCCGCTCATCGGCGGGTGGATATTGCACCGCGCACGCGACCGGATCGTTTCATGCCGGCCAGCATGACGAACGATCCCTTCGAATCGACTTAAGATGTGGGGAATCAGGGGAAGAGGCTAAAGGGCGCCTGCGTGGGGTCCCGAAAACTTTACCGGTTTGTGAAAGGAAGCGGCGAACCTTTTTCCACTGCTTTGCAACTCATCCTTGCCTCCTGGTTAACCCGGCCGGTCGCGCACGGGACTCGTGTGATTTGTAAGCTAAGTCACAGCTTTGGCCGGGAAATTGGGGTCAAATGCCCGCTCTGGGGTATGGGGGAATAGAGGCAAGTACAGAAATGCCAATCAATACCACGAATACGTGGCTCAGTACGTATCTTGGCTTAAATCCCACCTTATGGTACCGTCAAACGAATGCGAACTACACGGCTCTTCACAGGGTGAGCCAAGTCACATCCACTCAAACCGCACTACAGGACCACCTTGCGCAAGCACAGAGTGGTTTCGCCAAGCTTTATCCGATGATATGCAGACTTAATCATTCGGATATTTTAACAATATTAACTCTCGTGCGGTGATCCGCAGTGAACTTTGTCGAGAAATTCGACGGCCTGTCGCCGAACACGGACGCTTATGCCCGTGGATACGTGCACGTCGACAGCGTTTCCACGCATGCTCCGGCCGGCGCGATCATCGTCGACGACGGGCAATTGCTGTTCACCGGCGACTTCAAGCGGACCGGGCTCGATCTCGTCATCGCGAGGGACGATCGGGAACTCGTCCTGCACGACTATTTCAAGGGCGAGAAGCGCGCGCCGCTGGCGTCGCCTGACGGCGCGCATCTCACCGGCGATCTCGTCAGCGCACTCACCGGCTACACACAATATGCCCAGGCCGGCGGCGCGGCGGAGCCGGCCAAGGTCATCGGCCATGTCACCAAGCTGACCGGGAACGCCACGGCCATCCGCAATGGCGTCGCCATCGTCCTGAACCAGGGCGACAACGTCAACAAGGGTGACGTTGTGCAATCCGGCGGCGACTCGACGCTCGGCATCACCTTCATCGACGGCACCGTGTTCGGTCTCGGGCCGAACGCCAAGATGGTGCTGAACGAAATGATCTACGACCCGAACGGGTCGAGCAATTCGTCGCTGATGAGTCTGGTCTCGGGCACGATCTCCTTCGTGGCCGGCGCGACCGCCAAGCACGGCGACATGAAGGTCGATACTCCGGTTGCGACCATGGGCATCCGCGGCACCGCGGTGCTGGTCGAGATCGATTTCGACGTGCAGGGCACCGGCGGCGTGCCGCCGGCCAAATTCCAGGTGCTGGTCGAGCCCGATGGCAGCACCGGCTCCTACATCCTGTTCGACAAGACGACGCTCAATCCGATCGCGACCGTCGATCAGGCCGGCACCCAGACCATCGTCAACGGCCAGGGCAGCGTCAGCTTCGTCTCGTCGGCGCAACTGTCGACCGATGCGCAGAAGCTCATCTCCGACGTCTTCGCGCTGAAGTTCACCGACAACAACAATCCCAACACCAAGCTCACGACGAACTTCACGGACAGCGTCGTGCCGGTGTCGACCAGCTTCAAGCTCACCAGCAGCGACAGTGGCGCGCCGATCGTCATTCTGCTGACCTTCGTCAACACGACCGGACCTCAGGCCGGCGGCGCTCCCAACAGCAGGCTCGATCACATCCCGGGGCCGCCGCAAGTCGTGACCCAGGACGCGGTGTTTACCGAGCGGCCGGGGCTGACCCAAAGCGGGCTGTTCGACACAGCGACGGGCCAGATCAAATGGCTGGACCTCAATGTCGGTGACATACCGAGTGCGAAGGTCGACTATTCCGCGTTCAGCTACCGGGACGCCAACGGCAGCGACGTCACCTCATCGCTGACGGCTGCGCAGCTCGCGGCCATCAAGACGGTCGAGATCCCGTTGCTGCTCGAGCCCAATCCGAACAACAAGAATGCCGGTTCGGCGACCTGGACCTACAACCTTGCCGACAGCGCGTTCGACTTCCTGGCCGCCGGGGAAACGCTGACGCTGACCTATGTCGCGCGCGTCGACAATAATTTCGCGCCGAACAACGAGACCACATTCAAGACCTTCACGATCACGATCACCGGCACCAACGACACGCCGGCGGTGACGTCCTCGGCGCAGGCCGGTTCGATCACCGAACTCGCAGCAACGACGAATTCCGCCCAACCCGATACGGCGCACGGCACGCTGACGTTTACCGATGCGGATCTGACCGACACGCATACGGTCACCATCACCGGCGTCAGCGAGGCCGGCGTCACCACCGGACTTGCCAGCCATGCCACCGTGCTGAGCTGGCTGTCGCTGGGCGCGCTGACTGATTCGACCGATGGCGTGACGGGATCGCGCTCCTGGACGTTCTCGGCTGCCGACAGGAGCTTCGACTATCTCGCCACCGGCGAGACGCTGACGCTGACCTACACGGTCGAGATCGGCGACCATCAGGGTGGCGTCGTCACGCTGCCGGTCACCATCACGATCGTCGGCACCGACGACAGGCCGGTGATCACCTCACCGACCCAGGCGGCCGCCATCACTGAAGCCGAGGAGACGACCGGTTCGGTCGTGCCGGAGACCGCATCCGGTACCGTGACCTTCGTCGATGTCGACCTCAGCGACACCCACAGCGTCACCGTGGCCGGCGTCACCGAAACGGGCGTTACCACAGGGCTTCCCGATCAGGCGACGATACTGGGCTGGATGTCGCTCGGTACGCTGACGGATTCGACCGGCGGTGTAACCGGATCGCGCGCCTGGACCTTCTCGGCCGCCGACAGGAATTTCGACTATCTCGCCGTCGGCGAGACGTTGACGCTGACTTACCTGATCCAGGTCGACGACCACCACGGCGGTGTCGTGACCCAGCCCGTCACCATCACCATCACGGGCACCAACGACGCGCCGACGTTCACGTCGGAGCCGCCGACCGCCACGGTCCCCGAGATGATCGGCGAGACCGGATCGATCAAGCTCGACGTGGCCCAGGCCGCGGTGACATTTGCCGACGTCGATCTCAGCGACACCCACATCGTGTCGATCACCGCCGTCGCGGAATCCGGAACGACCACAGGCCTGCCCGAGGACGAGTCCACCATCCTGAACTGGCTCTCGCTGGGGACGCTGACCGATTCGACCGGCGGGGGCGCCGGATCCCGGGCCTGGACTTTCTCGGCCGCCGACCGCAATTTCGATTATCTTGCCGACGGTGAGACGCTGACGCTGACCTATACGGTCGAGGTCAATGACCATCATGGCGGCGTGATCAGCCAACCGGTGACGATCACGATTACCGGCAGCAATGACGCACCGATCGTCACGTCGGCGCCTCAGGCTGCCATCATCCCCGAACAACCCGATACGACCGGTTCATCGACGCTAGACAGCGCATCGGGCACCGTGACGTTCACCGATGTGGATCTTAGCGACACCCACACCATGACCATCACCGGCGTCGCCGAATCCGGGACGACCACGGGCCTGCCCGACGAGCCCGCGATCCTGAACTGGCTGTCGCTGGGGACGTTGACGGACGCGACCGGCGGTTCAACCGGATCGTCGATCTGGACCTTCTCGGCTGCGGACCAGAATTTCGACTATCTCGCCCTCGGCGAGACGCTGACGCTGACCTACACGATTCAGATCGACGACCACCATGGCGGCGTCGTCAACGAGCCCGTGACGATCACGATCGACGGCGCCAACGACGCGCCGACACTTGCCGACGTCAATGCCGGCACGCTCACCGATACCGCTGATAACGACACGTTCGGCACGCTGACCGGCACGCTGCATGGCAACGACGTCGACCATGGCGAAACCGCGACGCTGACTTATGCCGCGCTCAATTCGGACCACGCCGCGGTCACGCAGATCGCAGGCCTCTACGGCTCGCTGACCGTCAACCCGGACGGCACCTACAGCTATGTTCCCGATCCCGCCGCGATCAACGCCTTGGGCAAGGGTACCTATGCCGACACGTTCGATGTGGAGACGATCGACGCGCATGGCGCCGTCGGGACTGCGAAGCTGACGATCGACGTGATCGGCGCCAACGACACCCCCGTGATCCATACCGACAACGTCAGTATCACCGAACATCCCAACGGGACCGAGACGATCTCCGGACTGACCGTGACGGACGCCGATGCGACAGCCGACGAGACCTTCACCATGGCCGCGACGACGACGCCCGCTGCGGGCAGCAGCGTTGCGCCTTCGTCGCAGGAGGGGCTTCTCTCCAGCATCAACACAGCGCTTGGATCGTCGGGCCTCGTTTACAACCCCGGCCAGACACCGCCAGCGACCGACAAGATCGCGCTCTCCGTGACCGATGGCCATGGCGCAACCGATACGGTCAACCTGATCTTCAACGTCCAGCAGGATCCGCCGCAGCCGGTGACACTGACGGGGACCAGCGACAAGGACGTGTTCTTCGGGTCGGGGTACCAGGACAAGTTCGTGTTTGCGCCGAGCTTCAACCACGACACGATCCTGAACTTCACGCCAGGCGAGGACCAGATCGACCTGTCCACGGTCGTCTCGGCAAGCACCTTCAGTACCTGGTTCGATCAGCATGTTGCGACATCGCCGACGAACTCGGCGGATACGCTGATCACGGTCGACGGCGCAGACACGATCACATTGCACAATGTCGCGAAGGCGAGCCTGTCTCAGAACGACTTCATTATTCATTTTACGTGACGGACGCGCGGCGGTGTCGCCGCGGGTCTGGTCCGGCCGATTGTGCACTGCGCATGCTTGTTCGATTGGAACAATTCTGCGCGCGTGATATCCAGATGGCATGAAACGGCTGAAGGCGATACGCAGGTGGTTCGCACGGCGCTTCGGCTACGCGCGGCTGGTCTGCGTGGCGCTGTTGATCGGCATTGCCGCGCTGCGGATCGTGGATCCGGCTCCGGTCCAGGAGCTTCGCGTCAGGACGTTTGACACATTCCAGGCGCTGCAGCCGCGCCAGAAGACCGCGCGGCCCGTCACCATCGTCGACATCGACGAGAAGAGCCTCGCCGATCCCCGGCTCGGACAGTGGCCGTGGCCACGGACGCGGCTCGCCGACATCGTCACCAACCTCACCCGGCTCGGCGCCGTGGTGATCGCGTTCGACGCGGTGTTCTCCGAGCCGGACCGTCTCAACCCCGATATCGCCGCCGATACCTTCAGCAGCCTCGATGAGGAGATGCGCGCCAGGCTGCGGCAGCTGCCGAGCAACGACAGCATCATGGCCGAAGCCATCAAGAACTCGCGCGTGGTGCTCGGCGAATCCGGCGGGCCCAACGTGCGCGCCGACCTCAACGAAAAGCTTCCGGTCACCGGACTTGCGATGCTCGGCGAGGAGCCGCAGCCTTTCATGTTCATGTTCCCGGGGTTGCTGCGCAACGTGCCGGTGCTTGAGGAGGCGGCTGCCGGGCGTGGCCTGTTCACGATCAGGCCGGAGCGCGACGGTATCGTCAGGCGCGTGCCGATGATCATGGTGGCGCAGGGCATCACCATGCCGTCGCTGAGCTTCGAGATGCTGCGGGTGGCGAGCGGCTCGGGTACGATCCTGATCAAGGCCGACAAGGCCGGGATCAAGAGCCTGGGTCTCAAGGGCTTTGCGATCCCGACCGATCTCCACGGCCAGCTCTGGATCCACTACGCCCGCCGCGATCCCTCGATCTATGTCTCGGCCGTCGATGTGCTGGACGGGCGCGTCCCACCGGACCGAATTGCCGGCAAGCTGATCGTGATCGGCACCTCGGCGATCGGGCTGAACGACATCAAGACGACGCCGGTGACGCCGGCGATGCCTGGTGTCGAGGTTCATGCCCAGGTGCTGGAGAGCGCGCTGACCGGCGACGTCGTTTCGCAGCCGAATTACGGCATCGGCATCGAGTTCTTCGCCGCGTTGATCATGGGGCTCCTTGTCATCGCCTTCGCGCCGAAGTTCGGTCCGATCACGCTGGTCGCCGTCGGCGGAATGTTCGCCTCCGTGCTGATCGGCACGTCCTGGTATTTCTATTCCCAGCACCGGCTGCTGATCGACTTCACCTATCCGCTGATGTCGACCACGGCGATCTATCTCACGCTGATCTTCTCCGCCTTCGTGCGCGAGCAGCAGCAGCGCCGACAGATCAGGTCGCAATTCGTGCAGTACATGTCGCCCGCGCTGGTCGAGCAGCTGGCGCAGTCGCCGGAGCGGCTGGTGCTCGGCGGCGAGGAACGCGAGATGACCATTATGTTCTCGGACATGCGCGGTTTCACCTCGATCTCGGAAACCTACAAGAGCAATCCGCAGGGCCTCACGGCGCTGATGAACCGCTTCCTTACTCCGCTTTCCAACGCGATCCTCGCCCGCAAGGGCACCATCGACAAATATATGGGCGACGCCATCATGGCGTTCTGGAACGCGCCGCTCGACGACAAGCAGCACCAGCTCAACGCATGCGATGCGGCGCTCGACATGCTGGAGCGCGTCGACGACCTCAACCGTGAGCGGGAGCAGGAGGCGAAGGACGGTGGCCACGTCTATGTGCCGCTCAACATCGGAGTCGGTCTCAACACCGGCTTCTGCGTAGTCGGCAATATGGGCTCCGATGTGCGCTTCGACTATTCGGTGTTCGGCGACAGCGTCAATCTGGCCTCGCGGCTCGAGGGGCAGTCAAAGGAGTACGGCTTCCCGATCATCGTGGGATCGAAGACTGCGCTCGCGGTGAAGGAAAAGTTCGCGATCCTCGAGCTCGACTTCATCATGGTCAAGGGCAAGAAGGAGCCCGAGGTGATCTACGCGATTGCCGGCCGCGAGGATGTCGCGAACTCCGGCCGCTTCCAGCGGCTGCGCAACCTGACCATCGAGATGCTCGCCTGCTACCGCGGCCGCGATTGGGACGGCGCGCTCGCCGCGATCGAACGCGGCCGCAAGACCGACGAGGCGCAGACGCTGCAATATCTCTACCGCCTCTACGAGGCGCGCATCCACGCCTTCAAGAAGGAGCCGCCGCCCGACGACTGGAACGGCGCATTCGCGTTGACGACGAAATAGACGCCCCACTTTCGTCGGGACGACGGCGGAGGGGTTTACGCGGCGACGACCAGCAACTACTCCAGCCCGATCTGGGTCAGGTCCTGGAACCAGTGCTGCGCCTGCACGAAGGTTTTCACCTTCGGCGACAACGCGTGCGGATTGGTGTCGTGCACCACCCACACCAGCGCGGCATCGTCGACGATCAGCGCGTGCGCCTGCGCCAGCAGCGCATCCTGCTTCGCGGTATCGAAGGTCTGCTTGGCCTCGTCGATCAGCGCATCGACCTTCGGGTTCTTGTAGCCGCCCCAGTTGACGCCGACCGGTGCGATTTGGCCGGAATGGAAGAACCGCACGATGGCGTAGAGCGGATCCGACGTGACATAGGCGATGTTGTTGGCGGTGATGCCGGCGTTCATCTCGTCCGCCGCGCCCTTGCGCCAGTGCGTATATAATGTCTCGAGCTCGACCACCTTGAAGTCGATGTCGATGCCGATCTCCCTGAAGCTCTGCTGCAGGAACTCGTTCATCGGCAGCGACAGCATCTGCCCGGTACCGCCCTGGGCGATGATGAAGGTCGCCTTCAGCGGCTTGTCCTTCGAATAGCCGGCTTCCTCCACCAGCTTCCTGGCGGCTGCGAGGTCGTATTTCAGTTCAAAGGTCGGCTTGCCGAACCATGGGCTCGACGGATCGACCTGGCCCTTGGCGGGCTTGGCGAGGCCGTTCATCAGGCCAACCACCGCCTCGCGGTCGATCGCGAGGTTGAGCGCCTTGCGCAGGCGGATATCGGTCCATGGCGAGCCCGGCAGCACGCTCAAGTGATAGTTCCAGACATGCGGTGTCACGTTGTCGACGATCCTCATGCCGGCGGCCTTGAGCTGCGGCACGGCGTCGGGCGCCGGAGTTTCGATCAGGTCGACCTGGCCGGCCAGCAGCGCGTTGGTGCGGGTCAGCGCTTCCGGCATCGGAATCAGGATCATCTTGTCGACCTTCGCAAGCCGCTTCTTGTCCCAATAGTCCGGGTTTTTCGTCAGCTCGGCGAGCTCGCGTGGCACCAGCTTGGTCAGCTTGAACGGACCGGTACCGGAGGGCTGACTGGCGAATTTGTCCCAGTCCTTGCCGAGCTTTTCGTATTGTGCGGGGCTCGAGACCAGGAACCAGAGCATCTGGTAGGGGAAGAAGGAGTCGACGGTCTTGGTGGTGATCTCGATGGTGAAATCGTCGATCTTGGCGTAGCTCGCGACCGAGGGCAGGCGGGTCTTCTTCGCTCCGTTCGGGCGCGAGGTGGGAAGAAATGACGCGCCCGGCGGTTATTTGCTGATGAACTATTCCCCTTGGCACAGGCATTGCATACGCTTGCCCAAGAAATAATCACCAAAACGTCACCAGACTCGAAGGGGCTGCTCAGATGCGTAACAGGAAAACCAATGCGACGGCGATCATGCTGGCGCTGGCGATAGCCACTGGCGTGCCGGCGATCGCCAGCGCCGAGACCGTGCTGCGCATTGGCATGACCGCTGCCGATATTCCGCGCACGCTCGGTCAGCCCGACCAGGGTTTTGAAGGCAATCGCTTCACCGGGCTGACGATGTATGACGCGCTGACGATGTGGGACCTGTCCTCGTCGGACAAGGCGAGCGCGATGATTCCGGGTCTAGCCACCGAGTGGAAGGTCGACGATGTCGACAAGACCAAGTGGATTTTCAAGCTGCGCCCCGGCGTCACCTTTCATGACGGCTCGCCGTTCAATGCCGACGCCGTGGTCTGGAATGTGGACAAGGTGCTGAAGCAGGACGCGCCGCAATACGATGCGAGCCAGGTCGGCGTCACCGCCTCACGCATGCCGACGCTGGTCTCGGCGCGCAAGATCGACGACATGACGGTGGAGCTGACCACCAAGGAGCCGGACAGCTTCCTGCCGATCAATCTCACCAATTTGTTCATGGCGAGCCCGGCCAAGTGGCAGCAATTCTACGACAAGGCGGAAGGCGCCGACGCCAAGGCGAAGTCGCAGGCCGCGTGGGCCGCGTTCGCCAAGGACGCGTCGGGCACCGGGCCCTGGAAGATGTCGAGCTTCACCCCGCGCGAGCGGCTTGAGCTGGTGAAGAACGAAAATTACTGGGACAAGGCGCGGGTGCCGAAGGTCGACAAGATGGTGCTGTTGCCGATGCCGGAGGCCAATGCCCGCACCGCGGCGCTGCTGTCGGGGCAGGTCAACTGGATCGAGGCGCCGGCGCCGGACGCGCTGCCCGAGATCAAGCAGCGAGGTTTCAACCTCTATTCCAACGAGGAGCCGCATGTCTGGCCGTGGCAGTTCTCGCGCGTCGAGGGCTCGCCGTGGAACGATATCCGCGTCCGCAAGGCGGCCAATCTCTGCGTCGATCGCGAAGGGCTGCGTGACGGCCTGCTTGCCGGCCTGATGGTGCCGGCGACCGGCACGTTCGAGCCGGGCCATCCCTGGCGCGGCAACCCGACCTTCCAGATCAAGTACGACAAGCCGGCCGCGCAGAAGCTGATGCAGGAGGCGGGCTTCGGTCCGAACAAGAAGCTGACGGTCAAGATCCAGACCTCGGCATCGGGGTCGGGCCAGATGCTTCCGTTGCCGATGAACGAGTATCTGCAACAGGCGTTGGCCGAGTGCTACTTCGATGTGCAGCTCGACGTCATCGAGTGGAACACGCTGTTCACCAATTGGCGGCGCGGCGCCAAGGATCCGACCGCCAACGGCTCGAACGCCATCAACGTCACCTATGCGGCGATGGATCCGTTCTTCGCGCTGGTGCGCTTCCTGCAGTCGGGCATGGCGCCGCCGGTGTCGAACAATTGGGGTTTCAACAACAATCCGAAGTTCGACGAGCTGGTGAAGAAGGCCCGCCAGACCTTCGAGCCGGCCGCGCGCGACGCCGCGCTCGCCGAGCTGCATGCGGCCTCGGTCGACGACGCGGCTTTCCTCTATGTCGCCCACGACGTCGCACCGCGCGCGATGAGCCCGAAGATCAAGGGCTTTGTGCAGCCGAAGAGCTGGTTCGTCGACTTCTCGCCGGTCACGGTCGCGCCGTGAGGCGCTAGTCGCGCAACAGGTGGACCCTCTCCCCTTGTGGGAGTGGGTGGCTTCGCGAGAGCGAAGCCGGGTGAGGGGTTGTCGCCGCGGACACTCCTCCCCGAGATGAAATGATTGCATCCGCGGATGGAAACCCTCATCCGGCGCGCTCCGCGCGCCACCTTCTCCCGCAAGGGAGAAGGAAGAAAGAACGCAACGTGTTCGCCTATACGTCCAGACGGATCGTCTACGTCATTCCGATCGTGCTCAGCGTGGCGCTGGTGTGCTTCCTCCTGGTGCACATTACGCCCGGCGACCCCCTGGTCGCGGTGCTGCCGGCTGATGCCTCGCAGGAGCTCGCCGCGCAATTGCGCACGGCCTACGGCTTCGATCGTCCGTTGCCGGTGCAATTCGGTCTGTGGCTGTGGCGCGCGATCCATGGCGATCTCGGCAATTCGATCGCGACCGGGCGGCCCGTCCTGACCGAGGTGATGCGCGCCGTCGGCAACACCGTGATGCTGGCGATCGCGGCGGCGATGATCGGCTTTACGCTCGGCCTGCTGTTCGGCCTGATCGCCGGCTATTTCCGCGACACCTGGGTCGACAAGGTCGCGACCTCGGTTGCGATAGCCGGCGTGTCGCTGCCGCATTATTGGCTCGGCATGGTGCTGGTCATCATCTTCTCGGTGCAGCTCAACTGGCTACCTGCGGTCGGCGCAGGTCCCGGCGGCTCCGGCGCCTGGGCGTGGGACTGGGAGCATCTGCGCTATCTGGTGCTGCCAGCGATCACCACCTCGGTGATCCCGATGGGCATCATCACCCGCACGGTGCGCGCGTTGACCGGCGACATCCTGAGCCAGGATTTTGTCGAGGCGCTGCGCGCCAAGGGCCTGCGCGAGACCGAGGTGTTCCGCCACGTCGTCAAGAATGCGGCACCGACCGCGCTCGCGGTCATGGGCCTGCAGCTCGGCTATATGCTGGGCGGCTCGATCCTGATCGAGACCGTGTTCTCCTGGCCGGGATCGGGCCTGCTGTTGAACTCGGCGATCTTCCAGCGCGATCTGCCGCTGCTGCAGGGCACCATCCTGGTGCTGGCGCTGTTCTTCGTGCTGCTCAACCTCCTGGTCGACATCGCGCAGGCCGCGATCGATCCGCGCATCAAGCGGAGCTAGAGCATGAGCGCAATGAGCGATACTGCGTTGCAGGCTGCCCCGACCACCAAGGCGCGCGGCTATTGGGCGACGGTTGCCCGCCGCATCAGGCGCGACAAGGTCAGCATGGCCTGTGCCATCATCCTGGTGCTGATCTTTGCGTCGGCGCTGCTGGCGCCATGGCTGCATCTCGCCGATCCCTATCAGGGCTCGATGATCCGCCGTCTCCGCCATATCGGCACGCCGGGCTATCCGCTCGGCACCGACGAACTCGGCCGCGACATGCTGGCGCGGTTGATATATGGCGGACGGCTGTCGCTGGTCATCGGCATCCTGCCGGTGATCTTCGCCTTCGTGATCGGCACTTCGCTCGGCCTCGTCGCCGGCTATGTCGGCGGCAAGCTCAATACCGCGATCATGCGCACCGTCGACGTGTTCTACGCCTTCCCGTCGGTGCTGCTGGCGATCGCGATCTCGGGTGCGCTCGGCGCCGGCATCACCAATTCGATCGTGTCGCTGACCATCGTGTTCGTGCCGCAGATCACCCGCGTCGCGGAAAGCGTCACCACCGGCGTCCGCAACATGGATTTCGTCGAGGCGGCGCGCGCGTCCGGCGCGGGTCCGTTCACCATCATGCGGGTGCACATGCTCGGCAATGTGCTCGGCCCGATCTTCGTCTATGCCACCGGCCTGATCTCGGTGTCGATGATCCTTGCGGCCGGTCTGTCGTTCCTCGGGCTCGGCACCAAGCCGCCGGAGCCGGAATGGGGCTTAATGCTGAACACGCTGCGCACCGCGATCTACGTCAATCCGTGGGTTGCGGCGCTGCCGGGTGTGATGATCTTCGCCGTCTCGATCTGCTTCAATCTGCTCAGCGACGGCATGCGCAGCGCCATGGACATCAGGAATTGAAGCATGAGCGACGCCAATCTCTCCGTCGATATGCTGGAGCCGGTCGCCGACATCGGCGGCGCCGCGCAGCCGCTGCTGCAGGTCAAGGGACTGACCAAGCACTTCCCGGTGCGCGGCGGGCTGTTCAGTCCGCGCAAGACCGTGCGCGCCGTCGACGACGTCACCTTCGCGGTCATGAAGGGCGAGACCGTCGGCATTGTCGGCGAATCCGGCTGCGGCAAATCGACTACGGCGCGGCTCTTGATGCACCTGATGGCACGCGATGCCGGCGACATCATCTATGACGGCCGGCAGGTCGGCCCGTCGCTCTCGCTGCGCGATTTGCGGCGCGGCGTGCAGATGGTGTTCCAGGACAGCTACGCCTCGCTCAACCCGCGCCTCACCATCGAGGAATCGATCGCCTTCGGGCCAAAGGTCCACGGCATGGCCGACGACACGGCGCGGAAGCTGGCGCGCGAACTGCTCGGCAAGGTCGGCCTGCGGCCGGAGATTTTTGCCAACCGCTATCCGCACGAGGTATCCGGCGGCCAGCGCCAGCGCGTCAATATCGCCCGTGCGCTCGCGCTGTCGCCGCGGCTCGTGATCCTCGATGAAGCGGTCTCCGCGCTCGACAAATCGGTCGAGGCGCAGGTGCTCAACCTGCTCGCCGACCTGAAGCGCGAATTCGGCCTGACCTACCTGTTCATCAGCCACGATCTCAACGTCGTCCGCTACATCTCCGACCGCGTGCTGGTGATGTATCTCGGCGAGGTCGTCGAACTCGGCCCGGTCGATGCGGTCTGGGACGCGCCGGCGCATCCCTATACCCGCGCGCTGCTGGCGGCGATGCCGTCATCCGATCCCGACAAGCGCACCGAGGTGCCGCCGATCTCGGGCGATCCGCCCAATCCGATCGATCCGCCATCGGGCTGCCGGTTTCACACCCGTTGTCCGTTTGCGGAGCCGCTCTGCGCAAACGACACGCCAAAACTCAGCGATCTCGATACAATGGGCCATCAGGCGGCGTGCTACATGGCCATTCCTGGCTCGGGGCACAGCCGCGCGCCGGCAAAAGCAAAAGGAGAAAACGCGGCATGACCAGACCCACGGCCAAGGATGTCAAGGTGATCGCGCACGTCGCCGACGTGCCCGCCGACGACGACGTCGCCACCCGGATCGCCAATTCGATCGGGCCGGCATTCGACGGCTTCGCACCGATCTCCGGCACGCTGCCCTTCGATCTCGAACCCGCGAGCTTCCTGCTGGCGCAGATCGCGAAGGTGTCGAAATGAGTTCTGATCCGGCCCTGATGACGCTGACCGCGGTCGCCAAGGCGATTGCAGACAAGAAAGTTTCCTCGCATGAGGTGACGCGCGCGGTGCTGCATCGCATTGCGGAATGGCAGCCGCGCCTCAACGCCTATATGGCTGTTGAATCCGAGCAGGCGCTGGCCGCGGCCACCGAGGCCGATGCCGCGCTCGCCAAGGGCAATAGTCGCGGTGCGCTGCACGGCGTGCCGCTGGCGCACAAGGACATGTATTACGACGCCGGCAAGGTCGTGACCTGTGGCTCGCTGATTCGCCGCGACTTCGTGCCGAAGACGACTGCGACGGCTTTGCAGCGGCTGAAGGATGCCGGACAGGTCCGCCTCGGCTCGCTGCAAATGGTCGAGTTCGCCTATGGGCCGACCGGCCACAACGTGCATTACGGCGCCGTGCGCAATCCCTGGAACACCGAGCACATCACCGGCGGCTCGTCGTCGGGCTCGGGCTCGGCAGTTGCTGCGCGGCTGACCTTCGCGGCGCTCGGCTCCGACACCGGCGGTTCGGTGCGCATGCCCGCGCATTTCTGTGGCGTCACCGGCCTGAAGACGACGGTCGGCCGCGTCAGCCGCGCCGGTGCGATGCCGCTGTCGCAGTCGCTCGATACCGTCGGTCCGCTGGCGCAGACCGCGGAAGACTGCGCGCTGCTGCTCGGCCTGATGGCCGGTGCGGACCCGGAGGACCTGACAGCGTCGACGCAGCCGGTGCCGGACTATATGGCCGCGACCAAACAGTCGCTGAAGGGCCTGAAGATCGGCGTGCCGACGGCGTTCTATGTCGACGACCTCGATCCTGAGGTGGCGCGTATCCTCGACGAGACCATCGCCACCCTGAAGAAAGAGGGCGCCGAAATCGTCAAGGTCGAGCTGCCCGATCAGCGCCAGCTCTCTTCGGCATCGCAACTGGTGCTCGCGGTCGAGGCCGCCGCCTTCCACAAGCGCTGGATGATCGAGCGGCCGCAGGATTACGGCGCGCAGGTCCTGATGCGGCTGCAGAACGGGCTGACCATTCCGGCGGTCACCTATCTCGAGGCGATGCGCTGGCGCGGCCCCGCGCTCGCCGGGCACAACGCAGCCGTCAGCGGCGTCGACGCGGTGATCGCGCCGTCGTCGCCGGTACCGGCACCTACGATTGCCGAGAGCGATGTCGGCAACGGTCCGGGTGCCGACGCGGTGCTGCAGCGCCTGACGCGGTTCACCCGCCCGGTCAACTATCTCGGCCTACCGTCGCTCTCGATTCCCTCCGGCTTCACCAAGGCGGGCTTGCCGGTCGGCATGCAGCTGATCGGCCGCTCCTTCGAGGAAGCCTCACTGCTTCAGATCGGCGCTGCCTTCCAGCGCGCGACAGATTTCCACGCCAGGGTGCCCAAGCTCGCATGACCAACCTCGTCGAGATCGACAACCTCAACATCCGCTTCACCGGCGATCGCACGGTCCATGCCGTGAACGATCTCAGCCTAAAGCTCGGCGAGGGCGAGGTGTTGGGGCTGCTCGGCGAGTCCGGCTCGGGCAAGAGCGTGACGCTGCGCGCGTTGATGCGGCTGTTGCCGAAGAAGCGCACGCAGATATCCGGCAGCGTCAAGGTGCTGGGACAGCAGGTGCTGGCGATGGACGACGAGGCGCTGTCCGCATTCCGCGGCCAGACCGTCTCGATGATCTTCCAGGAGCCGGCGCTGGCGCTCGATCCGGTCTACACCATCGGCCGCCAGATCGCGGAGACGGTGATGCGCCACGAGGGCAAGAGCGAGCGCGAGGCGACGGCCCGCGCGCTTGAGATGCTCGAGGTGGTGCGGATCCCGTCCGCGAAGCGGCGGCTGGACTCCTATCCACACGAGATGTCGGGCGGCATGCGCCAGCGTGCGATGATCGCACTGGCGCTGGCCTGCAAGCCGAAGATCCTGCTCGCGGACGAGCCGACCACGGCGCTCGATGCCACCGTGCAGATCCAGATCCTGCTGCTGCTGCGCGAGCTGCAGCGCGAGTTCGGCATGTCGGTCATCTTCGTCACCCACGATATTGGCGTCGCGATCGAGATCTGCGATCGCGTCGCGGTGATGTATGCCGGCGAGATCGTGGAGCAGGGCGCCTTGCGCGACATCGTGCGCTCGCCGGTTCACCCCTATGCCAAGGGTTTGCTGGCCTCGACCATTCACGGCGCGATGCGCGGCCAGCGGCTGGAAACCATTCCGGGCACGCCGCCTTCGCTCGATCACGCGCCGGCCAGTTGCTCCTTTGCGCCGCGTTGCAAGTTCGCCGAGCCGCGCTGCAGCGAGCGCTTGCCGCCGGTCGTGCAGGTCGCTCCCGGCCGTTTGGCACGGTGCATCCTGGCCGAGCCGGCGCCGGCCACGGCCTAGCTCGCGCGCGCGACCGCGTCCGTGATCCAGCGCCGCACCGCGGCGATGCGGCGGTCCCGCGCCTGTTCGGTGCGAGAGACCAGGTAGATCGTCTCGCTGTATGCGGCCTCGAACGCAAACGGCGCCACCAGCCGCTTGCCGAAGCCCGGCCGCGCCTTGATCAGGGGCGCGATCGCAATCGCGACGCCGAGCCCGTGTTCGGCGGCCTCCAGCATCGCCGGCACGTTGTCGAGCCACAGATGTCCGCGCGGAGCAAGATTGGGCAGCCCGGCCTCCTTCAGCCAGGCCGGCCACGCCCGCGGCTGCGTCGTGACATGGATCAGCACCTCGCGCGACAGGTCCGCAGGGGTCCGAAGACCTGCCTTGACCAGTGCCGGCGTACAGACCGGCATTCCTTTGACCTGCACCAGCGGCTCGACCTTCAGCCCGGCGGCATGTTCCCGCCCGTAGCGGATCGCGACATCGACGCGCGAGCCGTTGAAGTCGGCATATTGGTGGGTGGCCTCGATCCGCAGCGTCAGTTGCGGATGGCGCCGCTTGAACTCCGGCAGCGCCGGCAGCAGCACGGCGCTGGTGAAGAACGGCAATGAGCTGATCCAGAGCTCACCACTTGCCTCGCCGCGTTGCCGCAGCATGTCCCGGCTCGCCTCCTGCAGCGCCGCCAGCGCGGCCGACACTTTTGCAAGGTAGCGCTCGCCGTCGGCGGTCAACCGCACCTGGCGCGCGCCGCGGACGAACAGCTTGGTGCCGAACTGCTCCTCCAGCCCGCGGATCTGGTGGCTGATCGCCGACGGGCTCAGCGACAGGTCTCGCGCGGCGCGCCGGAAGCTGAGTTGGGTGGCCGCGCGCTCGAAGGCGAGCAGCGCCGGCAGCGGCGGGATCACCCGCGGATCGGGGGTGTCCAATGGGTGAATCCTGCTCACCTGAAGTGATGAATGGCCTTTTGTCATGGCCGCTATTCTTGGATCAGATTGGCCGTACGCTAAATCCTGCTCATCTCATGGGATCATTCGTCTTGGCCATCTTCGAACCGCTCGCCACGCCTCATCACTGGAAGCCCGCGGCGCTGGCGGCCGGGCCGTTCACGGGCCTTCAGGGCGGGGCGGTCGCAAGCCTGCTGACCGGCGAGGTCGAGGCCATGGCCGGCGCGCGCAACTGGGGCACCGCGATCTCGGCGGCGGCCTGGTTCCTGCGGCCGACGCCAATGGCGGAACTGCGCACGCAGGTTACCGTGGTGACCGAGGGCGGCCGGGTCAGCGTCGTCGACAACACGCTCTGGCCGGCCGGTGAGGAGCAACCCTGCGCGACGGTGCGCGTGACGCTGTCGCGCGAGCGTGCCGTCGAGGTCCCGGGGTTTTACGGGAGCGCAGCCGATCCGGTGGATCCTACGGCATTTCCGTTGCGCAACCTGCGTGCCGTCCATGGCCGCAGCTGGTTCATGGATGCGATGGAAGCCCGTGCCGGGGGCGATGTCGCCTGGTTTCGCTTGCATCACGCCGTAATTGCGGACGTCGGCCCATTGGCGCGAGTGCTCGGCCCGGCTGATTGGACCCACGGCATCGCGCGCCCGGTCCAGAACGCTGTGGCCGACCCCAATCCGAACCTCGCGGTGCAGCTGTTCAGGCCGCCGCGGGGCGCGTGGATCGGCGTTCGCGCCGAGGCCCGCTGGCGACCGGAGGCCGGGCTCGGCGTCGGCAGCGGGGTCTTGCTCGATGTGGATGGCGAGATCGGCCGGGTCTCGATGTCGGTCATTCTCGTGCCGTTTCCGGGAAGCGCGCCCGCGCGCGGCCAGGGTTCCGCGGCCGGTTAACCCTAATTTATTCCGTCAACTGTCGGTGCGATCACAAAAATGGGCCGCGAACCATGCTTTGGTTCGCGCGACTTAAAATGGACGGTGGTCGCAAACGTCTATACAACGTGGCGATCACGTAACTCTTTTGTTTTGCAGAGATCAGTTTTTATGGCAGCCGCGCCCGCTGTCCGGCGTTCCGAACTGGCTGAGGCGCTGCGCGCTTGCCGCAGCGCCTTCATCGGCGTCGGCCTTATCAGTTGCATGATCAACCTGCTCTACCTGACAGGTTCGATGTTCATGCTGCAAGTCTACGACCGGGTGCTGCCGAGCCGCAGCGTTCCCACCCTGGTCGGCCTCGTGGTCATCGCCGCGGTCCTCTACATCGCCCAGGGCGTGCTCGACCTGCTGCGTGGACGGATCCTCGGCCGCGTCGGCACCTCGCTCGACGAAGCGCTCAACGCGCGGGTGTTCGACACCGTCGTGCGGCTGCCGCTGATGGCGGGCAATCGCAGCGAGGGCCTGCAGCCGCTGCGCGACCTCGACAATGTGCGCTCCTTCCTCGGCAGCATGGGTCCCGGCGCCTTCTTCGATCTGCCCTGGCTGCCGTTCTACATGGTGATCTGCTTTGCGTTCCATTGGCTGCTTGGCGTCACGGCGCTGGTCGGCGCGATCATCCTGGTGACGCTGACGCTGATCACCGAATACTTGTCGCGCACGCCGGCCAAGGAAGCGATGACGCTCGCGGCGCGGCGCAACGATCTTGCCGCCTCCAGCCGCCGCAATGCGGAAGTGCTGGTGGCGATGGGCATGGCCGGCCGCATGAACCGGCGCTGGAACGAGGCCAACGAGGAATACCTGTCCGG
The DNA here is from genome assembly GCF_009720285.1 of Bradyrhizobium sp. BR2003. Lineage (NCBI taxonomy): Bacteria > Pseudomonadati > Pseudomonadota > Alphaproteobacteria > Hyphomicrobiales > Nitrobacteraceae > Bradyrhizobium > Bradyrhizobium sp. BR2003. The sequence continues at coordinate 69,005 of NZ_SMYJ01000046.1, forward strand.
CAACCAGCGTGCGAGTGACGTCACCGGCGGGCTCGGTGCGGTCGCCAAGGTGCTGCGCATGATGCTGCAGTCCGCCGTGCTCGCGGTCGGTGCCTATCTCGTGATCCATCAGGAGGCCACCGGCGGCATCATCATCGCCGGCTCGATCCTGAGCGCGCGGGCACTGGCGCCGGTCGATCTCGCGATCGCGCATTGGAAGGGCTTCGTCGCCGCGCGGCAGAGCTGGCAGCGGCTCAACCGCCTGCTGCAGCAGATGCCGGCGCGCCCTGAGCAGACGCTGTTGCAGGCGCCGGAGAAGAAGCTTTCGGTCGAGGCCGTGACCATGGTCGCGCCGGGCGATCAGCGCGCCATCGTGCAGGACATCACCTTCGCCGTCGAGGCCGGCAGCGGCGTCGGCGTGATCGGCCCGAGCGGCTCAGGCAAGTCATCGCTGATCCGCGCGCTGGTCGGCGTCTGGCTGCCGGCGCGGGGCAAGGTGCGGCTCGACGGCGCCGCGCTCGACCAGTGGTCGTCGGACCAGCTCGGCCGTCATGTCGGCTATTTGCCGCAGGACGTCGAACTGTTCGCCGGTACGGTCGCGCAGAACATCTGCCGGTTCGATCCCGATGCCAAGTCGGACGGCATCATCGCGGCGGCCAAGGAGGCCGGCGTGCATGAGATGATCATCAAGATGCGCGAGGGCTACGATACCCAAGTCGGCGAACAGGGCACTGCGCTCTCGGCCGGCCAGGCGCAACGCGTGGCGCTGGCGCGTGCGCTGTACGGCAATCCGTTCCTGATCGTGCTGGATGAGCCGAACTCCAATCTCGACAGCGAAGGCGACGAGGCGCTGACCCGCGCGGTGCGCGGGGCCCGCGAGCGCGGCGCGATCGTCATCGTGGTTGCGCACCGGCCGATCGGCATCGAGGGCGTCGACCATCTGCTGGTGCTGAAGGACGGCCGCATGCAGACCTTCGGGCCGAAGGAGGCCGTGCTTGCGCAGGTGCTGCAGCGTGCCGCGCCGCCGGTGCCAACGCCGATCAAGATCGTCGCGGATGCGGGAGCCGCCAAGTCATGACCGATCAACCGCGCAATGCACATCGCTCGATCCGCAAGCATCTGATCGTCGGCCTTGCGGTGGTTCTGATTCTCGGCGGGGGCGTCGGCGGCTGGGCCGCGACGGTGCCGATCTCGGGCGCGCTGATTGCGCCGGGCTCGGTGGTGGTCGAATCCAACGTTAAGAAGGTGCAGCATCCGACCGGCGGCGTGGTCGGCGAGGTGCGGGTGCGCGACGGCGACGTGGTCAAGGCGGGCGACATCGTCGTGCGCCTCGACGAGACCGTCGTGAAGGCGAGCCTTGCGATCGTGGTCAAGACCTTGAACGGTCTTTATGCGCGCGCGGCCCGGCTCGAGGCCGAGCAGCAGGGCCGCGACAAGATCGCTTTCCCGCCGCAGCTCCTCGAACAGGCCAAGGATTCGGACGTTCGCGACATCATGGCGAGCGAAACCAAGCTGTTCGAGGTCCGCGTCAACGGTCGCACCGGCCAGAAGGCGCAGCTGCGCGAGCGCGTCACCCAACTCAACGAGGAGATCTCCGGCCTGCAGGCGCAGGAGAGCGCCAAGGACAAGGAGATCGCGCTGGTGCAGCAGGAGCTGGTCGGCGTCCGCCAGCTCTATGAGCAACATCTGGTGCAGCTGACCCGCCTGACCACGCTCGAGCGCGACGCGGCGCGGCTCTCCGGCGAGCGCGCGCAGTACATCGCCTCGCGCGCGCAGGCCAAGGGCAAGATCACCGAGACCGAGTTGCAGATCATCCAGGTCGACAAGGACATGTTGTCGGAGGTCTCGAAGGACCTGCGCGAGACCAACGACAAGATCGGCGAGTTCGTCGAGCGCAAGGTGACGGCCGAGGACCAGCTCCGCCGCATCGATATTCGCGCGCCGCAGGACGGCGTGGTGCTGCAGTCGACCGTGCACACTGTCGGCGGCGTCATCACGGCGGGCGACGCCATCATGATGATCGTGCCGAAGGCCGACGATCTGTCGGTCGAGGCCAAGGTCAATCCGCAGGACATCGACAAGCTGCAGGTCGGACAGAAAACCGTGCTGCGGCTCTCCGCATTCAACCAGCGCACCACGCCGGAGCTGAACGGCGTCGTCACCCGCGTCTCCGCCGACGTCACCACTGACCAGCGCACCGGGCAGAGCTATTACACCATCCGCGTCTCGATGCCGCCGGAAGAAGTCGCGCGCCTCGGCAGCGAGGTGAAGATCATCCCGGGCATGCCGGTGGAGGCCTTCGTGCAGACCGGCGACCGCACCATGCTGTCCTATCTGATGAAGCCGATGAGCGATCAGTTCATGCGCTCGTTCCGCGAGAAGTGAGGTCTGGCGGGCAGGCTTAGCCCAGAGCGAGCTCTTTCCCCACCTCGTCCCTGCGAAAGCAGGGACCCATAACCACCGCTGATCATTGCGGCACAGCGCTGTGGCCCCAGTGTTCTTTAACGCTGGCGGCTGCGCTACGCTTGCCCGGGACGACAGCGGAATTTACTGCGAGAGATTCCTCAACAGCAACTCCAGTGCTGCCTTCGCAAAAGCCTGCATGTTCGCCTGCCGGTCGCCGCTCGCGGTCTCCAGCGTGATCACCTGCTGCCGGGGGCCTGCGACCGCCATGCAGCTATGGCCGGCGGCATCGCCGTAGCGGTTGCCGGTCGGACCGGCGGCACCGGTCTCGGACAATCCCCAATCGGTTGCGAGGCGCTCGCGGATCTGCCGCGCCAGCAATTGCGCGTAGGGTTCCGACGACGAACGGAGCCCGCGCATGGCGTCGTCGGGAATGTCCATCAGCGCGCGCCGCGCGTCGCGCGTGTAGATCACGCCGCCGCCGAGGAAATAGGCCGACGCGCCGGGAACCGCGAGCAGCGATGCCGAGATCAGTCCGCCGGTCGAGGATTCCGCGACCGCGATCGTCTGCCTGTTCGCAATCAGTCTTGCGGCGACCTGTTCGGCGATGGATGTGAGCGCGTTCATCGGCCTTCTTTCTCGTTGCTTGCCATGAAAATCCCGTGGGGCGTTCTGCCTTCCTAGCACAGCACGCAGGCCCTTGCCGAGTTGCAGGCCGCGCCATGGCCTGCTTGAATGCGAGCCAAGAACCAAGCGCCGCCCGACAAGCTTGTCGTGAGAGCGTGCGCGGAGGAAACAGCATGACGTCGCCGATCGCGGGCGGCGTGGATTGCGATCTGCATCCCGCCGTACCCCATCTCACCAGCCTGCTGCCGTACATGAACGACTACTGGCGCGACCAGGTGACCACGCGCGGCATGACCGATCTGATCTCGCAATCCTATCCGACCAATTCGCCGATCTCGTCGCGGCCGGACTGGCGTCCCGCGCAAGGCAAGCCGGGCTCGAGCCTTGCGGACATGCAGCGCCAGGCGCTCGACAGGTTCGGCACGGCCTGCGGCATCTGCAATCCGCTCTACGGCGTGCAGATGGTGTTCTCCGAGGACATGGCCGATGCGTTCTGCCGCGCGCTGAACGACTGGCTGGTCAAGGAATGGCTCGACAAGGACGATCGCCTGCGCGGCTCGATCGTGATCCCGGTGCAGAGCATCGAAAAGGCGGTCGCCGAGATCGAGCGCTGTGCGCAGGACAAGCGCTTCGTGCAGGTGCTGATGCTGGTGATGGGCGACATGCCGCTCGGCAAGCGCCACTACTGGCCGATCTACGCCGCGGCCGAACGGCTCGGCCTGCCGGTCGGCATCCATGCCGGCAGCGCCTATCACAATCCGCCGACCTCGGTCGGCTGGGGCTCCTATCACATCGAGGATTATGTCGCGCAGGCGCAGGCGTTCCAGACCCAACTCACCAGCCTGATCGTCGAGGGCGTGTTCGCGCGCCATCCGAACCTGAAAATGGTGATGCTGGAGTCCGGCTTCACCTGGCTGCCGCCATTCCTGTGGCGGCTGCACAAATTCTGGCGCGGTGTGCGCATGGAGACCCCGTGGGTCGACCGCGCGCCGCTGGAGATTGTGCGCAGCAACATCCGCTTCTCGCTGCAGCCGGTCGATGCGCCGCCGGACGGAGACGCGCTGAACCGCCTGTTCGACCATATGCAGTCGGACGAATTGATCCTATTCTCGTCAGACTATCCGCATTGGCAGTTCGATGGTGACGAGGTGCTGCCGCAGGGGTTGTCGCAGGATCTGGTGCGCAAGATCATGATCGATAATCCGCATGCGACCTATGGCCGGCTCAAGGTGAAGGAGATGACGCCATGAACATCCAGCTTCGCGAGCGTCCCGAAACCGCATCGCCGACCGGCGTCAAGACCGCGATCGCCGACTGCGACATCCATCCGGCCCGCGCCACCAAGGACGAACTGTATCCTTATCTCGAAAAGCGCTGGCATGCGCATCTCGAGACCTTCGGCGTCCATGCCTATCAGGGCATGATGGAAGGCCCGCCCTATCCGAAGGCGCAGCCGAATGCGTCGCGCCGCGATGCCTATCCGCCGGAAGGCGGCCCGCAGGGCTCGTCGCTATCCTTCATGCAGAAGCAGCACCTCGATCCCAACAATGTCGCGCTCGGCGTGCTCAACCCACTCAACACCGGGCAGGGCATCCGCAACCAGGATCTCGCCGGCGCGATCTGCTCGGCCATCAACGACTGGCAGATCGAGAAGTGGACCAGCAAGGACTCGCGGCTGAAGGGTTCCGTTGTCGTCGCCAACGAGGACGGCGTGTCGGCCGCCGCCGAAATCCGCAAGCGCGCAGGCGACAAGAATTTCGTCCAGGTGCTGCTGCTCAGCCGCAATGTCGAGCCGCTCGGCCAGCGCCGCTACTGGCCGATCTATCAGGCGGCGCAGGACGCCGGTCTTCCGATCGGCGTGCACGCTTTCGGCTTCGGCGGCAACCCGATCACCGCATCGGGCTGGCCGAGCTACTATATCGAGGAGATGGTCGGGCATTCGCAGTGCCAGCAGACCGCGCTGGCCAGCCTCGTGCTCGAGGGCGTGTTCGAGCGCTTCCCGAAATTGAAGATGGTGATGGTCGAGGCCGGGTTCGGCTGGGCGCCGTCGCTGGCCTGGCGGCTCGACAAGGTGTTTTCGCGGCTGCATGCCGAGGTGCCGCATCTGAAGCGCAAGCCGTCGGAATACATCCGCGACCACATCTGGTGGACGACGCAGCCGATGGAGGATCCGGAGAGCCGCGACCATCTGTTCCAGACCATCGAGTGGATCGGCTGGGACAGACTGTTGTTCGCGACCGATTACCCGCATTGGGATTACGACGAGCCGTCGCGCGTGCTGCCGGCCGGCGTCAGCGATGCCAATCGCCAGGCGTTCTATCTCGGCAACGCCAAGCAGCTGTACGGTATCGCATGATCCGAAAAAGTGGGAACCGGTTTTTCGAATCAGATCATGCGTGAGAACAACTGATGGCGCGGCATGTGATCGCCTCGGTGGACGAGCTGCCGCCGGGTTCGCGAAAATTCCTCGAGATCGACGGACGGCCGATCGCCGTCTTCAACGTCGAGGGCGAGTTCTTCGGCCTGCTGAACCGCTGCCCGCATCAGGGCGCGGCGCTGTGCGAGGGGCCGCTGATCGGGCTCGCCTCATCGTCCGACCCCGGCGAGATCGAATACACCAAGCTCGGCGAGATCCTGCGCTGCCCCTGGCACGGCTGGGAGTTCGACATCCGCACCGGCCAGTCCTATTGCGACCCGCGCCGCTTCCGCGTGCGCGCCTATCCGGTCAGCGTCGAGCCGGGCACCAATGTGGTGAAAGGGCCGTATGTCGCCGAGACCATCAAGGTCGCGGTGGAGAGCGACTACGTGGTGGTGGATTTGTAGCCGCGACCATCCCGAAATCCTGTTCACCGGAGATGGCAATCGGTGAGCGTCGTGCGAAGCATCCTCTTGCGGGCGTTTGGCCGTCCTCGGGGTCTCCTGGGTAGGCTCGGCGGCGTGATCATGGCGCGCACCAATGCCGATTGCGGCGCGTGGGTCGCAGATCGCCTCGACGTCCGACCTGATGACAGCGTGCTCGAGATCGGGTTTGGTCCCGGCGTCGTCATTCAACGGCTGTCGACATTGGTGCCGGCGGGACGCGTCGCGGGCATCGATCCGTCGCAGGAGATGCTCGGGCAAGCTCGCGCCCGGAACGCGGCCGCGATCGAGGATAGTCGTGTCGAGCTTCGGCTTGGCTCCGTGGAGCGGATGCCATTCGATGCGGATAGCTTCGACGAGGTGCTGGCGATCAACTCGATGCAAGTCTGGCCGGACGCCGACGCCGGGCTACGGGAGGTCCGGCGCGTGATGAAGCCGAGCGGCAGGATCGCGCTCGGCTTTACGCGCTACTCCGGACAGCCCCAGGAAGGGGTGGCGGAAAAGCTGGCAGCAGCCGGCTTCTCGCAGGCTCGGCTGGTCGAGACAAATGAGTGGTTCTGCGCTCTGGCGACAAAGCCCGATGCAGGATGAGTTCGCAAGCCGGGCTACGCTGCGCTAACCCACCGCCATTCATTCCGTCATCATCTGCCGTTCCCGCGCATAGCGCACCAGCGCGACGAAGCGGTAGATGCCGTGCACGAATTTTCCGTAGGGCATGGTGATGAACAGCGCGAACACCACGCCGAGATGCAGCGCCAGCAGCGGGCCCATTGCGGCGGTCTCGCGCCACAGCAGCAAGGCGAGGCCGGTGATGCTGGTCAGGAACAGCATCAGGATGAACGCGATGTCCATGCCCATACGCTGCTCGTCGACCAGCACGCGGTCGCGCTTCCATTTCTCCGACAGGAGCCCGAGCGGGCCGACCACGAGCCCGATGCCGCCGAGCGTGCCGAGCACGACGGGCAGGTCCCACCACGCATAGGGCGCCTCGCGCGCCAGGAGGTAATGATACAGCGTGCCGACGCAGGTCGCGGCGAAGCACAGCGCGAAGCCATAGAAGGTGAAGTGATGATACAGCTTGCGGCGATCGGTCGGCTGGTCGTCCTCGTTGAAGCAGCCGACGCCGCCGCCGTCGAGATAGCGCAGCTCGCCGGCGTCGCGGACCGCCTGCAACAGCGCTTTCGCATCCGTCGTCATGCCGACCGGCTCGCCGATGTCGCGCCAGAACGCGCGCACGCCCATCGCCAGCGCCAGGATCGCGTAGAGCAGGGCGGCGCCGAACAGCAGCGCCATCGCATTGTGCGGCATCAATTTATAGAACGCGCCGGGACCGGTGTGGATGCCGGTGAGCACGCCGCGATCATTGACCGCGGCGAAGCCGAAGATGAAGGCAGCGACGCTGAGCGCTGCGATCAGGCTGATGACGAGGCCGTTGCGCGCGAACGCGCCGGCAAAGGCGCGCGGCCAGGCATAGACCGCATAGGATTCGGCGCGCGCGACCGCGAGCGTCTTCGGTACATTGACGTTGAATTCGTGCGGCGGCGAGAACTGGCAGTCGGTGTAGCAGGCGCCACAGCTATGGCAGAGGTTGGCGAGGTAGTTGAGATCGCCGTCGGAGAAGGCGCGGCGCATCTCCATCGCGGGAAACACCGCGCACAGGCCCTCGCAATAGCGGCAGGAATTGCACACCGTCATCAGGCGGTCGGCTTCCTGCAAGATCCTCGTCCCGTGCATCGTGTCAGTCCCGCCTTCAGTTCCGCGCATTCTTGGCTGCTTCCCGGCCGGCGACGCGGCCGAACACGCTGCCGATGGTCATGCCGATGCCGGCGGCATAGCCCTTGCCGAGCACGTTGCCGGCCATGATCTCGCCGGCGGCGAACATGTTGGCGGACGGCTTGCCGTCCTTCATCAGCATCCGCGCCTCGCGGTTCACGCGGGTGCCGAGATAGGTGAAGGTGATGCCAGGCCGCACCGGATAGGCGAGATAAGGCGGCGTCTCGATCCGGCGCGCCCAATGCGTCTTCGGCGGCGTGATGCCTTGGGTAGCGCAGTCATCGAGGATGGTGTGGTCGAAGGTGCCGGGCTGCACTGCGGCGTTGAACTCGGTGATGGTCTTTTTCAGCGCGGCCGCGTCGAGCTCGAGCTTGCCGGCGAGCTCGGCAATCGTCGCGCCCGCAATCGGCGGAAACAGCGTCGGCATGAAGCTCGTCACCACGGCCGAGTCGAAGATGATGTAGGCGATCTGGTCCGGCTGCGCCGCGACCAGGCGGCCCCAGATCGCATAGCGCTTCGGCCAGATGTCCTCGCCCTCGTCGTAGAAGCGTTCGGCGTGCTTGTTGACGACAATACCGAACACGACCGAGTCGTGGCGCGTGATGATGCCGCCGTCGAATTTCGGCGCGCGCGCGTCGATCGCCACCGCATGGCATTGCGTCGGATCGCCGATCTCCTGCACGCCCTTGGCGAGCAGCATCTTGAGAATCGCGCCGCGATTATAGGGCGTGCCGCGGATCAGGAAATTGTCGGCCGCATCGCCCCAGGACTCCTTCAGCCATTCGATGTTGGCCTCGAAGCCGCCGGCGGCCGCGACCAGGGTCGAGGCACGGACTTCGGTCTTGCCGCCGACCGGCTGCTTCAGCTGCGCCGAAAGGAACATGCCGTCCTCGATCGTGAGGTCGATGACCTCGGCATCGTATAGGATGTCGACGCCGAGCTCCTCGGCGGTACGATAGAGCGCGTTGAGCATCGCGCGGCCGCCGCCGAGGAAGAACGAGTTGGTGCGGCCAAGGCTCAGCGTGCCGCCGAGCGAGGGCTGCCAGCGCACGCCCTGTTCGACGATCCAGTTCAGGATGTCCTTGGACTCGTGGATCATGAAGCGGGCCAGTTCCTCATCGGTCTGGCCGCCGGTCACCAGCAGCAAATCGTTCCAGAATTCCTCCTCGGTGTAGGGGCCGGTGAGGATCTCGGTCGCCGCGTCATGGGCGCAGCGCATGTTGCGGGTGTGGCGGGTGTTGCCGCCGCGATAGAATTTCGGGGCGCCTTCCAGCACCAGCACGGAGGCGCCGGCGCGCCGTGCGCTGATCGCAGCGCACAGCGCGGCGTTGCCGCCGCCGATCACCAGGACGTCGAACCTGCGCGTCAGATCAACCATGCGTTCTTGTTATCGTTGTTGGCATGGAAAGCAACACGGCCGGGCGCATGAGCATGATCCGGAAAAGCGTGTCGCGATTTTCCGTAAGAAGTCATGCCCAGCGAGCCCGCCCGGCCGCGAAGTGGAATATCAGGCCGCAACCGTCTCGCGCTGCTCGATGGTCTGGCCGCCGCGATAGACGATCAGCGCGGCGACGATGCCGAGCGCTGCGGCGCACATCAGCCAGTAGCCGGGCGAAGCCTTGTCGCCGGTCTGCTGGATCAGCCAAGTCGAGGCGAACGGCGTGAAGGTGCCGAACAGCCCGGCCGCCAGTGCAAAGGCCAGCGAGAAGCAGGTGGTGCGGACATGCGCCGGCACGATCTCGACCAGGCAGCCCAGCATGGTGCCGCTGTAGACGCCGAAATAGAACGAGAACATCATCTCGACCGCCAGCATCTTGCCGAACGACGGATTGGTCACCAGCCAGTGCAGCGCCGGATAGGCCGTGATGAGGGACAGGCCGGCGATCGCCAGCAGCACCGGCTTGCGGCCGAGCCGGTCGGACACCGCGCCGCCGACCGGATTCCAGATGAAGTTGGTCACCGCAACCAGCAGCGTCACCAGCAGCGCATCCTGGGTCGAGAGCTTCAGCACGGTCTTGCCGAAGGTCGGCGTGTAGACGGTGACGAAGTAGAAGGTGGTGGTGGTCAGCACCGCGATCATCATGCCGAGGACGACGATGCGCCAGTTCGCGATCGCCGAGGCGAACACCTCGCTCGCGGTCGGATGCTTCTTCATCGCGAGGAACGCCGGGGTCTCCTCCAGCGTCCGGCGCAGGAAGAAGATCACCGGGATGATCAGGCAGCCGACGAAGAACGGGATGCGCCAGCCCCAGGAGGCAACGGTCGCGGCCGGCATGCTCTCGCTGAGGACGAAGCCGAGGATCGAGGCGACGAAGATCGCGACCTGCTGGCTCGCCGACTGGAACGAGGTGTAGAAGCCCCGATTGCCGGGCGTGGCGATCTCCGCGAGATAGACCGAGACGCCGCCGAGCTCGACGCCGGCGGAGAAGCCCTGCAGCAGGCGCGCGATCAGCACGATGATCGGCGCAGCAATGCCGATGGTCGCATAGCTCGGGCAGAGCGCGATCACCACGGTGCCGATAGCCATGATCGACAACGTCACGATCAGGCCCTTGCGGCGGCCGATGCGGTCGATATAGGCCCCGAGCACGACGGCGCCGACCGGGCGCATCAAGGCGCCGAGCCAGAACACGCCGAACGCGTTGAGCAGCGCCGCGGTCTCGTTCTCGGAGGGGAAGAAGGCCTTCGCAATCGCCTGGGCATAGAAGCCGAACAGGAAGAAGTCGAACTGCTCGAGGAAATTGCCGCTGGTCGCGCGCAGGATGGCGCCAAGACGCGATTTGATCTGCGGGACTTGCGATGAACTCGACTGCGACATAACGCCCTTTCCTCCCCGTGACGAAACGGCCGACGCAAATTGTCTCGCCGGCCGAAGCAGTTAGCTGCCATGTGCGGCAATTTGGCACACCTGTCCGGCGCGACCAACCCGAAATCTCGCGGGGGCTATGGGAAAAAAGCCGTAGGTGGAAATCGCAGGGAGCGTCTCGAGCGAACGGGATGCCGGATCGTGGGAAGAAAGCGCGTCAAAACAACGATCTAGGACCTCAGCCCTGGTTCAATCAGGACCGAAGCTCCGGCCGTCGCGTGCGCCGCATCAAGGCGCGGCGTGCGCCGTAGTGCCGAGCCAGCTCCGGAACGCGGAGAGCTTCGGCGTATCGGCGCGTCCCTGCGGCGAAACCAGGTAGAAGCCGGCGTCTGCCGGCAGCGCAATCTTGAAGGGAACCACGAGGCGGCCCTTGGCGATGTCGTCCTGCACATAGGAGGTGCGGCCCATCGCGATGCCGATGCCGTCGATCGCGGCCTGGATCGTCACGAACAGCAGGTCGAAGGTGACGCCGGGCTGCTTGGAAATATCCGTCGGCAATCCCGCCGCGGTCAGCCACAGCCGCCAGTCATCGCTGTTGGCGTTGCTGGTGTGCAGGAGCGTGTGATCCCTGAGGTCCTCAGGGCATTTCAGCGGCTTGGTTCCCTGCAGCAGCGACGGGCTGCACACCGGAAACAGCTCATCCGCCATCAACCAGTCGGCGCGCAGGCCGGCCCATTGGCCGCGGCCATAGCGGATCGCCGCGTCGACCTTGTCGCGCTGGAAGTCGACCAGGCTGGTCGAGGTGGTGATGCGAACGTCGATGCCGGAATGCGCCTCCTGGAAAGCCGACAGCCTGGGCAGCAGCCATTTGGCGGCAAGCGATGCCAGCGTCGAGACGGTCAGCACGTGATCATCGTCCCGGCGCAGCAGGCGGTCGGTGGCGAGCCTGAGGTCGTTGAAGGCGGCGCGGACGCCGGGAAGGTATTCTGTAGCCTCCGGCGTCAGGCTCAGGGAGCGGTTCTGGCGGACGAACAGGCGGACGCCGAGCTCCTCCTCGAGCCGCCGGATCTGATGGCTGATCGCGGTCTGCGTCACGTTCAGTTCGGACGCCGCCAGCGTGAAGCTCATGTGCCGCGCGGCGGCCTCGAACGCCCTCAGGCCATTCAGCGAAGGCAGGCGGCTAGTCATCTCCGGCGTGTCTCCAAATGCATGACTTTAATTCATGCGAAACGGTACAAAGTGTCGTTTGTGAGTGGACCGAATTGGCCCGATATTACCGTGAATGGGTTACCGATAGGAGCCGCAGATGTCCATTTTCACCCACGAATCGATGATAAATCATCATACGCCAAATCATCACGCATCGGGGCTGCTGAACCAGGTCGGCGAGACCCTTCACGTCTGGTGGGAGCGTTACGAGCGCCGCCGTGAGCTGTCACAGTGGACCGAGCGCGACCTGCACGACATCGGCATGTCCCGCAGCGACATCGTTTTCGAAACCGAGAAGCCGTTCTGGCGGGCCTGAGAAGGACGCCATCGCTGGCGCCGCCTCGATGAGGGGCGCCGGCCAATTTCTTCACCCGAGGAGGGTGTCATGCTTGCGCTGCATCTCGACGATCTCAAGCAATACTCTGATGTGCTGCGCGCCAAGAACGGCAGCGAGGTCAAGGTGCGCTTCGTCGAGCCGCGCGACCGCGAGGAGCTGCAGAGCTACATCCGCTCGCTCTCCGCGGGATCCCGCTACAATCGCTTCCTGGGCGCGTTGAGCGAGCTGCCGAAGACGGAGCTCGAGCGTTTCATCCAT